>DASRHK010000089.1:0-3313 GCA_035650495.1 Nevskiaceae bacterium | reverse complement strand
TGCAGCCGGTACGCGTTGTAGGGAATGAACACCTCGCGCTTGCCGAGCAGCTTCCAGATGTAGCGATCGGTGGCGCCATTGAAGACGTCGCCCTGATCGTAGGTGCGCAGGCCGTCGACAGCGACGGCGGGATTGTCGTAGCCGAACGTCGCCGAGCGATGCATGCGTCGCTGGCCGGGATTGAACTCCCACTGCCGGCGCGGCTCCTTCACCTGATCGAGCGTCTCGTGGATCAGCGTGATGTTGCCGGCGAAGCGCTTCGGCGCGACGGTGATCCGCAGGAAATACGCCATCACGTTGTTGAGCGACTCCGTCGTCGCGCCGCGCACGCTGTGCGCGAAGCGCACGTCTTCGCGCGTGCGCAGCACGCTGAAGCTGCCGGTCTCGCTGACGACGACCTGCTCGTTGTATCGGCGCAGACCCGGTCCGCGGTAGCGCAGCTTGTGGTTCCACACCGGCTCGATGCCGTAATGCGGGATCGGGAAGGGCACGCCCGCGGTCGCGCGGATGATGCTGTCGCCGACGCCGACGAACTCCGCATTCACCGCGTTCTTCAGCGTCGCGTCGTAGATGAACTCCGGATACGCCGCCGTGCGCCGCGTCGGATAGACGTTGATCCGGTACGTCGACGGATATTTGCGCAGCATCTCGGCTTCGCCTGCGGAGAGCCGGTCGCGGAAGCGCTCGACATTCTGCGCAGTGATCGTGAACAGCGGCTTGTCATCGGGGAAGGGATCGCAGCGCCGATGGCCGACGCCCTGATAGCACTGCGGCGGGCTCGCGAGTCCGCCAGTCCAGTTCGGGATGATCCCTTCCGGATTCCCGGCGCGCTCGGCGCCAATCGGCGTCAGGATCGTGTGCAGCCGCGCCACTTCCTCCGGCGGCGCCTTGGCGAGCGCGGGCGCGACTGCCGCGATCAGCAACGCCGCGGCGAGCCGCGCTCTCATTGCGGGATCTGCATCGTCACGCAGTGCAGGCTGCCGTACTGGTTGATCAGCGCGCGGCAGTCGACGCCGATCACGTCGCGATCGCGGAACGCGGGCTTCAGGCGCGCGAGCGCGACGGCGTCGTTGTCGTCGCCGTAGGTCGGCACCAGCACGGCGCGATTCACGATCAGGAAATTCGCGTAGCCCGCGGGCAGGCGCTTGCCGTGACGATCGTGGATCGGCTTGGGCAGCGGCAGCGGGATCAATTTGTACGGCTGACCGTCGCTGCGGCGGAACGCGGCGAGCTCCTGCGCCATCGCGCGCAAGTCTTCGTAGTGCGCGTCGCCGCGATCGTCGCAAGCCTGAAACGCAATGGTCGACGCGTCGCAGAAGCGCGCGATGGTGTCGATGTGCCCGTCGGTGTCGTCGCCCATGAGATCGCCGTGCTTCAGCCACAGCACGCGCGTGAGGCCGAACCAGCTCTTCAGCTTCGTCTCGATGTCGGCCTTGCCGAAGCGCGGATTGCGCGTCGGCGCGAGCAGGCAGCGCTCGGTCGTGAGCATCGTGCCCGCGCCGTCGACTTCGATGCCGCCGCCTTCGAGCACGAAGTCGACGGTCTCGATCGGCGCCGGCAACAGACCGTCCTGCACGAGCCGCCGCGTGATCTGGTTGTCGAGCGACGCGTCGAACTTGCCGCCCCAGCCGTTGAACTGGAAATCCAGGTGCACGAGCTTGCCGTCGCGCAGCACCGTGATCGGGCCGTGATCGCGCGCCCAGACGTCGTTGCTCTGGACGTCGGCGACGTGCAGCCGCGAGGCGAGCACGCCCGCATCGATCAAGCGCCGCTGCAGTTGCGCGGGATTCCCGTGACAGCCGATCAGCACGCGCTCGAAGCGCGCGATGGCGACGGCGATCGCAATGAAATTCTTTTCGACGTCCGGGAAAACGTCGGCGAAGTCACCGTCGGGCCGAGGCCAGGTGAGCATCACGCCCCATTGCGGGGCCCACTCGGCGGGGAGAATCTGCTTCAGGGCGTCGGCGTCGGTGCCGCGGCGTCGGCCGGCACCTCGCTGGGCGAGACGGGCTTCAGCTCTTCCGTCGGATAGACCTTCGCGGGTTGATCGGGGACGACTGCGTCGATCACGTGATCGTGCTCGAACACCACGGTGAACTGCGGATAGTCCCAGCGCGTGATCGGCGGCTGCACCTTGCTGGCGCCGCCCACGGGCGAGTGCTTGTTGGTCGGCTCGCCGAACCTGGCGACGACCTGGCCCATGCTCATGCCCTTGTCGGGCTTGTCGACCGGCGTCGTCGACGCGGCGCCTTCGGGGATGACGAGGAGATCGGCGTGCGCGGCCAGCGGCAGCAGCCACAGTCCCGCGAGAGCGAAACGGACGGACCTGAACATGCGCGCGCTCCGTGCTGAAGTGATGCGGAAAATATACCGCGAATCAGCGCAGCAGCGCGTCCTCGAGCGTCGCGACGTCCTTGGGCGAGGACAGGCCCCAGAACAGCGGCGGCCATTCGCGGAAGTCGACTTCCACCGCTTTTCGCGAGGCGAGCCATTCGGTCAAGGAGCGTCCGGCGGCGAGCGCCTGCTCGATCGACGCGCGCTCCGAGCGTGCGATCAGGCAGCATTCGGGCAGTGCGCCATCCGCGCTCAAGACCACGCAGGGCGCGCCGTCGCGCTGCGAATGCGCTTGCCACAGCCGCGCGCCGAGATCGGCCGGCAGGCGTCCGGCGTCGGCGGGGACGAACAGCGCATGCGTGGTGTCGACGACGGCCAGTGCGGTGGCCATCGCCGAAAGGGGATTGGGGTTTTCCTGGCCCGCCGGCAGAACGCGATAGCCGTAGGCCGAGTACAGCATCGAATTGCGGCCGGCGACGATGACGATCTGCTTGACCTGCTTCAGGAGCTGCTCGAGCACGCGCTTGATCAGCGCGCGCCCGCCGATCGGGATCAGGCCCTTGTCGACGCCCGCGAACCGCTGGTCGCCGCCGGGCGCGAGCACGACGCCGGTGATGCCCGCAGCGACCGTTGCCGGCGCCGGGCTCCCATCGCGAAGAGTGATGACTTCCGCACGCATCTGCCCGGTTGGAGCATATTCCGTACCCGAAGTTTCATTGCGCGCGCTGCCGGCCGATCGCGCCGCCGATGCCGAAGCCCACGTAATTGTCGTCCTTGTTGAAATTGGCGTGGACCATGAGCTCGAGCCCGCGGACCGGGTAGTAGTCAATCTCTACCGGAAACCCGATGGTCGGCGCCTTGCGCGTGTTGGAGACGTCGGAAAGCCGGCTGACACCAGCCGCAGCCCAGAGCTTCTTCTGCCACGCGAGCGGCAATCCCGCTTCGAGCGCGGTTTCGTCGGCGCGGTTCGACGTGAAGT
>DASRHK010000088.1:0-7919 GCA_035650495.1 Nevskiaceae bacterium | reverse complement strand
TTAGGCTAGTATCGTTTTCACAATAGCGAACGGGGGACCTCATGAGAAGCGCGACTTTGCTGGCGGGCTTGCTGATGGCTGCTTCGACGACCGCGCTCGCCGCGACGCCCTCCTACGATTACATCCAGCTCGATTACGTCGGTGTCCACCGCGACGATCCGCGGTTCGACTATCAGGGCGCCGACTTCCAGTTCTCCGCACTGATCGCGCCGTATCTCGTGTTCGACGCGAGCTATCAGTGGCTCGTCAGCGACCGCTTCCAGCAGGGCCTCATCAACGGCCGCGTCGAGCAGCAGACCGTCACCGGCGGCCTCGAAGGGCGCCTGCCGCTCGTGCGCAATCGCCTCGACGCCTTCCTCGGCGCCGACTTCGTCTACTCCGACCTGAAGAACCGCGAGGACTTCAAGGGCGTCTACGACGATCAGTACAGCAACGGCTATCAGGTGAAGGGCGGCGTGCGCGCGAACTTCGATTATTTCGAGGCGATCCCGACCGTGCGCTATCTGCACATCTTCGACAGCGACGAAGTCGCTTTCGGCATCCAGGGTCTCGGCTGCCCGGGCTACGGCGTGTGCTTCACGGCCGGCTACGAATATTTCAAGCAGGCGAAGGACCATCGCTACTTCGCCGGCGTGCGCTTCAACTACGACTAAGACGGGGAACGACATGCTGAGGAGACTTGGGGTCCTGGTTGGATTGATCGCGCCCGCGCTGCCGGCGTGGTCGGCGGCAGACGGCTTCGTCGACGCGTACTACGTGCCGTCGGCGCAGATCAAGGAATCTTCGCCGGGATTTCCGGAGGAGTCGGTGAGCGGCGACGGCGTCGGCGTCCACGCGACGGTTCCGCTCGGTCAGCTGTTCTTCGTCAACGGCGAGTTCCAGCACAACAATTACAGCGACAGCAATTCCAGCGGGCACATCAACGAGTACCGTGCCGGCGGCGGTATCGAGAGCTCGCCGGACAAGGCGCGTGCCGCGGTCTACGGCGAATACATCCGGCTCGATCCCGAGAAGGCGGACAGCGCCGACGGCTTCGGCCTGCACGCGCGCGTGACCTTCGACGTGATCCCGCCGCTCAATTTGTTCGGCGAGGTTGGCTATGTCCGTCTCACCGCCAATGGCGACACGATCGACGGGCCGGAATTCCTCATCGGCGGCGCGTTCTCGTTCACCAAGTACATCGCCGCGTTCGCCGACTATCGCATCTCGCATCTCGACGGCAACGGCGAGAACGAGTCGAAGGATCGGCTCTACGACGTGCGCGTCGGCGTGCGCTTGAACCTCGGACCGGTCATGTCGCCCTGAACGGCGACGCGATGAAAAAAGCCCCGCGATGCGGGGCTTTTTCTTTGCAGCGGATCGCGCTTATTCGCCGTCGAGGAAGCTGCGCAGGTAATTCGCGCGGCTCGGATGGCGCAGCTTGCGCAGCGCCTTGGCCTCGATCTGGCGGATGCGCTCGCGGGTGACGTCGAACTGCTTGCCGACCTCTTCCAGCGTGTGGTCGGTGTTCATGTCGATGCCGAAGCGCATGCGCAGCACCTTGGCTTCGCGCGGCGTCAGCGACGCGAGGATCTGATGGGTGGCTTCGCGCAGCGACTCGCTGGTCGCCGACTCGAGCGGCGACACCGCGGCGACGTCCTCGATGAAATCGCCGAGATGCGAATCCTCGTCGTCGCCGATCGGCGTCTCCATCGAGATCGGCTCCTTGGCGATCTTGAGCACCTTGCGGACCTTGTCCTCGGGCATCTCCATCTTCTGCGCGAGCTCTTCGGGCGTCGGCTCGCGCCCCATCTCCTGGAGCATCTGGCGGCTGATGCGGTTCAGCTTGTTGATCGTCTCGATCATGTGCACCGGGATGCGGATGGTGCGCGCCTGGTCGGCGATCGAGCGGGTGATGGCCTGGCGGATCCACCAGGTCGCGTAGGTCGAGAACTTGTAGCCGCGGCGGTATTCGAACTTGTCGACCGCCTTCATCAGGCCGATGTTGCCTTCCTGGATCAGGTCGAGGAACTGCAGGCCGCGATTGGTGTACTTCTTCGCGATCGAGATGACGAGACGCAGGTTCGCCTCCACCATCTCCTTCTTGGCGCGGCGGGCCTTGGCCTCGCCGACGGAGACGCGACGGTTGAGATCGCGGATCTCCTCGATCGACAGCAGGTTCTCTGCTTCGATCTGGCGCAGCTGCTCCTGCAGGTTCTTGATGTCGTCCTTGTGGCCCGACACCGCTTTCACGTACTTCTTGCCGGTGCGCACGATGCGCGCGACGAGATTCGGATCGGTCGAGTGGCCGACGAACTTCTCGAGGAATTCCTTGCGCGGCATGCCGGCGACGTCGACGCACAGCAGCATGATCCCGCGCTCGATCTCGCGGATCTGGTCGACCTTGTTGCGCAGGTTGTTGGTGATCTCGTCGACGATCTTCGGCGACATGCGGAAGGTCATGATGTGCTCGGCGAGCGCATCGCGACGCTGCTGCGTCTTCTTGCTGTCGGTGCCGAGACGCTCCATCGAGTCCCAGGCGGTGTCGAACAGCTTCTGCAGCTTGTCGAAGTTCTTCTTCGCCTCTTCCGGATCCGGGCCAGTGTCGACGGTTTCCTCCTCCTCGTCGCCCTCGCCCTTCTCGTCGTCGAGGTCCTCGTCCTCGTCGATCTCCGGCATCGGCTCCTCAGCCGCGATCGGCGCGTTGGGATCGAAGAAGCCGGTGATGACGTCGGCGAGCCGGCGCTTCTGCTGCTTCACGGCGTCGTGCGCCTCGAGCAGGATCGCGGTCGTCTCCGGGTACTGCGCCATCGCGTACATGGCCTCGTTCTGGCCTTCCTCGATGCGCTTGGCGATGCGGATCTCGCCCTCGCGATCGAGCAGCTCGACGCTGCCCATCTCGCGCATGTACATGCGGACCGGATCGGTGGTGCGGCCGAACTGGTCGTCGAGCGCCGCGAGCGTGGCGGCGGCTTCCTCGACTTCATCCTCATCCTCTTCCGCGGCGGCCGCGGTCGGCTCGGCGAGCAGCAGGGAATCCTCGTCCGGCGCCTCGTCGTGCACCGCGATGCCCATGCTCTGGATCATCCCGATGACGTCTTCGATCTGCTCGGTGTCGACGATCTCCGGCAGGTGGTCCGCCACCTCGGCGAAGGTCAGGTAGCCCTTCTCCTTGCCGAGCGTGATCAGGGTTTTCATCTGGGACTGTTTTTCGACGCTCATAGGATCGAGTCGGGCGGCAAAGGGGGCGGGAGGAACAACGGGTTACGCGGAACTTGACAGTTTACCACAAGGCGGTCTTAGACCCGCTCAACGGCGGGCAAGTTGCTGGGTGAGCCGCTGCAGCTCCGCGGTCTCGGAACCGGACAGGCTGCGCTGCTCAGAAGCCTTGAGCAGCCGGGCCACGCGGGCCTTCTGCCCCTGCAGCCTCAGGTGCGCCCAGGCTTCCGCCAGGATCTGGCTGGGATCACCCTGCCCTGGCTCGACCGCTTCCGCGGCCAATCGGGAGATGATCGGAGCCTCCGGACGGTCGCGCCAGAGCTCGATCAGCTGCGCCGCGCTCACTCGGCCATGCTCGGACAGGAATCTGGCGACGGCGAGCAACACTTCAAGTCCCGATGCTCCGGCATCCTCGACGATCTCTATATCGGCAAGCCCCCCGGCAAGTTCAGGCTGCTCGAGCAGGCAGCGCAGCGCGTCGCGGACCGGCTTTGCCAGCGTCAGCGTCGCCTGACTGGTCGGAGCGGCGGGCTCCCGCGGGGCAACCGCCTTCGGCGCGGGAATCGTGAAATCGGCGCGGCTCATGCGCGCGAGCTTGGCGACCTCGTCGGTGATGAGCTCGCGCAACGGCCCTTCGCGCATCTTGCCGAGGAACGGCTTCGCGAGTGTCACGAACTTCGCGCGGCCCTCGAGCGTCGCCGGATTCGCCTGCTTCTTGAGCTCGTCGAGCAGATAGTCCGCGAGCGAGATCGCCTGCTCGACGCGATTGCCGAACGCATCGGCTCCGATCTCCTGTACGAGCTCGTCGGGGTCCTTGCCGTCGGGCAGGAACATGAAGCGGAATTCGCGGCCTTCGGCGATCTCCGGCAACGCCTGATCGAGCGCGCGCCATGCAGCAGCGCGGCCGGCGCGGTCGCCGTCGAAGCAGAACACGATGCGCGGTGTGCTCTTGAACATGAGATTGAGGTGATCGCGCGTCGTCGCGGTACCGAGCGTCGCGACGACGTTGCGGAAGCCGTGCTGCGCGAGCATCACTGCATCCATGTAGCCCTCGACCACCAGCAGGTACGGCAGCGTCGATTTCAGCGACTGCCGCGCCTCATAGAGCCCGAACAGGTTGCGCCCCTTGTGGAACAGCGCGGTCTCCGGCGAATTGAGGTACTTCGCCGGATCGTTGGCGAGCGTGCGGCCGCCGAAGGCGATGACCCGTCCGCGCGTATCGCGGATCGGGAACATGATGCGATTGCGGAACACGTCGAAGACGCGATCCCCGCTCTTCTTCAGCAAGCCGGCGGCCATCGCATGCGTCGGATCGCCGAAGAACTTCGCGAGCGCGTCCCACGAGTCCGGCGCGAAGCCGATGCCGAACGCTTTCGCGGTCTCGCCGGTGATGCCGCGACCTTTCAGGTACTCGATCGCCGGCTGCGACTTGCGCAGCTGCTCGCGGAAGAAGCGCTCAGCGCCGGCGAGCGCGTCGAGCGGACCTTCGAGCACCGCGCGGTTCGGCGTGTTGCCGCCTTCGCGCGGGACTTCCACTCCAGCGATCCGCGCGAGCTCCTCGATGGCTTCGGGAAACGGCAGGCGGTCGTATTCCATCAGAAACGCGATGACGGTCCCGTGCTTGCCGCAGCCGAAGCAGTGGAAGAACTGCTTGTTTGGCGACACCGTGAACGACGGCGACTTCTCGTTGTGGAACGGGCAGAGCGCGTGATACTCGCGGCCCGCACGCTTGAGCTCGATGCGCGAGCCGATGATGTCGACGATGTCGGACCGCGCGAGCAGGTCCTGGATGAACGAATCGGGAATGCGGGACATGCCCCGCTAGCCTATCCCAGCTTCGCCTTGATCAGACCCGACAGCTTGCCCATATCGGTGCGGCCGGCGACCTTGGGCTTGAGCCAGCCCATCACCTTGCCCATGTCCTTGATGCCGGCGGCGCCGGTCTCGGCAATCGCCTGTCCGATCAGCGCGGCCACTTCGGCGTCGCCGAGCTGCTGCGGCAGATAAGCCGCGAGCGCCTGGATCTCGGCCGCTTCCTTTTCCGCGAGGTCCGGCCGCGCGCCCGCGCGGAACTGCGTCTCGGCTTCGCGGCGCTGCTTGATCATCTTCTCGATCGCGGCGATGACGACCGCGTCGGTGATCTCCATCGAGTCGACCACTTCGCGCTGCTTGATCTCCGCGGTCAGCATCCGCAGCACGCCGAGCCTGAGCTTGTCGCCGCTCTTCATCGCGGTCTTGACGTCTTCCTGGATGCGCGCCTTCAGCTCGGACATGTCTTCCTCCAAAAACAAAAGAGCCTCTGCATGCGCAGAGGCCCTCGAATCAAGCCCCTCCCAGTGGAGAGAGAGGGAACGGAATCAATACAGCCGGGTACGCCGCGTCGATTCGCGCGAGACGCGCTTGGCCTGGCGCTTCACCGCGGCAGCGCGCTTGCGCTTGCGCTCCTGGCTCGGCTTCTCGAAGTGCTCATGCTTGCGCAGGTCGGTCAGCACGCCGGCCTTCTCGCAGGTGCGCTTGAAGCGGCGCAGGGCAACCTCAAACGACTCGTTCTCGCGGACTCGCACGCTGGGCATGAAAACTCACTCGCTCTTGGGCCGCCGGGGCCACAGGGGAAAAAAGGGCGGGCATTGTAGCGTTAGTCCCGGCGTCCCGCCATCGCGCGCCCTACAATGCGCCCCCATGCTGATCCTCGGCATCGAAACCTCCTGCGACGAGACCGCCTGCGCCTTGTATGACGGCAGCCGCGGCCTGCTCGCCCATACCCTGCACAGCCAGGTCGCGCTGCATGCCCAGTACGGCGGCGTCGTGCCCGAGCTCGCGTCGCGCGATCACATCCGCCGCATCCATCCCCTGCTCGCGGAAACCCTTTCGCGGGCCAAGGTGGAAGCGAGCCAGATCGACGCCGTCGCCTACACGGCCGGTCCCGGCCTGGTCGGCGCGCTCATGGTCGGCGCGGCAACAGCGGCGGGGATTGCGGCCGCGCTCGATCGGCCGACCATCCCGATCCATCACATGGAAGGCCATCTGCTCGCGCCGATGCTCGAGGCCGACCATCCGGCGTTCCCGTTCGCGGCGCTGCTCGTCTCCGGCGGGCACACGCTGCTCGTCGACGTCGAGGGTGTCGGCCGTTACAAGGTGCTCGGCGAGAGCATCGACGATGCGGCGGGCGAAGCGTTCGACAAGACCGCCAAGCTGCTCGGGCTGCCCTACCCCGGCGGCCCGAACCTGGCGAAGCTCGCCGAGCGCGGCAAGCCCGGACGCTTCAAATTGCCGCGACCGATGACCGACCGCCCGGGTCTCGACTTCAGCTTCAGCGGGCTCAAGACCGCGGTGCTCGTCGCGCTGCCGCCGAATGCGGACGAGCAGACCAAGGCCGACCTCGCGCGCGAGTTCGAAGACGCAGTGGTCGAGACGCTGGTCATCAAGTGCATCCGCGCGCTCGACGAAACCGGTCATCGCGCGCTCGTGGTCGCGGGCGGCGTCGGCGCGAATCGCCGACTGCGCGAGCGCCTCGTCGCCGACGCGGCCAAGCGCGGCGCCAAGGTGTACTTCCCGCGCCCCGAGTTCTGCACCGACAACGCGGCGATGATCGCGTACGCCGGCTGGGCCCGACGCACCGACGCGATCGCCGCGACCGGCGCGCTCGCAGCGCGCGCTCGCTGGGATTTGTCCGAGCTCGCACCGCCTGCATGACCGAAACCGACACGATCTTCATCGAAGGCCTGCGCGTCGACGCCACCGTCGGCGCGCACAACTGGGAGCAGCGGGTCAATCGCACGCTGGTGATCGATCTCGAGCTCGCGGGCGACGTCGCGCGCGCTGCAGGCAATGACCGGCTCGCGGAGACGATCGACTACAAGAGCGTCGCCGAAACGGTCAGCGCGCTCTGCGCGCGATCGCGGCACAAGCTGATCGAGACGATGGCCGAGGAGCTCGCGCGCGAATTGACCAAGCGATTCGGCTTGCGCTGGCTGCGCGTCACGGTGCGCAAGCCCGGCGCGATCGGCAATGCGCAGAGTGTCGGCGTCCGGATCGAGCGCGGACAGCGGTAGCTCAGTGCGCGGCCTCGCGCGCAGCGGTCACCCGCTCGATCGCGGCTTCCAGGTCTTTCGCCTCGAGCGGCTTGCTCAGGAATTCCGCGCCGCCGAACGCGCGGACGCGATCCGCGAGCTCGGGCTGCTGGCTCGCGCTGATGAAGATCACCGGCAACCGCGCCGTCACGCTCAGGGCTTTCAGGTAGTCCATCACCTGGAACGCGTCGCCGTCGGGCAGGCAGACGTCCATCAGCGCGACGTCGGGCGCTTCGCGTTGCGCGATCGTGATCGCGCCGCCGGCGTCGGCCGCGGTGACCACCTGGTGGCCCCATGCCTTCAAGCGCGTCGACAACGCGCGCTGGATGTAGGGATCGTCCTCGACGACCAGGATCTTGACGCTCATCCGCCGATTGTTCCGGGTCCGCGGACGTGCTGCGCGCTCGACCGGTAGGTTTTCTCTAGGCCGCGATCAGCGCCGTCGCCGCCGCGGCGAGATCGTCGTAGATCGCGACACCGGCCAGCTCGCGCTTGTTCGCCTTCTCCGTGTCGCGACCGTTGCCGGAACGCACGAGGATGGGCTGACAGCCGGCTGCGCGCGCGGCCTGCACGTCGGCGAGCGAGTCGCCGATGTACGGCACTTTCTTCAGGTCGACCTGCAGGCGCTTGGCGAGGTCCTTCAGCATGCCG
>DASRHK010000087.1:0-18933 GCA_035650495.1 Nevskiaceae bacterium | reverse complement strand
TCGGATGCTCGGCTTCGGCGCCATCGACCAGAACAACTTCCGTCGCAATCGCGCGGCGACCGCGCTGTGGATGGCGGAACGCGCTGGCCTGACGGGCAGTCCGGCGTACGCGGGCGCGATCGCTTCGATGCAACAGGGCGCGTGGAACACCGTGACCTCCGCGCTGCGCGGTTTCGACCTGACCCCGTTGACGCCGCCGGCACCGATCACGCTTCCGCCGAGCTGCACCTTCATGCCGGCCGGCAGCACCGTGCAGGCGACGCCGTGCGCGGGCTGCACGGCGAGCGACGAAGCGCTCTCGGTCGACGGCAAGTTCGACACCTTCGCAACGCTCGCGCCAGCGACGCTGGAAGGCGGCGGCGCGCTGCGGGCGACTGCGCCGGCCGGAACGGTCTTCGCCGGAGGCTCGATCCCCGGGGCGTTCATCGATCGGCCGACGATGGTCGATTTCCAGATCGGCGTGCGGACTTACCTCGCCGGCCAGCTGCAGGAGGACCTGCCGATCCTGACCGGCGACCTCGGCAGCGCCGAAGACCATCAGTTCTATGGGGCACGCACGGCCAAGCCGTTCGACGCGATCGAGCTTTATGTCGACATGACGCCCGGCACCGGCGACGTGCACGTGGAGGAGTTCTGTTCCGAAGGCAGCAATGGGGGCTGAAAGAATGAAAACGATCCTGATCGCATGCACCGCGCTTCTCGTCATCGGCAGCGCAGCGGCCGAACCGCTCGACTACGCGCCCTCGGCGCAGCTGCGTTACGAAATGAAATTCGGCGCGACCGAGTCGCGCGCGAACACGCAGGCGCTGCGGCTCGCGGCCGGGGTGTCGCGACCGCTCGCGGACGACGCGGCGACGCCGGCCGACCGGCAGGCGCAGGCTGCGTCGACCGCGCCGCTGATCTCACTGCTCGACACTGGGTATTCGTTCGGGTCGCGGCAAAGCGAGCTGCGCGTGGCGGGCTTCGATCTGATGCATCGCGAAGCGCCGGCGCTGGACGCGACGCGCGAGCGCAGCTGGTGGTCCAGCAACTGGGGATGGGTGGTGGTCGCCGGCATCGCCGCCGTGACCATCGTCGCGGTGACCGCCATCCACGAAGGCACCAAGGATGACAACCGCTACGGCGATACACCGTCGTGTCCCGGGCCGGTCAGCGTGCAGAACGGCGATAACTGCACGCGCCCCTGAAAAGCTGCGGCGACCCGTGTCCACGTGCAGAATAAGCGAGCAATCAATGACGCCCAGTCCATGGATGGCGGGCGCGCTTATCGGCACCGGGGGATATCCATGGACATTACGAAGCTGCGGGGCTGGTCGCTCGCGTTGGGATGTGCGCTGCTCGGCTCGTGCCTTGGTGGCGGAGGCACGGAGGACGTGGGCGGCGGCAGCGCCGGCGAATGCGCCAGCATCACAGGCGGAGCCTCGCACGTGACCAAGAACGACAACGCCGGCGCGGGCTGCCTCGGCTGCTCGGTGAGCAACGAGCAGATGGCCGCCGACGGCGATCTGTCGACCGCGGCGAGCGTGAACGCGCCCAATTCATTCGCGGATCAGGGACCGTCGATCCGTGCCACCGCGCAGTCGGGCATCGTTTTCCCGGCCGGCCAGGTCGCGGCGGTGCTGTTCACGCCGCCCGTCGCCGGTGGACTCAATCCGCCCGCGCAAGCGGTGACGATCGCCACCTATCTCTCTGGCACATTCCAGGAATCCGGCTCGAGCTATCTCGAGGGCACCGAATCCGACGGCCTGACCTTCAAGGGCTTCGTCACCAGCAAGCCGTTCGACGCGGTCGAGATCATGGTGAGCGACACCGAAGCCGCGCTGGCGCCGTGGAGCATCAACGAGATCTGCAGCGACGCGACGCCGCCTCAGTAGCGAAAGCACCGAAAGCGCATGCTCGAGCTCGACACCGTCAGCAAGGTCTATCGCAGCGGGCTCGTGCAGACGCACGCGCTGCGCGACGTGAGCCTGCGCATCGCGTCGGGCGAGTTCGTCGCGGTGATGGGCCCGTCGGGCTCCGGCAAGACCACGCTGCTCAACATCGTCGGGCTGCTCGAGCGCTTCGAGTCCGGACGCTATCACCTCGACGGCGAGGATCTCTCCGATCTCTCCGACGAGCGCCTGTCGCGGCTGCGCAACGAGAAGCTCGGCTTCATCTTCCAGTCGTTCAACCTGATCCACGACCTGACCGTGTTCGAGAACGTCGAGCTGCCGCTGCGCTATCGCCGGCTGAAGGCGCGCGAGCGCCATCGCCGCGTCGCCGCAGCGCTCGAGCAGACCGGACTGAGCGCGCGGACCGACCATCTCCCCGCACAGCTCTCGGGCGGCCAGCAGCAGCGCGTCGCCATCGCGCGCGCGCTGGTCGGCGAGCCGCGCCTGCTGCTCGCCGATGAGCCCACCGGCAACCTCGACTCGATGGCGGCGCACGACGTCGTGCGCATGCTGGAGCAGATCAACGCGCGCGGCACGGCGGTGCTGATGGTCACGCATTCGCAGGAGCTCGCGCAGCGCGCGAACCGCACCATCTATCTGCTCGACGGCCAGCTCACCGACTTCACCGTCGCCGCAAAGCCCGGCGCCGCGGTGCACGCGGTCGCCTGATGCCGTGCTCGCGCATACGCTGAGGCTGTCGCTGCGCGCGCTGCGCCAGGACCTGCTGCGCAGCCTGCTGATGATCGTCGCGCTCGGGCTCGGCATCGGCGCGGCGATGACGTCGGTCGCAGTGTTCCGTGCGATGTCCGTGAATCCGCTCGCGCACAAGGAAGGCCGCGTGTTCATCGTGCAGATGGACAACATGGCGGCGGGCTCGCCATACCAGAAGGCGGGCGAGCCGCCGAAGCAGCTCACCTATCGCGACGCGACCGCGCTGTGGCAAACGCATCAGGCGCGCCGTCAGGTGCTGCTGTATCCGAACCAGATCGCGCTCGAGGGGCTCGACGCGCCGCTTTCGCCGACGCTGGCGACCGTCATGTTCACCACCGCCGATCTCTTCCCGATGTTCGACGTGCCGATGCGCTACGGCGGCGGCTGGGATGCCGCGACCGACGAGCGCGGCGATCTCGTGGTGGTGCTCTCGCGGGAGCTCAACGAGCGCGCGTTCGGCGGCGCCAACAGCGTCGGCAAGCATCTGCGCATCGGCGGGCAGCGCTTCACCGTCATCGGCGTCACCGAAGCCTGGCATCCGCAGCCGCGCTTCTACGATTACGCCGCCGGCGTGGGCGCGCCGGAGCCCGATCTGTGGCTGCCGTTCGCGTTCGGCATCGCCCAGCAGATGCGCGCGCTGAACAACGACTGCTGGCCCTCGTACGCGGGCCCGTTCGCCGGCTTCCAGCAATCGGAATGCGTGTGGCTCAATCTGTGGGTCGAGCTCGGATCGCCCGATGAAGTCGCCGCCTATCGCACGCTCATGGAGCGCTACGTCGCCGATCAGAAGGCGCTCGGACGCTTCCCGCAGCCGATGCACAACCGCTTGCGCACCGTCGCGGAATGGCTGAGATCGCAGGCGGCCGTGTCGTCGGACGTGCGGCTGCAGACGCTGCTCTCGTTCGCGTTCCTCGCCGTCTGCCTGATCAACACCGCCGGCCTGCTCCTCGCGAAATTCCTGGCGCGCGTGCGTGAAGTGAGCGTGCACCGCGCGCTCGGGGCGACGCGCAATCAGATCTTCCTGCGCTATCTCGCCGAAGCGGGCGTGATCGGGCTGTGCGGCTCGCTGATCGGGCTGCTGCTCACGTTCGGCGGCTCGGCGGCGATGCAGCGGCTCGCGCCGGATCTGGCGCACGCGCGCTTGCTCGATCCCAGCATGATCGGCGCAACCGTCGTGCTCGCGATCGCGGTGTCGCTCGTCGCGGGCGCGATTCCGGCGTGGCGCGTCTGCCGCACCGTTCCGGCGACGTTCCTCAAATCCGAGTAGCGATGAAAGCGCAACCGGCGATGCGCGCGCGGATCGGACCCATGCTGCTCGCCGGCCAGGTCGCGCTGACGCTCGCGATCGTGGTCAACGCCGGCTCGATCGCCAGCGACCAGCTCAATCAGATGCTGCGCCCGAGCGGTCTCGACGAGCCCAATCTGCTCAGCGTGCACACGCTGCCGCTCGATGGCAGCGCAATCTCGCCCGCGCAATCGAACGCCGATCTCGCCGCGTTGCGCGCGCTGCCGGGGGTCGCGTCTGCGTCGCGCGTGAACGCGCTGCCCCTGGGCGAAGAAGGCTGGCGCACGGGCGTGGGCGCGAAGCCGCTCGGCGCGTCCGGTCCTGCGGTCCACACCGCGCTCTACTACGGCGATCAGACCTTGCCGCCGGCGTTCGGCGTCGCGCTGGCCGAAGGCCGCAGCCTCGTCGAAGCCGACGTCGGCGACATCGACTCGACGCTGCACGGCGCCGTCACCACCGCGCTGATCAGTCGATCGCTCGCCGCGATCCTGTTCCCCGGCGAGTCGCCGATCGGCAAGCAGGTCTACTCGCGCATCAACCCGCCGCTCACGATCGTCGGCATGGTGGATCGGCTGCAGTCCGCGTGGCCGCGCAACGACATGCACGAGAACTCGCTGCTGATCGCTGCGCGCATCCACTTGCCCGAGGCGTTCTACCTGATCCGCACCCAGCCGGGGACTCGCGATAACGTCGCCGCACGCGTCGCACCCACGCTGCTCGCGGTGAATCCCTCGCGCATCCTCGATCCGGTGCGCTCGTACGGCGAGATCCGCGCCGACGGTTATCGCGGCCAGCGCACCGTGGTCACCGTGCTGGGCGGGCTCATCGGCGCGCTCTTGTTCATCACCGCGCTCGGGATCGGCGGCACCGCGGCCTTCTGGGTCGCGAGCCGCGTCCAGCAGATCGGCACGCGTCGCGCGCTCGGCGCCAGTCGCGGCGACATCCTGCAGCACTTCATGCGCGAGAACTTCCTGATCACGAGCGGCGGCGTCGCGATCGGCGGCCTGCTCGCGATCGGCCTGAACCGCTGGCTGATCGCGCACTACGCAGTCGCGCCGCTGGGCTGGTATTTTCTGCCCGCGGGCGTGCTGCTGCTCTACGCGCTGGGACAAGCCGCGGTGCTCGGTCCCGCACTGCGAGCCGCCGCAGTGCCGCCCGCAGTCGCGACCCGGGGAGCCTGACGCGTGGGGAAGGTGCTGATCGCCGACGACAACCGCGCCGTGCAATCGGCGCTCGAGCTGATGCTGTCGCTGCACGACCTGCAGACGATCTGCGCATCCTCGCCCGCCGACGCGATCGCCTGTGTCGAACGCGAGCCGATCGACCTCGTCATCCAGGACATGAACTTCGCCGCCGACACGACCTCCGGCGACGAAGGCGTCGCGCTGTTCCGCGAGCTTCGCGCGCGCGATCCCGACCTGCCGATCATCCTGCTCACCGCGTGGACACATCTGGAGACGGCGATCGAGCTGGTGAAATCGGGCGCGGCCGACTACCTGTCCAAGCCCTGGGACGACGACAAGCTCGCGACCAGCGTCAAGAACCTGCTCGCGCTGCGCAAGGCGCGCACCGCGAACCGCCGCGTCGTGCTGACGCGATCGCGCGCACGCACGCAGCTGACGACGCAGTACGACTTGTGCGGCGTCGTCTACGAGAGCGACGCGATGCACGAAGTGGTGGCGATCGCCTGCCGCGTCGCCAAGGCCGATGTGCCCGTGCTGATCACCGGCCCGAGCGGCTCCGGCAAGGAGAAGATCGCCGAGATCGTGCAGCGCAATTCAGCGGTGCGCGACGGCCCGTTCGTGCGCGTGCACCTGGGCGCCCTGCCCGCGGAGCTGGTCAGCGCGGAGCTGTTCGGCGCCGAAGCGGGCGCCTACACCGGCGCCAACAAGGCGCGCGCGGGACGCTTCGAGGCGGCCGACGGCGGCACGCTCTTCCTCGACGAGATCGCGACGCTGTCGCTCGACGGCCAGGTGAAGCTGCTGCGCACGCTGCAGACCGGCCAGTTCGAGCGCCTCGGCAGCACGCAGACGCGCAGCGTGAAAGTGCGCGTGATCGCGGCGACCAACGTCGACCTGCGGCAGGCGATCAAGGCCGGGCAGTTCCGCGAAGACCTGTTCTATCGCCTGAACGTGATCGAGCTCAAGGTGCCGGCGCTCGCCGATCGCTCCGAGGACGTCGCTCCGCTCGCACGCTCGTTCGTCGACAACGCGCATCGCCTCTCGAGCGGAGCCGTCGACGCGCTCGAGACTTACGTCTGGCCGGGGAACGTGCGCGAGCTGCAGAACTGCATCCGCCGCGCATGCCTGCTCGCAACGTCGGCGGAGATCACCGCAGCCGATCTCGGTCTCGCGGGCGCCATCGTCGAGCCCAGGCCGCTCGAGGAGCCCGACAAGGACACCATCGAGCGCCTGCTCGCCCGTCACGGCGGCGTCGTCGCGGCCGCGGCGCGCGAGCTCGGCCTGTCGCGGCAGGCGCTCTATCGACGCATGGAAAAATTCGGGATCGACATCCCGCAATGAAGGTTTCCCTCGAGGCACGGCTTGCGGCGCTGGTCGCCGGCATCGTGCTGGCCACGCTCGCGCTGGTGGCGGCAGCCTCACCCCTGTTCGAATCGACGATCGTCGCTGCGCTGGCAACGCTCCCGATCGCGATGCTGCTCGCGCTCGCGCTGCTGCGGCTGCTGACCCAGCCGATGAATCGACTGATCGGCGTGCTGGCCGACGGCATCCGCGGCCTGCGCGAAGGCGACTTCAGCCTGTCGATCGCAGCCGACCGCAGCGACGAGCTCGGCGAGCTGGTGAAGCTGTACAACACGGTCGGCGAGATCCTGCGCCGCGAGCGGCAAAATCTTTATCAGCGCGAGCTCTTGCTCGACACGGTGATCCAGTCGACGCCGCTCGCGCTGGTCCTCACCGATCCGGGCGGCCGCGTCATCTACACCAACGCCGCGGCGCGCCAGCAGTTCGGCGGCGCCGGCAAGATCGAAGGACGCAAGCTCGCCGACGTCGTCGCCGCCGCGCCAGCTGCGTTGCGCGAGGCCGTGCTGTCGGGACAGGATCGCCTCGTCACCGTCGGCGAGAACGGCGAGACCGAGGTCTTCCAGGTCTCGCACAACGGCTTCGCGCTGAACACGCAGCCGCACGATCTGTATCTCATCCAGCGCCTCACGCGCGAGCTCACGCGCCAGGAGCTCGCGACCTGGAAGAAAGTGATCCGCGTGATCAGCCACGAGCTGAACAATTCGCTGGCGCCGATCTCCTCGCTCGCGCACTCGGCGCGCACGCTGGCGGCGCGAGGCGAGAACGATCGTCTCGACGGCGCGCTGTCGGCGATCGGCGAGCGCGCAGCGCGGCTCAAGCAATTCCTCGACGGCTACGCGAGCTTCGCCAAGCTGCCGCTGCCGCGCCCGGAGCTGATCGAGTGGAGCGGATTCCTCGACCGGCTGCGCAGCGCGACGTCGTTCAAGCTCGAGGGCGCGGCGCCGACGCTCGCCGTGAGCTTCGACGCCGGCCAGATGCAGCAGGTGCTCATCAACCTCATCAAGAACGCGCACGAATCCGGATCGGGCGGCGACGACGTCGCGCTGCGCATCGACGCGGTCGCCGGCGGCATGCAGCTGCGCGTGCTGGATCGCGGCACAGGCATGAGCGAAGCGGTGCTGAAGAACGCGCTGCTGCCGTTCTACACGACCAAGCCGTCAGGGACCGGACTGGGCCTCGCGCTGTGCCGCGAGATCGTCGAGGCGCATGGCGGCCGGCTCGCGCTGGAGAATCGCGACGGCGGCGGACTCGAAGTCCGCATCTGGTTGCCGGCTACTTGTGCGTCTTGAGCAAAGCGCCGACCTTGTCGACGTACTTCTGCATCGCGGCGTCTTTCGACGTGCCTTTGAGCTTCGCCCACGCGTCGTACTTCGCGCGACCGACCATGTCGAGCATGCCGGGACGGCTGCCCGACACATCACCTTCGCTCGCCTGCTTGTAATGCGCGTAGAGGAACAGCATGTCGTCGTTGCCCGGACGCTTGGTCAGCGTCTTGACGTCTTTCTGCGCCTGCTCGAACGCCTTGGAATCGGCCACGGTCTTCTCCCTTTGCCTTGAGTGCCGATTTATACGCCGATCGCGCGGGCGCGATCAAACCTTGCCGCCGAAGAAGCGCAGGTGACGGCCGCTGCCGATCGGCAGCGCGACGCCCGCTTCCATCTCGAAATTGACGAACCACGAGATGCGCAATCGCGCGCCGACGCCGAGGCTCCAGTGAATCTCGCTGAGCGAGGCGTCGCGCGCCTCGTCGAACACGTTGCCGGCTTCGAGGATCACTTCGGGGCGGAAGAAGTCCCAACCGACCGGGCGCAGGAACGTCGCGGCGAGGTGGTAATAGGCGTCGCCCTGGAGCGAGTAGCGCTTGTAGCCGTGCATCGTGCTCGAGCCGCCGAGATTGAAATGTCCGCCGTCCACGCCGGGCCCGTTGAAGAACGCGCCGGTGTCGGCTTGCAGATGGAGGCTCTGATGCGGCTTTTCACCCACGTGCAGATAGCGCGTCCAGAACGCAGTGACGCTGGAATAGTTGTAATCGGAGCCGACGTCCTTCAGCGCGGCTTCCACGCGCGTCCCGTAGGAAACGCCTTCCTCGCTGTACACGTTGAAGCGCACGTCGCGGTAGGTCGCGACGCCGACCACCGCGGTGGCGTGCCCATAGCGAGGCGGCGCCTCGTCGCCCCAGCGATCCTCGTTCTGCCACAACACGCCGCCGCCGACGTTCCAGCCCTGGCTCGCCGCGCGGCCGCCGAGATGGCGCGTGAGCAGCACCTGTCCGTAATCGAATGACTCGTTGTACGACAGCGTGCCGGTCACCGGCGCCAGCACGTGCTGGCCGGTGAGCTCGACGTTGTACGGCGTGTCGAACACAAACGGCGCGTAGTAGTCCGCGAGGTAGGTCGTCTGCAAGCCGTAACCTTCGCGCTTGAGATTCGAGCGCGAGATCAGCGTGCGCAGGCTGTGGTTCAAGCCGAGGATGTTGTTCCAGCGCAGCTCCGCGCCGTAGCCGTACTGCAGATCGGTGTTCCCCGACAGTCGCGGATACGGAAGGATGTAGTACTTCTCGCGCACCGAGACGACCAGATGGATGCCGCCCTCGGTACGCTCCTGATGGATGCTCACCCAGCGGAACAGTCCGAGATCGAGGATCGCCTGCCGATCGCGCTCGATCGCCGCCGGATCGGCGGCATCACCGACGCGCAGCTTCATCTCGCGCAGCATCACTTTCGGCTGCGTGGTGTCGTTGCCCTCGAAGTCGATCGTCTTGATCACCGGGAAGTCGTCGGCGATCGCGCAGCGGATCAGGAGCAGGACGCCGATCAGCGTCCGCATCGCGAATCGGGTCACTTCCGTTCCAGCGTGAGGAAGCTGTAAGCGTGCGCGTGGCGCTCGTCGGCGGGATGGTCCTCGCGCGCGGTCTCGCGCCAGTGCGACGCGTCGAGCTCAGGGAACCACGTATCGCCCGTGAGCTTCGCGTGCACGCGGGTGAGGAAGATGCGGTTGGCGATCGGCAGCGCCTGCCGATACAGCTCAGCACCGCCGATCACCATCAGCTCGCGATCGCCGGCTGCGGCGAGCGCGTCATCGATCCGCGTGAACACACGTGCGCCCGGGGCGGCGAACGAGGCGTCGCGCGTGAGCACCCAATTCTCGCGCTCAGGCAAGGGCCGTCCGAGCGAGTCCCAGGTCCTGCGGCCCATCAGGATGATCTTGCCGACCGTGAGGCGCTTGAAGTGCTTCAGGTCGCTCGACAGCTTCCACGGCAATCCGCCGTCGACGCCGATGAGACGGTTCTCGTCCATCGCGACGACGAGGCTGACGTGGGTCACACCGCGACCGGCGCTTTGATGTGCGGGTGCGGGTCGTAGTCGGCGAGCTTGAAGTCGTCGAACTTGAACGCGAAGAGATCCTTCACGTCGGGGTTGAGCGCCAGCGTCGGCAGCTTGCGCGGCGAGCGCGACAGCTGCTCGCGCGCCTGCTCGAGATGATTCGTGTAGAGATGGCAATCGCCGCCGGTCCAGACGAAATCGCCCGGCTTCAGATCGCAGACCTGCGCGATCATCATCGTCAACAGCGCATAGCTCGCGATGTTGAATGGCACGCCGAGGAAGATGTCGCACGAGCGCTGATACAGCTGGCACGAGAGCCGGCCGTTGGCGACGTAGAACTGGAACAGCAGATGGCACGGCGGCAGCGCCATCTCTTCGAGCTCGCCGACGTTCCACGCCGAGACGATGAGGCGCCGCGAATCCGGATTGCCCTTGATCTGGTCGAGCAGGAGCTGCATCTGGTCGATGTGGCGGCCGTCGGCGGTGGGCCACGACCGCCACTGCACACCGTAGACCGGCCCGAGCTCGCCGTTCTCGTCGGCCCATTCGTCCCAGATCGTCACGCCGTTGTCGCGCAGGTATTTCACGTTGCTGCTGCCCTTCAGGAACCACAGCAGCTCGTGCACGATCGATTTCGTGTGCAGCTTCTTCGTCGTCAGCAGCGGGAAGCCTTGCGACAGGTCGAAGCGCATCTGATGGCCGAACACCGACAGCGTGCCGGTGCCGGTGCGATCGGACTTCGCCGCGCCGTTCTCCAGCACGTGGCGCATGAGGTCGAGGTATTGGCGCATCGGGAACCTCCTCAGGCTTTCGCGGGCACCGGGTGGTGGCCGTGATGCGCCCACCACCACATGATGCCGCCGGCGATCCACATCGGCACGCACAGCACCATGCCCATCGTGATCCAGCTCGTGCCGAACAGATAGCCGATCTGCGCGTCGGGCAAGCGCACGAACTCCACCAGCGTGCGGAAGCACGCGTAGAGCAGCAGGAACAGCGCCGACGCTGCGCCGCGCGGACGCGGCTTGCGGGCGTAGATCCAGAGGATCACCAGCATCGCGAGTCCTTCGAGGCCCGCTTCGTAGAGCATCGTCGGATGACGGGTCTCGGGACCTGCGCGCGGGAACACCATGCCCCACGGCATGTTGGTCGGCGCGCCCCAGAGCTCGCCGTTGATGAAGTTGCCGATGCGGCCGGTGAACAATCCGAACGGCACGATCACCGCGCCGAAATCCCAGACGTCGAGCAATGCCAGATGCTGTTTCCAGGCGAACAGCGTCATCGCGATCAGCACGCCGGAGAGCCCGCCGTGGAACGACATGCCGCCTTCCCAGATGCGGAAGATCACCGTCGGATCCTGCAGGAAGCCGTCGAAGTTGTAGAAGAACGTGTAGCCGATGCGCCCGCCGAGGATGACGCCGAGCACGACGTAGAAGACGAAATCGCCGAGGCGCTCGCGCGACCAGTTCACGTGCGGATAGCGCGCCCGGATTGTCCCGAGATACCAGGAGCCCCAGAAGCCGAGCAGGTACATGAGGCCGTACCAGTGCACGGCGAGCGGACCGATCCGCACCGCGACCGGATCGAAATTGGGGTGGACGAGCATGGGAGGTGATTATAATGCCCGCCCGCTTCCCCCACCCTCGAGGAATTCCATGAAAACCACGATCGCCGCTGTCGTCATCACCCTGCTCGCCGCCTCGCCGGCTTTCGCCGCGCACAACAACACCAGCAGCACGACCGACAGCATGGGCGGCTCGTCGATGTCGCAGACGCAGGACAACTCGTCGCAGAAGTCCAAGCACAAGAAGCACGCGCACAAGCGCTCGCATCATCACAAGAAGAGCAGCTCTTCCAGCACCAGCGGCACGTCGCAGCAATAATGCTTCGATCGGCTTGATGTGGCTTCGATTGGCGCGTTCGAGCCGGCGTCGTGAACGACGCCGCTCAACGCGCCGGTTTTTGTTTAGCAAAGGCGACCTCTCAGGTCGCCTTTGCGCTTTCAGGGAGAGCGAAGATGAATCGACGAATCCTGCTGATCGCCACCTGCGTGGCGTTGATGGCCGCGGTCTCGACGGAGCCGCCGGCGACGGGCAGCGCAGCGCCCGACTTCAAGCTGACCAGCAACGAAGGTAAAGAAGTGTCATTGAAGGACTACCGCGGCAAGTGGGTCGTCCTCTACTTCTATCCGAAGGACTTCACGTCGGGGTGCACGCTCGAGGCGCACAACTTCCAGCGCGATCTGGCGCAATACGAAAAGATCAACGCGGTCATCCTGGGCGTGTCGGTCGACACGGCCGAGTCGCACAAGAGCTTCTGCGCGAAGGAAGGCCTGAACTTCAAGCTGCTCGCCGACGTCGGGGCGAAAGTCTCGACCGAGTACGGCTCGGTGATGGACTATCAGGGAACGACGCTGTCGAAGCGCAACACCTTCCTCATCGATCCGAGCGGCAAGATCGCGCGGGAGTTCATCAAGGTGAATCCGCAGCAGCACTCGGAAGAAGTACTCAAAACCCTTTCCGAATTGCAGGCAAAGGCGACCTAGCAGGTCGCCTTTGCCAAAACAGCGGACGGCGCGTTGAGCGGCGTCGTTGTTCGCTTTATGACGACGCCGGCTCGAACGCGCCAATCGAAGCGCCCAGGCAAACCGAAGCCGCTTACGCCAAACGGCAAAAGAATGCTTTCAGATACCGCGTCTCTGGAATCGCGGGATGCACCGGATGATCGGGCCCCTGCGCCCCGCGCTCCAGCAGCTGTAATCGCCGGCCGTTGCGCCTCGCCTCGCGCAGCAGCACGCGCTGCAGCGATTCCTCTTCCATGTGATGCGAGCACGAGCAGGCGATCAGGATCCCGTCGGGTGTGAGCAGATTCATCGCCGCGCGATTGAGCGTCGCGTAGTGCTCGAGTCCCGCTTCGAAATCCTTGCGCTTCTTGATCAGTGCCGGCGGATCGACGACGACGACCTCGTACTGCCGGCCATCCGCACGCAGCGCCTTCATCACCTCGAGCGCCTGACCCTGGATCGCTTCGATCTCGAAGCCATTGCGCTCGGCGTTCTCGTGCGCCGCCTCCAATGCGGGCTCGGAGCTGTCGACGCAACCGACGCTCGCCGCGCCGAGCTTCATCGCGCGCACGCCCCACGCGCCGACGTAAGAGAACACGTCGAGGACGCGCGCTCCCTTGACATAACGCGCAAGCCGATCGCGGTTGTCGTGCTGATCGAAGAACCAGCCAGTCTTCTGCCCGCGCAGGATGGGGGCCGCGAAGGTGCACTCACCCTCGATGACTTCGGCGAGCTCGGGCACGTCGCCGATCGGCTCCTCATATAAAGGAAGGCCCTCGACCTCGCGCGCGCTCGTGTCGTTGCGCAGGAGGATCCCGCGCGGCTTGATCACCGACTGCAGCGCCTCGATCACCGCGGCCTTGAGGTTCTCCATGCCGGCGGTCGTGAGCTGCGCGACCAGCACCTCGCCGTAGCGATCGACGACCAGGCCGGGCAGGCCATCGGATTCGCCATAGACCAGCCGATAGTGCGGCGTCGGATAGATCCGCGTCCGCAATGCAAGCGCGGATTCGATCCGGCGCGCGAGCCAGTCCGCGTCGATCGTCGCGTCGCCCTTGCCGGTGAGCAGGCGCGCGCACAGCAGCGTGCTGGGATTGACGTAGCCGATGCCGAGCGGCTTGCCGCGGGCCTCCTCGAACCGGCAGAGCGATCCGGGCGTGACGCCTTTCAACGGCGTTTGCGCGACGTCGATCTCGTTGGAATAGATCCAGAGATGCCCTTGTCGCAGCCGCCGCTCTTCGTGGGCTTTGAGCCGCAGAACCGGGAGCGAATCCTGCGTGGCCATTCGTTTTTCTACCTTTGTATAGGCTGCAAAGCCGAAAAGCAGTCGCGTATCATACGCACGATCAAAGCGCGCGCCGTCGCGACCGAGTCGCCCGGCGTCCTCAAATCAGCATCGCGGAGACAAGAAGGCGTGGAATTCCTCACCGCGCTCAGGCCGCAAGCATGGTCGGCCCTGGTTTACGTGGCCGGCGTCATCGGGCTGTGTGCCCTCATGCTCGGGCTGTCGCATCTGCTCGGCGGCCGCGACTGGGGCCGCGCCAAGAACGAGCCGTTCGAATCCGGCGTCGTCGGCGTCGGCTCGGCGCACATGCGGCTGTCCGCCAAGTTCTACCTGGTCGCGATGTTCTTCGTGATCTTCGACGTCGAAGCGCTGTTCCTCTACGCGTGGGCGATCAGCGTGAAGGAATCCGGCTGGGCCGGCTTTGTCGAAGCCTTCATCTTCATCTTCATCCTGGCGGCGAGCCTGGTTTACCTCTGGCTGATCGGTGCGCTCGAATGGGCGCCGGAATCGCGCAAGAAGTGGAAGTCGGGCCACACCACCCCGCCGGCGGTGCAATAGAGACGCTCATGGAATACACCCTCACCCGCATCGACCCGAACGCGCAGCGCTATCCGATGCAGAAGCGCGAGCAGGTCGCCGACCCCCTCACCGACGGGCAAGTCCATCGCAACGTCTTCCTCGGCAAGCTCGAGGAAGTGCTGCACGGCGTGGTCAACTGGGGCCGCAAGAACTCGGTGTGGCCGTACAACTTTGGTCTCTCGTGCTGCTATGTCGAGATGGCGACTGCCTTCACGCCGACGCACGACCTCGCGCGCTTCGGCGCCGAAGTCATTCGCGCGTCACCGCGTCAGGCCGATCTGATGGTCATCGCCGGCACCTGCTTCATCAAGATGGCGCCGGTGGTGCAGCGGCTCTACGAGCAGATGCTCGAGCCAAAGTGGGTCATCTCGATGGGCTCGTGCGCCAACTCCGGCGGCATGTACGACATCTATAGCGTCGTGCAGGGCGTCGACAAGTTCCTGCCGGTCGACGTCTACGTCCCCGGCTGTCCGCCGCGCCCCGAAGCGTTCCTGCAAGGCCTCAATCTTCTCCAGGACTCGATCGGCAAGGAGCGCCGGCCGCTGTCGTGGGTCGTCGGCGATCAGGGCGTGTATCGCCCGATCCTGCCCGCGCAGCGCGAAGTGAAAGCACCTGAGCGCCGCGCGCAGACGACGCTGCGCACTCCGGACTCGGTGTAACCAGACGCATGGCCGACGACGTCGCCAACCCGGCAGGCACGACGCACGACGTCGTCAGGAGCCTGTTCGGGCGCTTCGGCGAATCCGCGTTCATCGAGCAGAAGACGATCGACGGCATGCCGACGCTTTGGGTCGGCGTCGACAAGCTCGGCGACGTGCTGCGCTATCTCAAGAACACGATCGCGAAGCCGTACAAGATGCTGTACGACCTGACCGCGATCGACGAGCGGCTGCGCAAGCATCGCGAAGGCCAGCCGAAATCCGACTTCACCGTCGTCTATCACCTGCTCTCGCTGGAGCGCATGCGTCCGGGCGGCGACGGCGAGCTGCGACTGAAAGTTGCAACGATCGGCGAAGGCGCTTCGCTGCCGTCGATCATCCCGATCTTCGCCAACGCGAATTGGTACGAGCGCGAAGTGTGGGACATGTTCGGCGTGGTCTTCACCGGACATCCCAACCTGCGCCGCATCATGCTGCCGCCGCGCTGGGAAGGTCACCCGCTGCGCAAGGACTATCCGGCGCGCGCGACCGAATACGATCCGTTCATGCTCGACCAGCTGCGCCAGGATCTGGATCAGGAAGCGCTGCTGTTCAAGCCCGAGGAATGGGGCATGAAGCGCGGCACCGCCGAGCACGACTTCATGTTCCTCAATCTCGGCCCGAACCATCCGTCGGCGCACGGTGCGTTCCGCGTGGTGCTGCAGCTCGACGGCGAAGAGATCGTCGATTGCGTGCCGGACATCGGCTATCACCATCGCGGCGCCGAGAAGATGGGCGAGCGCCAGTCCTGGCACACCTACATCCCGTACACCGACCGCATCGATTATCTCGGCGGCGTGATGAACAACCTGCCCTACATGCTCGCGGTCGAGAAGCTCGCGGGCATCGAAGTGCCGGATCGCGCCAAGGTGATCCGCGTGATGATGGCGGAGTTCTTCCGCATCACGTCACATCTGCTGTTCTACGGAACCTATGCGCAGGACGTCGGCGCGATGTCGCCGGTGTTCTTCATGTTCGTCGATCGCCAGAAGGCGTACGACGTGATCGAAGCCGTCACCGGCTTCCGCATGCATCCGGCGTGGTTCCGCATCGGCGGCACGGCCGCTGATCTGCCGCGCGGCTGGGACGTCAAGGTGCGCGAGTTCATTGACTGGCTGCGCCCGCGCATGGACGAGTACGAGAAGGCCGCGCTCAAGAACGCGATCCTCGTCGCGCGCTCGAAAGGTGTCGCGTCGTACGGCACGGCCGAAGCGCTCGAGTGGGGCGTGACCGGTCCCGGATTGCGCGCGACCGGCTGCAACTTCGATCTGCGCAAGGCGCGTCCGTATTCCGGCTACGAGAACTTCGAGTTCGAAGTGCCGACGTCGAACGTCTCCGACGTCTACACCCGCGCGCAGATGCGCGCCGAAGAGATCCGCCAGTCGCTCAACATCATCGAGCAGTGCCTGAACAACATGCCGTCGGGGCCGTTCAAGGCGGATCATCCGCTGACCACGCCGCCGCCGCGCGAGCGCATGCTCCACGACATCGAGACCCTGATCACGCACTTCCTCGCGGTGTCGTGGGGACCGGTGATCCCGCCCAACGAGTCGAGCTTCGCCATCGAAGCGACCAAGGGCATCAACAGCTACTACCTGACGAGCGACGGCTCGACGATGAGCTACCGCACGCGCATCCGCACGCCGTCGTTCCCGCATCTGCAGCAGATCCCCGCGGTGATCCGCGGCGCGATGATCCCCGACCTGATCGCCTACATCGCGTCGATCGATTTCGTGATGGCGGACGTGGACCGATGACGACCAAGCTCGCCGATCTTCCGAAGGCCAAGCATTTCGAGCTCACGGCTGAGATGGCGCGCGCCATCGAGCACGAAGTCGCGCACTATCCCGATTCGAAAGCCGCCTCGATCGAAGCGCTGAAGATCGTGCAGAAGCATCACGGCTACGTGCCGGATGGCGCCTACGAGCCGGTCGCGAAGCTGATCGGCATGAGCGCCGCCGAGCTGTTCGGCGTCGCGACGTTCTACTCGCTGATCTTCAAGCATCCGGTCGGCAAGCACGTCATCAAGCTGTGCGACTCGCTGTCGTGCTACCTCACCGGCTACGAAGACGTGAAGAAGGCGTTCGAGCGCAAGCTCGGCATCGGCTTCGGCCAGACGACGAAGGACAATCGCTTCACGCTGCTGCCGATCTGCTGCCTCGGCGCTTGCGACAAGGGTCCGGTCCTGATGATCGACGACGACACGCACGGCAACGTCACGCCCGACGGCGTCGACAAGCTCCTGGAGAAATACGCGTGAGCGCTGAGACCAAACCGCTGACGCACAACATCCGTCCCGATCGTCCGCTCGGCTTGAAGGAATTCGAGGCGGCGGGCGGCTTCACGGCGCTGCGCAAGGCGATCAAGGAAATGACGCCGCAGGAAGTGCAGCAGAAGGTGAAGGACGCGAACCTGCGCGGCCGCGGCGGCGCGGGCTTCCCGACCGGCGTGAAGTGGTCGCTGATCCCGATGGGCCCCGACGCCGGCGCGAAGTACATGGTGTGCAACGCCGACGAGATGGAGCCCGGCACCTTCAAGGATCGCCTGCTCATGGAGGGCGATCCGCATTCACTGATCGAGGCGATGATCGTCTCGGGCTACGCGATCCAGGCGACCACCGGCTACATCTTCCTGCGCGGCGAATACACAGTGGCCGCCGATCGCCTGTCGATGGCAATCGTGGATGCGCGCAACAAGGGATTCCTCGGCAAGAACATCCTCGGCTCCGGGTGGAGCTACGACGTTCACGTCCACACCGGCGCGGGTCGCTACATCTGCGGCGAAGAGACCGCGCTGATCAATTCGCTCGAAGGCCGCCGCGCCAATCCGCGCTACAAGCCGCCGTTCCCGCAGATCAGCGGACTCTGGGGCCGCCCGACCATCGTCAACAACGTCGAGACGCTCTACAACGTGCCGCACATCGTCAATCGCGGCAGCGAGTGGTTCAAAGGCCTGTCGAAGGTGAAGGACGGCGGCACCAAGCTCTACGGCGTGTCGGGTCGCGTCAAGAAGCCGGGCTGCTGGGAACTGCCGTTCGGCACGACGGTGCGCGAGATCCTCGAAGAGCACGCCGGCGGCATGCAGGACGGCTTGAAGCTGAAAGCCTGGCTGCCCGGCGGCGCGTCGACCGACTTCCTCACCGATCAGCATCTCGATCTCGCGATGGACTTCGACACCATCGCCAAGGCCGGATCGCGCATGGGCACTGGCTTGCTCACCGTCGTCGACGACAAGCAGAGCATGGTTTCGGTCGTGCGCAATCTCGAAGAGTTCTTCTCGCGCGAGTCGTGCGGCTGGTGCACGCCGTGCCGCGACGGATTGCCGTGGAGCGTGCGCATCCTGATGGCGCTCGAAGAAGGCCGCGGCAAGCCCGGCGATCTCGAGATGCTCGAGCAGATGACCAAGTGGCTCGGCCCAGGCAAAACGTTCTGCGCGCACGCGCCGGGCGCGATGGAGCCCCTGCAGTCCGCGCTGAAATATTTCCGATCCGAGTTCGAAGCCGGCATCGCCAAATCGAAGGTGGCTGCGTAATGGCGACGATCCACGTCGACGGCAAGCAGTACGAGGTCAACGGCGCCGACAACCTGCTCCAGGCCTGCCTGTCGCTGGGTCTCGACATCCCCTATTTCTGCTGGCATCCCGCGCTCGGCAGCGTCGGCGCTTGCCGCCAGTGCGCGGTGAAGCAGTTCAAGGACGAGTCGGACAAGGTCGGCAAGATCGTCATGTCGTGCATGACGCCGGCGTCGAACGGGACCTATATCTCGATCGACGACAAGGAAGCCGAGTCGTTCCGCGAGGCGATCATCGAATACATGATGACCAGCCATCCACACGACTGCCCGGTCTGCGAAGAAGGCGGTCACTGCCATCTGCAGGACATGACGGTGATGACCGGCCATCACAGCCGGCGCTACCGCTTCGACAAGCGCACCCATCTCAATCAAGAGCTCGGGCCGTTCATCGGCCACGAGATGAACCGCTGCATCTCCTGCTATCGCTGCGTGCGCTATTACAA
>DASRHK010000086.1:0-15258 GCA_035650495.1 Nevskiaceae bacterium | reverse complement strand
GGAGAAATAGCTGCGCCATGACACGCCGTTCGCGCTCATCGCGTCCATCAGCGTGCCGTTGTCGGGATAGGGCAGGAGGAAGCTGCCGTTGCTGGTGTCGATGTCGCCCGACGCCGTTCCCGCATAGAGGAAGCGCCGGTTCGGGTAGGTCTGGCAAGGCGCGGACGCGAAGCAGCGATTGCCGATGCAGAACGTCTTCGCGAGCGAGTAGTAGAACGGCAGGTCCGGCTCGTCCCAGTAGCCCATCGCTTCGGAATCCGTAGCAGCGAAGCCGTCCATGGTCCCGCCGGCGATCTGCTGATGCGTGCCGTTCCACGATTGGGTGACGTGATTCGGCTGGCAGGTGCCCTGCAGATGGAACGCGCGCTGGACGCCGCCGGCCGCCGGATTGAAGTTGAGCGGCCGGCCGCTCTCGTCGAAGGTGAAGCCGTCGGCGAGCGGCTGCCCGCGCAGCGGCAGCATGCCGAAATAATTGTCGAACGAATGGTTCTCCATCATCACGACGACGACGTGATCGAACGGCAGCGACGGATCGGCGATGCCCGCGGCGCGCGACGGATCGGGCAGAGAGCCGGGCGCGCGCAGCGTCGGCGTCGGCGAAGAAGCGCTCGGCGATCCGCCACTGCACGCGGTGAGCCCGCGCGCGAGCGCGAGCGCGGCGGCGGAAGCGGAGCCGGCCAGGAAATGGCGGCGGCTGAAGCGTCGGTTCACCTTGAGATCCCGGACTTGCGCTGGATGGCGTCCCCGGCAGGAATCGAACCTGCGACCTGCCGCTTAGGAGGCGGCCGCTCTATCCACTGAGCTACGGGGACTGAAAGTCCTTGCGATTCTAGCTTCGAGCCGTCCCTGGCCGAGGGTTCCGGCCCGCACATCCCTGTGCGGTCGCGCATCGGCCGGTCTTGCCATCCGAGGCAAGACCGGAAAACCCCGATGCGCCCACTGAGCTACGGGGACTACGAAGACTTCTCCCGGTGCGGATTCTAGCGCTGGTGAAAACATCACAGTCCCGATGCCCAGTGAGGTTTTCCCCACGATGAAGGCTCGCCGTCGCCGGTAGATTGTCGGCTCCTCAGGTCGGGGGGTTCCGCGTGGTTGCCCAATACAACGATTGGATCGTGGCGCTGTCGTACGCCGTCGCGGTCATTGCCTCGTATGTGGCTCTGGACATGGCCACGCGCGTGGCGGCTTCACGCAAAGGCTCCGCCCAGCGGCTGTGGCTCCTCGGCGGCGCGGTGGCGATGGGCGTCGGCATCTGGTCGATGCACTTCGTCGGCATGCTCGCCTTCAGCCTGCCGATCCCGGTTCCCTACAACGTCCGCATCACCTTCGTGTCGATGGCGTTCGCGATCGTCGCGTCCTACATCGCGCTGCAGACGATCAGCGGCGGCACGCTGCGGATGCGGCGGCTCGTCGTCGCCGGCGTGTGCATGGGCGGCGGCATTGCGCTCATGCACTACACGGGCATGGCTGCGCTCGAGGTCATGCCGCGGCCGAGCTACGACCCGCTGCTCTTCGCGACGTCGATCCTCATCGCGATGGCGGCGTCGATGGCCGCGATGTGGATCTGCTTCCGATTGAAGTCGGAGACGATCCTCACCGCGTTCTGGAAGAAGACCGGCAGCGCGGTCGTGATGGGCGTCGCCATCTGGGGCATGCACTTCACGGCAATGGCCGCCGCGCAGTTCGCGCCGAACACCTTCTGCATCGGCAATCCGACCACGGTGAGCCATGGCTGGCTCGCGGGCTCGATCGGCTTCTCGGCGTTCCTCTTCCTCGCCACCACCATGCTGCTGTCGATGCTCGACGCGCGCCACGCGCTGCGCACGGCCGCGCTGCAGGCGGAGAGCGAGCGCTTCTTCAACCAGTCGCAGAACCTGCTCTGCGTCGCCGGCTTCGACGGACGCTATCGCCGCATCAATCCCGCCTGGCAAAAAGTGCTGGGATGGGACCCGAAGGTGCTGGTCGCGATCCCGTTCTTCGAAGTCGTCCACCCCGGCGACCACGCGCTTGCCGCCGAAGCGATCCGCAAGCTGACCGGCGGACAGCCGGTCAGCTCGATCGAATGCCGCACGCGCTGCCCCGACGGCAGCTATCGCGCGATGTTGTGGAGCGCCTCGCCGCTCGAGGACGGCACCGGCTTCTACGCGACCGGCCACGACATCAGCGATCGCAAGGCGGTCGAGCTCGAGTGGCAGAAAGCCAAGGAAGCCGCCGAAGCCGCCAGTCGAGCCAAGAGCGACTTCCTCGCCAACATGAGCCACGAGATCCGCACCCCGATGAACGCGATCATCGGCATGGCCGACCTGCTCTCCGAAGCTTCGCTCAACGAGCGCCAGCAGGAGTACGCGGACACCATCCGCAACAGCGGCGTGTTCCTGCTCACCATCATCAACGACATCCTCGACTTCTCGAAGATCGAGGCCGGCAAGCTCACGCTCGAGCGCAATCCGTTCGATCTGCGCGCCTGCGTGGAGGACGCGCTCGGGCTCGTCGGGCTGGTCGCCGCCGACAAGATGCTCGACCTGTCGTACGAATTCGCGCCGGGCACGCCGGAGGGCATCGTCGGCGACGCCGGCCGCCTGCGGCAGATCCTCGCCAACTACCTCAGCAACGCGGTGAAGTTCACGCGCAACGGCGAAGTGATCGTGCGCGTCGCGGCGCGCGCGCTCGACGGCGGTCGTCACGAATTCCACTTCGCGGTGAGCGACACCGGCATCGGCATCCCGCGCGAGAAGCTCGACCTGCTGTTCAAGAGCTTCAGCCAGGTCGACTCGAGCTCGACGCGCGGTCACGGCGGCACCGGGCTCGGGCTCGCGATCTCCAAGCGCCTCGCCGAGATGATGGGCGGGCGCACCTGGGTCGAGAGCGAAGTCGGTCGCGGCTCGACCTTCCACTTCTCGATCGTCACCCACAGCATCGAAGTGGCGAAGCCGAGCCAGGCGATCGAAGCGCTGCGCGGCAAGCGCATGCTGGTGGTCGACGACAACGCCAACAACCGGCATCTCATGTGCGCCGCCGGCGTCGGTTGCGGAATGATCGTGCGCGAGGCTGAAGGTCCCGCGCGGGCGCTCGCACTGATCGACGCCGGCGAAGCCTTCGACGTCGCGCTGATCGATTACCTGATGCCGGAGATGGACGGCGTGCAGCTGGCGACCCGCATCCGCGCGGCGCGTCCCGCGCTGCCGATGATCATGGTGAGCGCGGCGGGCCGCGCGGAGCTCACCAGCTCCGACTTCGTCGCCTTCCTCGCCAAGCCGGTGCGCCAATCGTCGCTGCACAACCTGCTGGTTCACGTGCTGCGTCGTGAGCCGGTGACGCGTACGAAGAGCGACAAGGCCGCGGCGGGACGCGTGATGCGCACGCGCTCGCTGCGGATCCTGATGGCCGAGGACAATCCGATCAACCAGCGCGTCGGCCTGCGCCTGCTCGAGTCGCTCGGCTATCGCGCCGACGTCGTCGACAACGGCAGCCTCGCGCTCGACGCCCTTGCGCGCACGCAGTACGACGTCGTGCTGATGGACGTGCAGATGCCGGTCATGGACGGGCTCGAAGCGGCGAAGGCGATCCATCGGCGCTGGCCGACCCGGCGGCCGCACCTGGTCGCCATGACTGCGGGGGCGCTGCAGGGCGATCGCGAGCGTTGTCTCGAGGCCGGTATGGACGATTACGTCTCCAAGCCGATCGAGCGGGCACGCCTCGCCGAGGTCCTCGACGCGCTCGAGCCCGACTGAGCGGCCAAGGGACGCTTCCGTACATACATGCCTGAATGGGGAGGGTAGGTTGCGGCCATCGGCTTAGGAGTCCGCCCATGGTCCGCGTACGCACCCAGTTTGTCGTCGTTCTTGCCCTGCTGCTCGCTTCGGGCGCCGCATCCGCGGCGACGTTCCGCTACGCGAGCTCCAACAACCGCATCTACATCGAGGGCGGCGGTGACGCGACGCTCTCCGACGTCAAGGCGGCGTTGCCGGCCGCGCCGCTCAATCAGATCAGCACGACGCCGTCGATCTGGGTGCTGAACGCGAACCTGCAGATCACCGGCGGCAGCGTGCTGGTGCTGCACGGCGCGCCGGCTGCGGAGCCCGGCGACGTCGACGAGCTGCGCATCCAGAGCAACAACGACGCGACCGGCTTCGTCAGCATCACGGCGGATTACGGGATGATCGACATCGACTCGGTGCACATCCAGTCGTGGGACGCCGCGGCCAACGGGCCGGACACCAATTACAGCAACGGCCGCGCCTTCATCCGCGTGCGCTCGAAGTACGACACGGACGGCACCACGCCGCTCGAGTCGCGCATGAACATCAACAACAGCGAGATCGATCATCTCGGCTACAACGCCGCGGAATCGTACGGCCTGGTCTGGAAGGTCAACGTGCCGACGGTCGCCGATTACGCCAAGGTCAACGTCTGGGGCGACATCAACAGCTCGCGCATCCACGAGAACTACTACGGCGTCTACACCTTCGGCCACCAGGACGGCTTCTTCTTCAACAACGAGGTCGATCACAACGTCGGCTATGGCCTGGACATGCACGACGACACCGACAACCTCACGGTCGACACCAACAACGTCCACGACAACGGCAACCACGGCATCATCTTCAGCAAGCGCTGCGACCACGCCGTCATCCACAACAACGAGGTCTACGACAACACCGGCAACGGCATCATGGTGCATCGCTCGTCGGACGACGCGCTGATCGACGACAACCGCTCGACCAACAACACCGATGCCGGCGTCGCCATCTTCGGCAGCTCGCGCACGGAGGTCAGCAACAACGCGCTGTTCGACAACGCCAACGCCGGCGTGCGCATCTCGGTGGGCGGCACCGGCAACAACGTGCACGACAACGAGATCTCCGGCGGCACCAAGGGCCTTTATTTCTACAAGGGCACCGACACGCCCGAGCCCGGCGACAACGGCCGGCCGAAGAGCAACACGCTCAAGAACAATCTCGTCCACGACACCACGGGCGACGGCATCAAGATGAGCGACAGCGACAACAACGTCTTCATCACGAATACGTTCCAGAACGTCGGCACGCTCTTGGAGTTCTCCACCTCGCCGGGCGTGACGCTCAACAACAACGACATTCCCGCCGGCGTCACCGTGAAGGCGAGCGGCAACTCGGCGCACCACACGTCGATCACGGTGCGCCCCAATGCCGGGACCTCGCTGCCGATCCGGATGAGCGACGGCTACAGCACGTTCCAGTTCCGCAGCAGCACGCGCACCATCTTCGACCTGCAGCAGAACGTGTTCACCTCGATCACGCCGACGAGCTCGCTGCTGTCGCTCACGCAAGGCAATACCGGCGGGACGACCACGGTCTACGCGCGCAAGATGTCCGCGACGCCGTCGGGCATGAACGTCGCCGTCAACCTGACGCAATGGACGGCGAATCGCGCCTGGCAGGCGCAGGCGACGTCGGCGAGCGGCAGCGTGCAATACGTCGTCGGCGGCTTGGCGCCCGGCGCTCAATACGCCGTGACGCAGGCGGGCGCGAGCCTCGGTACGTTCACCGCCGACGGTGCCGGCAACGTCACCTTCTCCGCGACTCCGGGCACGACGTCGTCGGTGAACTACACGGTCATCAAGCAGTAGCTCGCGCGAGCATGGCCGCGTGGCTGATCGCGGTGACGCTGCTTGCGGCCGCGGATGGCGGACCCGCCATCGACTGCGAGCGCGCGCAGTCGATGAAGGACCAGCGCCTCTGCGGCGACGACGCGCGACAGGCCGAGGGCGCGGTGCAGGACGCTTACGAAGGCGCGATGCACAAGCTCGCCGAGACGCCGCACGGCAACGATCAGCAGCTGTTCGACGCCTCGCAGAAAGCCTGGCTTGCGTATCGCAAGGCGTTCTGCGAGGCGATCAGCGCGCACTGGGGCAACGGCTCGATCCGCGATCAGTACTACGTCGGCTGCATGAAGAAGCACGCCGACAGCCGCAAGCAGGAGATCGAGGAGTACATCAGTCACGATGCCCAGCCCGCGACGCCGGCCATGCCGCCACCGCCGCCCGGAAAGAATTAGACATGATGTAAAAATTGTGCTTTCATAGGCGCCGTCCCGGGGAGCGGAGCGGGGGCTCGGACGTCTCATGAAGCGCAGGATCCTCATCGCGGTGCTCGCGATCGCCGCCGTCTTGGCGATCGGCTGGCAAGTCGCGGGCGATCGCCTGGTCGCGGCCGCGATGCGCCGGCAGGTCGTGCGCAATCTTTCCGGCGCCGCGTTCGCGGAGATGACCGACGGCCTCAACGTCGTGCTTTGCGGCGCCGGCTCGCCGCTGCCGGATCCGACGCGCTCGGGTCCGTGCGTGCTGGTCATCGCCGGACAGCGCGTGATGGTCGTCGACGTCGGCTCCGGCGCGGTGCGACGCGTCGGTCCTGCGGGCATCCCGATGAGCAGGATCGAGGATGTGTTCCTCACGCACTTCCATTCCGATCACATCGACGGGCTCGGCGAGCTCCTGATGCAGCGCTGGGCCGGTGGCTCGCGCGATGCGCCGCTGCCGGTGCACGGGCCGAACGGCGTCGAGGATGTCGTCGCAGGATTCAATCAGGCGTACCTGCACGACGATTCGTATCGCGTCGCGCATCACGGACCGAAGATCATTCCGCCGACGGGCGCGGGCGGCGTTGCGAAGCCGTTCGATCTGCCGGCAGCAGGCGAAGCGCGCGTCGTGCTCGATGCCGATGGCCTGAAGGTCACCGCGTTCGCGGTGTCGCATCCGCCGATCACACCCGCGGTCGGCTATCGCTTCGATTACCTCGGACGTAGTGTCGTCATCTCCGGCGACACCACAAAATCGGCGAACCTGCAGAAATTCGCCGAGGGCGCCGACGTGCTCGTGCACGAAGCGTTGAATCCGGAGCTGCTCCGCATCATGACCGAGGGCGCGGAAGAGGCTGGCGCGAAGAATATCGCGCAGATCACGCGCGACATCCTCACCTATCACACGACACCGATCGAGGCTGCGGAGATCGCGCGCGATGCGCACGTGAGGCAGCTCGTCTTCTATCACCTCGTGCCTGCCCTGCCGTATGCGCCGATGGAGAGGATGTTCGTGCGCGGCGTGTCGGACGTTTTCAAAGGTGGCGTGACGGTCGGCCGCGACGGGACCTGGATCGACCTGCCGGCGAACGGCGATGCGATCAAGGTCGGCAAGCGCTTCTGATCGCGCGATGACCGGCACGTACATCTTCCACGCATGGCCGCTGTCGTACTACAGCGGCAAGCTACGCGCGTATCTCAACTACAAGGCGATTCCGTACGTGGAGAAGCCGCCGCGCGTATGGACATTCGGGAAGCTCAAGCAAAGAGCCGGAGCTGGCGCGATCCCCGTCGTGGTGACGCCGGAAGGCGCGTGGCTGCAGGACACGGCGGACATCATCGGCCAGCTCGAGCAACGATTCCCGAAATCGCCGGTCGAGCCGGCGTCGCCGCGCCAGCGCATCGCCGCGCATCTGATCGAAGCGTGGGGCGATGAATTCTGGGTGCCTTCGGCGATGCACTACCGCTGGAGCTTCCCGGAGAACTTCGCGGAGTTGTTCCAGCCGGAAGCGGGTGATCTCCTGCTTCCCTTCGCGCCGCGCTTCATCAAGGATCGCCTGGCCCAGAAGCCCGCGAGTCTGATGCGCAGCTTCGTGCCGGGTCTCGGCGTGGTGCCGGCGCAAGTCGAGATCATCGAGCGCTGGACCGAGTCGATGCTCGATGCGCTCGACGCGCACTTCGCCGCGTTGCCGTACTTGCTCGGCACGCGGCCGTCGATCGGCGACTTCGGCCTGATCGGTCCGCTGTTCGCCCATCTCGGACGCGATCCGTATCCCAAACGCGTGCTGATCGAGCCGCGGCCGCATCTGAAAGCATGGATCGCGCGCATGCAATCGCCGGATCAGCCGCTCGGCGGCGACTTCCTCGCCGACGACCAAGTGCCGGGCACGCTGCAGCCGATCCTCCAATCGATCTTCACCGAGTTCTGGCCGTTCCTCGCGCGCACGCAGGATGAGGTGACCAAGGCGCTGCCGTCGTTGCAGCCTGGTCGTGGCCTGCGTCGCTCGCTCGGCGAGATCGAATTCCCGACGGCGGGGAAGAGTTTCAGGCGGCTGGCAACGCCGTTCAGCCTCTGGAAGATCCAGCGTGCGCTCGACGCATTCGCCGCGATGTCGCCGCAGAGTCAGGGATCGGTGAAAGGCTGGCTCGACAGCGTCGACGGTGCCGGTGCGATGCGCTTGCAGGTCGCGCCGCGACTGAAGCGCATTGGCCTGCACGTCATGCCGGAGGCCGCGTGAGCACGCCGTACCAGCTCTACGTCTCCGACTCGTCGTACTTCAGCGGCAAGCTCGAAGCGTTCCTGCGCTACAAGCAGATCCCGTGCGAGCGCATCGAGATCAACATCGAGATCATGCGCAAGGTGATCCTGCCCGCGACCGGCTTCATGAAAGTGCCGGCGATGCGGATGCCGGACGGCCGCTGGCTCAAGGACACCACGCCGATGATGCAGTGGCTCGAGCGCGAGCATCCGCGGCATTCCGTGTATCCCGAGGACGCCGCGACGCGCTTCATCTCGCTGCTGGTCGAGGACTACGCCGACGAGTGGATGTGGCGCCCCGCGATGTACTACCGCTGGCAATTCGCCGACTCGCACATCCTGCGACGTCGCCGCCTCGGTCACGAGCTCGCGGCGAACACCTGGCACGCGTCCGCGCTCGTCGGCTGGTATTTCCGCTGGCGGCAATATCTCGTGTTCGTCCGCGGCGACGGCGTGCGCAAGCACAATCGCGCGGCGGTCGAGGCGCTGTATCACCGCACGCTCGCGCAGCTCTCCGCTTTGCTCGCGACGCGACGCTTCCTGCTCGGCGATCGACCGAGCCTCGTCGACTTCGCGTTCTTCGCGTCGATGTTCCGCCACTTCGCGCTCGATCCGGCGCCGGCGAAGATCATGCTCGACACTGCGCCGGCCGTATTCGCATGGGTTGCGCGCGTGTGGAATGCGCGCGGTGATCGCGATGGTGCGGGCAAGCTCGACGACTTCTCCGATCCCGCCTGGGACGGCGTATTCCGCGAGATCGGCCAGGACTATGTGCACTACCTCGAGCGCAACGCCGAGTCGTACGCGCGCAACGAGAAGCGCTTCGATCTCAAGCTCGACGACGACTGGTATCCGCGCATGCCGGTCGTGCGCTATCGCGTCGCCTGTCGCGGCCAATTGCTGAAAGCCTGGCGCGCGCTCGACGACGGAGCGCAGCGGCGCGTGCGCTCGCGGCTCGAGCGCTTCGCGATTCCGCAATGGCTCGACACGGCGCGCATCATCGACGCCGGGCTCGATCGCGAGTTCGAACTGCCGCTGAAGCAGCATTACCGTCCCGCGCGTGGCCTCTACGGCCTGCGCATGTACCAAGGCACGCCTTGGGATCTTCCTTCTGATCCGACCGAATGAACGCTCAACCTTCCAAGAGCCAGCTCGAAGTGTTCCGCCGCCGCGACTTGTCGCGGCCCGTCGCGTTGTTCGTGCAATACAGCGGCGTCGCCCTGAAGGGCGACCCCCATCTGATCTGGGCTGCGCGCGCGGAGCAGGTGTTCTGCGGACCGCTGGCGAAGTTCGACGAGCTGCGGCTCTACGAATTCCGTCACGGCAACGATGCACTCGCGTTCGCCGAGTCGCTCGGCAAGATCGATCTGAAGGCATTGGAAGTCGCGGCGATCTCGGTGCAGCCGCGCGCGATCCGCGTCACCTCCGCGGTGATGGCGCGGGTGCTGCCGCACTGGCCGTTCGACAACACCGAAGAGAACACGGAAGAGCCCGGCGTCGGCATCAGCAGCGTGATGCCGACGCAGGCTGCGATCGACGAATTGCGGACGCACGCCGATCAGAACTCGCCGGTGACGATGGTGAACTGGCTCAAGTTCAAGCCGCAGTCGGGACGCGCGGCGTACTACCGTTACGGCAAGGTTGCGTTGCTCGCGACGCATTCGCTCGGTGCGAAGCTGCTCTACGCCGCGCGCTATCTGCAGATCCTGATCGGCAACGGCGGCGATCCGGGGATCGGCAAGTGGGACGAGTTCGCGCTGATGCAGTATCCGGGTCGCGCGACGTTCGGACGCATGGCGCGGCTCAAGCGTTATCGCGCGGGATTGCATCATCGGGAAGCGGGCCTCGCCGAGAACGGGCAGGGGCTCGTGGTCACCAAGCCGGCACCGGAGTTCACCTGGCGATGAAACGCTCGCAAGTCGTTTTGTGGATCGTGCTCGCGGCACTCTTCGCGGCCTTCGTATTCTGGTACGGCGGTCACGCCAAGCCGATGACGCAAGCCGAAAGCGACGCGATCTTCGCGAAGATCGCCGAGCATGCGAAGAACGAGCCGAACACCGACCCGCACATCCGCGACGAGCTGCATGAGCTCGCGGCGCAGGACGACGGTAACGAGTACTTCATGGTGAATCTCATCAAGTACCGTGCGAAGGCGCTTTATCCGGACACCTACACCGGCCCGCGCGCCGACGATCCGCTCGAGGCCGACGCGCTCTACAACCGCGCGATCGCGCCGTATCTGTTCAAGCACGGCAACGTGCCGGTGTTCCTCGGCAAGCCGCAAGGCCGCTTCATCGGCGAGGCCGGCGACGAGCAGTGGGATCGCGTCGCGATCGTGCGTTATCGCAGCCGGCGCGACATGCTCGAGATGGTCGCCGATCTCGCTGGGCAGGGCGTGGCCGTGCACAAGTGGGCGTCGATCGAGAAGACGCAAGTGTTCCCGACGGCGACGATCTTCTCGCTGGTCTTCGTGCGCGGCCTTGTAGCGGCGATCCTGGTCCTCATTGGACTCATTGTTCATATCGCCCTGAAGGGCGGCCCACGAGAGCCATGAAGAAATTCCTCGGCATCGTCACGCTGATCCTCGTCGTCGTCGCCGCGAGTGCGTACGCGGAGCGACGCTATCTCCTCTCGCACATGCTCGGCTGGATGACCGATCTCAAGCATCCGCGAGCGCCGAATCGACCGATCCCGTGGCAGCAAGGCCCTGAGACCGCATCGACGCCGGCGAACGAGCGTCCGCCGAACGTCGTGGTCATCCTCGCGGACGACCTCGGTTTCAACGACGTGTCGCTCTACGGCCATGGCATGCCCGCGCAGCCGACACCGAACATCGACGCGCTCGCCAAAGCCGGCGTGCGCTTCGATCGCGGCTATTCCGGCAACGCGGTGTGCTCGCCGTCACGCGCGACGCTGCTGACGGGGCGCTATTCGTCGCGCTTCGGCTTCGAGTACACGCCGACGCCGGGCCGCATGGCGCAAGTCGCGCCGATGTTCGCGGATCCGTCGCGCGTGCATAAGATCGTCATGCACCCCGAGCGCGCGAGCCAGATCGCCGACTTCAACGAGCTCGGCATGCCGCCCACCGAGATCACCATCGCGAAGCTGCTCAAGTCGCGCGGCTATCACACGATGCACATCGGCAAGTGGCATCTCGGCGGTACCCACGAGCTGCGGCCGCAGAATCAGGGCTTCGACGAGACGCTCTACATGGAGAGCGGCCTCTACATGCGCGAGGACGATCCCGCAGTCGAGAACTCCAAGCAGGATTTCGATCCGATCGACCAGTTCCTGTGGCCGAACATGCGCTACGCCGCGAGCTTCAACGAGAGCGAGTGGTTCGAGCCGAAGGGCTATCTCACCGACTACTACACCGACGAAGCGATCCACGCGATCCACGCGAATCGCAATCAGCCGTTCTTCCTCTATCTCGCGCACTGGGCCGTGCACACGCCACTGCAAGCGTCGAAGGCCGACTTCGATGCGGAGCCGGCGACGCTCTCGCATCGCGAGCGTGTCTACGCGGCGATGGTGCGCGCGCTCGATCGCAGCGTCGGCCGCATCGTGCAGGCGCTCAAGGACGAAGGCCTCGAGGACAACACGCTGATCATCTTCACCAGCGACAACGGCGCGCCGAATTACATCGGGCTGCCCGATGCGAACAAGCCGTATCGCGGCTGGAAGCTGACGTATTTCGAAGGCGGCATGCACGTGCCGTTCGCGGCGAAGTGGCCGGGACACATTCCAGCCGGATCGCAATACGACCGGCCGATCCATTCGGTCGACATCCTTCCCACGGCTGCCGCCGCCGCGGGAGCATCACTGCCGACGGATCGCGTGATCGACGGCGTGAATCTCCTGCCGTATCTCGATCGGCAGAAGAGCGGCGATCCGCACGACGTGCTGTTCTGGCGCGACGGCAGCTATCGCTCGGTATGGGCGAACGGCTGGAAATTGCAGAGCGCGGAGCTGCCGAAAAAGGATTGGCTGTTCCACCTCGACGTCGATCCGACCGAGCAGAAGAATCTCGCGGACCAGGAGCCGGCGAAGCTCGCGGAGCTCAAAGCGCTGCTCGACGCGCACGACAAGGAAATGCAGGCGCCGGCGTGGCCGTCGTTCCTGTCGATGCCGGTCGCAGTCGACAAGACGCTCGATCAGCCCGATTCGGCCGACGACGAGTTCGTCTACTGGGAGAATTGATCCGGTCGAATCGCGCTGTCGCGCTTCGCGAGCGCTGCCTGGACTTCCGCCATGCGCGCTCTTGTCAGCGGATAGTTCCAGATGATCGCCGCGGCGCCGATCATCCCGATTGCGGGCAGGATCGCGCCGGTGAGCTTGATGCCGATCACGCCGCTCGCGGACTGGACTGCGGCGGTGGCGTCGAAGCCGAACATGCCGATCAGCGCGAGGCCCGCTGCGGCCGAAACGCCCATCAGCGATTTCTGCAGGAAGAAGAACAGCGCGCCGTAGAGGCCGCCGTGATCCTCGCCGAGGTTGAGCTTGCCGTAGTCCACGATGTCGGCGGACATCGTGTAGACGATGACGGAGCTCGAGACGCAGAAGAAGATGATCGGGTAACAGACGAAGCACAACGGCAGCGCGAGCGGTCCCGGCGATGCCGCCGCGAAGCCCGCGAACGCGATGCCCGCCGCAGCCATGCATCCCGCCCAGACGCGATGTCGCTCGTAACGCGCCGCGAGCGCGCTCCAGAACGGCAAGCCCACGAGCGTCGCGAGCAAGGCCGCGGCCGCGATGGCCGCGAATTGCTTGCCGAGCCCGAGATACGCGTCGATGTAGAGGTAAGCGACGCCGTTCAGCACGCCCACCAGCAGATTGAACGGCAGGAATGCGGCGCACAGGCGCAGCAATGGCGGGTTGTCGCGAACCGCGCGGACGAATTCCTTCGCGGAGAAGCGCCGTGGTGCCGGCGGGGGACCCGTGCTTTCGCTCGGCACGCGCGCGACCATGATCGCCGTCGCAAGCGGCAGCGCGACCGCGCAGACCACCGCGGCGAAGCCGAGATTCCGGAAGTCGAGCTCGGAGCTGTCGGAGTAGCCGATCTGCATCGCGATGTACGGCATCGCGAAGAACAGGAACGGACCGGCGATCTGCGCGAATGCGCGCCACGCCTGCACGCGCGCGCGCTGCGCGTAGTCGGCGGAGAGCGTGTAGCTCCACGCCTGCAGCGGGATCTCGATCACCTTCCAGCCGACGTAGGTGACGGCCATCCAGATGCCGAAGTAGACGACGGTCACTTCCTGCGGCGGCCGCAGCAGGAACCACACGCCGACGACCGACAGCAGCGAGCCGCCGATCACCCAGCCGCGGCGCGAGCCCGTGCGCGCGTAGGCGCGATCGCTGAGCGTCCCGATCAGCGGGTAGGTGATCGCGTCGAACATCTTGGTCGCCAGCATCGCCGCCGCGAGCGCGGTGAGGGAGAGCGCCGCGTGCTTGGCGTAGACCGACTGGATCATCCCTTCGGGCCCGTGCATCACGCCGAGCACGAGCGAGGGCAGGCAGAAGGCGACCAGCAGGCCGCGCGGCAGTCGGGTCGGGCTTGACATCGATCGAATCATACAACAGTGTATGTAAACAGAGGACACTGTCCTCAATTACCGTCCACGGGGATCCGCAATGGCGAAAGCCGCAGCTGCCGCGACGCGTCCGGGCCCGCGGCCGAGCACCAGCCGCGACGAGATCGTGCGGATCACGATCGAGCTGCTCGATCGCGACGGGCCGGATTCGCTGACGTTCCGCGGCGTCGCCCGCGAGCTCGGCGTGGCGGTCGGCGCGCTGTCGCGCTACTTCCGTAATCTGCAGGATCTCCGCGACGCCGTGACGGCGCAGATCAGCGCTGGCGTGCGCCCGCTCGCGGCGAAGAGCAAGCGCGAGCTCCGCCAGCAGCTGGTGCGCCTGGGCATGGATTGGCTCGAGGTCAATCGGGCCCATCCGTATCTGCTGACGATCCACGGCAGCGCCAGCGCAGCGGTGATTGCGCGGCACGTGAGCCAGGGCGTGAAGGTGCTGGTCGCGTGCGGCGTCGATTTCGAGCGCGCCATGGTGATCTACTCGATCGTGACCAACCTCGCGCATGCGTGGGGGGTCGAGCTCGCGCGCCAGCAGGACCCTGCGCTGCAAGCTGCGGTGGTGCAGGCCTTCACGGATGAATCAGCCGAGCTTGCGCCTCAGCTGACGAGGCTCGCAGCCGCGTACCGCGGCGGGATGCAGCGCCGTGCGCTCGAGCTCGTGGTGGACGGGCTGCTGCCGTGAGCACGAGGAGCTCCCTCGTCGGGCTCGTCCTGATCTGCGCGCTCCGCGGCGCGCAAGCGCAGGAGGCTGCGCAGGAGCCGGCGACGACGGACAAGCCGCTCGACACCATTCCGGTGACGCCGCAGTCGGACAAGAAGGAAGAGCTCCCGGCGGCGACGGAAGCGTCGGGCGCAACGCAGCTGCAGGAAGTCGTTGTGACCTCGACCAAGCGCGTCACGCCGCTGCGCAAGATCGCCGGGACCGTCAACGTGCTCAGCGGAGAAGATCTCGAGCGCGAGGGGATCCAGAGCCTCGACCAGATCGTGCAGCAGGTGCCCGGCGTCAACCTCACCGACGAAGGCACCGGTGGCCAGCAGAAGCGCGTGACCATTCGCGGCATCTCCACGCCGTTGGGCGCCAATGCCACGGCCGGCACGCTGCTGGGCGACATCCCGTTCTCCGACCCGTTCCTGCCGAAGGTCCAGCTCGATCCGAATCCTTTCGACATGGCGACCGTGGAAGTGCTCAAGGGACCGCAGGGCACGCTGTTCGGCGGAACCGGCCTCAACGGCCTGATCCGATATGTGCCGGAGCTGCCTCAGCTCGACGGCGTGCACGTGAAGTACTACACGCAGTTCCTGTCGTACCCGGGCAATGGCGGCAGCGCCTGGAACTACGGTGCGGTGCTCAACGTG
>DASRHK010000085.1:0-16551 GCA_035650495.1 Nevskiaceae bacterium | reverse complement strand
TCGCGGTGTTCTCCGGCGTCATGTCCGGCTGCTTCGCGTGGGGCTTGAGCGCGGGCGAGCCGATCCGTGCGGCGACACTGCAAGCGGGAACCAGCGCGCTGTGGCAAGGCTTGCCGGTGCTCTGCGTCGTCCTCGCCGGCGGATTCACGACCAACTTCATCTGGTGCGCGATCCTCATCGCGCGAAACAAGTCCGGCGGCGAATTCTTCGGACGCCCCGGCCCCGCGACGGACGCGGACGGCACGCCGCCGCCGCTCGCAAAGAACTATCTGCTCTCCGCGCTCGGCGGCACGCTGTGGTATTTCCAGTTCTTCTTCTACACGATGGGCGAGAGCCAGATGGGCGACTACAAGTTCTCTTCGTGGACGCTGCACATGGCGAGCATCATCCTGTTCTCCACGCTCTGGGGCTTCGCGCTGAAAGAGTGGGCCGGCGCGAGTGGTCGCACCCGCGCGCTGGTGTGGACCGGCATCGCCTCGCTGGTCGGCGCGACCGTCGTGATCGGCATCGGCAATTACGTGAACCTGCAATGAGCAATCTGTCTTACGTCCACGGCGCGTCGGCGCAAGCGCTGATCGGCGAGACGATCGGCCAGCACTTCGACGCGGCGTGCGCGCGCCACGCCAATCGCGAAGCGCTGGTCGTGCGTCATCAGAACGTGCGGCTCACCTACGCGCAGCTGCGCGAGAAGGTCGACGCGCTCGCGTGCAGCCTGATGCGACTCGGCCTGAAGCGCGGCGAGCGCATCGGCATCTGGTCGCCGAACACGCTCGAGTGGACCCTGACGCAATTCGCCACCGCGAAGCTCGGCCTGATCCTGGTCAACATCAATCCCGCTTATCGGCGCGCGGAGCTCGAATACGCGCTGAAGAAAGTCGGCTGCCGCGCGCTGGTGCTGGCGCCCACGTTCAAGACCAGCAATTACGTCGAGATGCTCGACGACGTGCGCGCGAATCTGCCCGCGCTCGAGATCGTGATCCGACTCGGGCGCGAATTCGACGCGCTGCTCGCCACGCCGACCGACGCGGAGCGTGCGCAATTACAGGCGATCGGCGCGACGTTGCAGTTCGACGATCCGATCAACATCCAGTTCACGTCGGGCACGACGGGCAATCCCAAGGGCGCGACGCTGTCGCATCACAACATCCTCAACAACGGCTTCTTCGTCGGCGAGGCGATCCGGCTCATGCCGGGCGATCGCGTCTGCATTCCCGTGCCGCTCTATCACTGCTTCGGCATGGTGATGGGCAATCTCGGCTGCGTCACCCACGGATCGACGATGGTCTATCCCGCCGAGGCGTTCGATCCGCTGGCGACGCTGCAGGCCGTCGAAGCGGAGCAGTGCACTGCGCTGTACGGCGTGCCGACGATGTTCATCGCGCAGCTCGGACATGCGGACTTCGGCAAGTTCGATCTCAAATCATTGCGCACCGGCATCATGGCCGGCAGCCCGTGCCCGATCGAAGTGATGAAGCGCGTCGTCGCCGAGATGAACATGCGCGAAGTGACGATCGCCTACGGCATGACCGAGACGTCGCCGGTGTCGTTCCAGTCGTCGACGACCGACTCGCTCGATCGGCGCGTGTCGACCGTCGGGCGCATCCAGCCGCACTGCGAAGTGAAGATCGTCGACACCGACGATCGCATCGTGTCGCGTGGCACCGCAGGCGAGCTGTGCACGCGCGGCTATTCAGTGATGCTCGGTTACTGGGACGACGAGGCGAAGACCGAGGAAGTGCTCGATCGCAACGGGTGGATGCACACCGGCGATCTCGCGACGATCGACGCGGAGGGCTACTGCAACATCGTTGGCCGCATCAAGGACATGGTCATCCGCGGCGGCGAGAACATCTATCCGCGCGAGATCGAGGAGTTCCTGTTCCGCCACCCGAAGGTGCGCGACGTGCAGGTCGTCGGCGTGCCCGACGAGAAATTCGGCGAGGAGCTGTGCGCGTGGATCGCGCTCAAGGAAGGCCAGGCGATGACGCAGGACGACGTCGTCGCGTTCTGCAAGGGGCAGATCGCGCACTACAAGATCCCGCGCTACGTGCGCTTCGTCGACGGCTTCCCGACCACCGTCACCGGCAAGATCCAGAAATTCGTCATCCGCGAGCAGATGATCGCGGAGCTGAAGCTCAAGGTGGCGAAGACGGCTTAGGGGCGAGCCGCCGCTCGACGAACCGCCGGATCTCCGCGAACGCCGCCTTCGTCTCCGGCGCGTCGCTCAAGTACGAGTGCCACACGTGCGGCATGCCTTCGTAGACGTCGAGCTCCGCGTCGACGCCAGCCTGCTTGATCGCCTGATACAGCCGCACCGAATCCGAGAGCAGCATCTCTTTCGTCCCGACCTGGATCAGCGACGGGGGAAAGCCTTTCGCGAAATCGCCGTAGACCGGTGACACGTACGGATTGGTCCAGTCCTTCGCATCGGCGTAGAGCGAGATCGCCGCGAGCAGGTCTTCCGGCCCCAGCGCGGGATCGGCGTAGCGCAGCGTCGTGAACGTGTCGCTGCTCTGTGTGAGATCGGTTCCGGGCGAGAGCATGACGAGCGCGGCCGGCATCGGCTCGCCCTGATCGCGCAGCTTCAGCGTGCTCGTGGCGATGAGATTGCCGCCGGCCGAGTCGCCGAGCAGGACGATCTGCTGCGGCACCACGCCGCTCGCGATCAGCGCCGCGTACGCAGCGACGACCTGATCCGTGATCTGCGGCCAGCGCGCGGCCGGCGCGAGCGTGTAGTCGACCGAGATCACGCGCCGCTCGAGCGCCGCCGAGATCCGCGCGGGCAAGCCGAGCGTGCTCGCGGCCGATCCACCGACCCATGCGCCGCCGTGCACATACAGGACGATGCCGCCGCTCAGCATCACCGGCGGCGTCAGCTCGATCGCGGGGACGTCGCCGAGCGTAACCGCCTTCGCTTCGACGCCGAGCGCTTGGAGCAACGGCGGATTGGTCGCAGCCGCGCGCGCTTCGTTCTCAGCGTTGCGGCGTGCGAAATCGGCCGCCGTGTGTGCGATCCCGCGCTCGTCGCGCGACTTCTCGACGATCGGGATCAGTCGCGTCAGCGTCGCGCGCGCTTCGGGCGAGATTGTCGTGGGCAGGAAGTAGCCGCCGATCTCGTGCGCTGACTTCTGCGGCCCGGCCGCGCAGCCCGATAAAGCCAGGGCAAGGAACCAGACCTTCTTCATGTGGGGCTCCGATTAGCGAAATTGATCATTCCGGCGGCTTGACCACGATCATAAGTGATGCAAGTATGATCGATAATGATTAAAAACGGTGCATTTCTGGCGATCGGCCTGTTCGCCGGTCTGGCTTGCGCGCAGGAGCCTGCGCCGCCATCGCCTGCGCCGCCGGAACCTTATCCGGAGACCGTGCCCGTCGCGCAGCCCGCCGAGCCGGCACCCAAGAAGGACGATTCGCCGAGCAAGACCGAGCTGTCCGAAGTCGTCGTCACCGCGACCAAGCGCGAACAGTCGGTGCGCAAGATCCCGTCGACCATCAACGCGATCAACGGCGAGGAGCTCGAGCAGATGGGCGCGCGCGAGCTGCAGGATTACTTGAAGCTCATCCCCGGCATCACGCTGCAGGAAGGCGACAACGACACCAACCGCACGATCTCGATCCGCGGCATCGGCCCGCAGTCGGGCGGGCTCATCATCAACAACCAGAACGCGACGACCGGCGTGCTGCTCGACGACGTCTCGCTGACCGATCCGTACGGCAGCTTCATGATCCCGGATCTCGATCCGTTCGATCTCCACGATCTCGAAGTGCTCAAAGGTCCGCAAGGCACGTTGTTCGGCGCCGGCGCGTTGAACGGCGCGATCCGCTATGTGCTCAACAAGCCGAAGCTCGGCGCGACCGAGGGCAAGGGGTTCGCGAATTACCTGACGCTCGCGCACGGCGGCGCCGGGGTGAATTACGGCGCGGCGCTGAACATTCCCGTCGGGGAGGCGCTCGCGTTCCGCGTGATGGGCATGCGCCAGACGCTGCCCGGTCTCTACGACGACATCAACGCCAACGGCAAGCACGACGTCGACGCGGACTCCGGCGGCAAGAGCATGTGGCGCGGCATGGTGGCGTGGAAGCCGCTCGACGCGCTCACCGTCAACGCGTTCTTCCTGCATCAGCAGAATCATCGCGACGACCTGTCGATCGGTAACACCGGCGCGCGCGATGCGGGCTACGGCGAGTTCGCACGCAACAACACGCCGGGACCATCGACGTCGACGCAGAAGTTCGACGTCGCCAACCTCGACCTGCGCTACGAGCTGCCGTGGTTCACCGTCATCTCGGAGACGTCGAGCTCGCAGAAGCATCAGGACGTGACCTACGACGGCAGCGCCGTCGCGGATCCGGCGGCGCAGCAGGGCGTGCAGACGCTGACATTCCGCTCGAAGGCGGACACGCTCGCGCTCTCGGAAGAGCTGCGCCTCGCGTCGATCAGCGCACCGGACAATCCGTGGGTCTGGCTCGCCGGCGCGTACATCAATCGCTACAAGGCGACGGTGTTCTTCAACACCGTCGTCGCCAACAGCCAGGTGCTCGGCTCGCTGCTCGGACCCGGCGGCGTGATCCCGAACCTGCCGATCGATCCGCCGATCGTGCTGTTCCCCAATGAGGACGGCCTGTCGGCGCAGGACATCACCTACGATCCGCTGCGCGCCACCGAGATGTCGCTGTTCGGCGAGCTCACCCGCAAGCTGTTCGACAACAAGCTCGAGCTCACGCTCGGCGCGCGCGCGTATCGCGAGTGGCTCTCGGTGCAGCCGGTCGACGAGGGCGCCGACGGCGCCTACGGCGGCTTCATCGGCGCCGCCGACGCGCAGCATCAGAAGAATGCGGGCATGAGCCCGAAAGGCTCGATCAAGTACCAGTGGACGAAGAATCTGCTCTCCTATCTCACGGTCGCGCGCGGCTTCCAGTTCGGCGGCGTCAACGGTCCGGCGCCGCTGCCGAGCGACAACGTCTACGCGTTCTCGTTCCGGCCGAGTACGATCTGGAGCTACGAGATCGGCACGCGCACCGACTGGCTCGCGCGCACGCTGCAATTCGATCTCACCGCGTTCTGGATCGACTGGACCGACATGCAGCTGCGCCAGGACGTGCCGAGCGGCAACACCGACTACATCGCCAACGTCGGCAAGGCGCGCAGCCTCGGCGTCGAGAGCGCGCTGCGCTGGCTGACGCCGATCCCGGGCGTGCTGCTGACCAATGCGCTCGCGTACATCCGTGCGACGGTGGGGGAGACCTATACCAACGAATCGGGAATGGAGATCGTGAAGGGCACGGAGCTGCCGGCATCGCCGCATCTGTCGACGTCGACGTCGCTCGCGTACACGAAGTTCTTCGGACCGTTCTCGGGCGGCGCCAACGTCTCGTTCTCGTGGATCGGCGGCGCCTGGAACAACGTCGCGCACGAGGTGCGCATCTTCGGCTACGGCTCGCTCGACGGCGGGCTCACCCTGAGCGCGCCGCAATGGACGCTCGCGCCGGAGCTCGGCGTCAGCGTCAACAACATCCTCGATCGCCGCGGCATCGCCGGCGCGCGCTATCTCAAGGAAGGCAGCCAGATCCTCGACGAGATGATCGTCTACACCAAGCCGCGCGCGATCACCGCGCGGCTGGCATTCCATTTCTAGGTGCTTGTCGTGAAGCGAACGCTCCTCACCGTTGCCCTCCTGATCTCCACGCCGGCGCTCGCGCAGGAGGAGGCGCCGCCGCCGGCATCACAGCCCGCACCGGAGGAGCAACAGGCGCCGCCGGCAGAACAGGCGCCTCCTGCGTCAAGCGACGGCGCGCCGCAGCCGTACCCGCAAACCGTTCCGGTGCCGCCGCCCGCGGAGCCGAAGCCGGAAGTCGCCAAGGACGCGCCCAAGGCGCAGCTCTCCGAAGTCGTCGTCACCGCCACCAAGCGCGAGCAGTCGATGCGCAAGATCCCGGCGACGATCAACGTGATCAAGGGCGAGGATCTGGAGAACATGGGCGCGCGCGAGCTCGAGGACTATCTCAAGCTCATTCCTGGCATCACCATGCAGGAAGGCGACACCAACCAGAGCCGCGCGATCGCGATCCGCGGCATCGCGCCGCAGCCCAACGGCAACGTGACCACCGGCGTGCTGGTCGACGACGTCGCCATGTCCGATCCGTACGCGAGCTATCTCGTTCCCGATCTCGATCCGTTCGACCTCAAGGACCTCGAAGTGCTGAAGGGTCCGCAGGGCACGCTGTTCGGCGCCGGCGCGCTGAACGGCGCGATCCGCTACGTGCTCAACAAGCCGAAGCTCGGCGTCACCGAAGGGCGGCTGTTCGCCAATTACCTGACGCTCGAGCCCAACGGCGGCGCCGGCGTGAACTACGGCGGCGCGATCAACGTGCCGCTCGGCGAGACGTTCGCGCTGCGCGCGGTCGGCATGAAGCAGACGCTCCCCGGTCTCTACGACGACGTCAACGCGAACGGCAAGAACGACATCGACGCCGATCGCGGCGACAAGAACATGTGGCGCGTGCTCGCCCAATGGAAGCCGATCGAGGCGTTCACCGCGAATGCGTTCTTCCTGAAGCAGCACAACAATCGCGACGATCTCTCCGTCGCCAACTCGCCGAACGGTCCGCCGCCGAACGGGGAGTTCATCCGCACCGACACGCCCGGGCCGAGCACCGCGGTGCAGGAGTTCGAGATCGCCAATCTCGATCTGCGCTACGACTTCGACTGGTTCACGCTGATCTCCGAGACCTCGCGCTCGAAGAAATTCCAGGACATCAACTACGACGGCAGCGCCGTCGCCGATCCGGCGGCGGAGCAGGGCGTGCAGTCGCTGCGCCTTCACATCCACGCGCACACGCTCGCGCTGTCGGAGGAGCTGCGGCTCGCATCGCCGGCGTCGAGCGACAGCAACTGGGTCTGGCTCGTCGGCGGTTACTACAACAAGTACACCGCGCACTTCTTCCTCAACGCGCCGGTGGCGAACACTGCGATCCTCGCGCCGATCCTCGGGCCCGGCGGTCTGATCCCCAATCTGCCGATCGCCCTGCCGATCAACCTCGTGCCCAACGGCGATGGGCTTTCCGCGCAGAACATCCGCTACGAGCCGCTGCAGGCGACCGAGATGTCGCTGTTCGGCGAGCTCACGCGCAAGCTGTTCGACAAGCAGGTCGAGGCGACGCTCGGCGCGCGTCTCTACAAGGAAAGGCTCTACGGTCAGCCGGTGCTCGAAGGCGGCACTGCGCCGTACGGCAATCTCATTCACTACGCCGACGCGCAGAACATGTACGCGAAGGGCTTCAACCCGAAGGCGTCGCTGAAGTGGCAGGCGACGAAGGATCTGCTCTTCTACTCGACGGTCGCGCGCGGCTTCCAGTTCGGCGGCATCAACGTGCCGGCGCCGCTGCCGTCCGACAACACCTATCCGCTTTCGTACAAGCCGAGCACGATCTGGAGCTACGAAATCGGCACGCGCACCGACTGGCTCGCGCACACGCTGCAGGCCGACGCCACGGTGTTCTACATCGACTGGACCGACATGCAGCTGCGGCAGGACACGCAGAGCGGCAACACCGACTACGTGAGCAACGTCGGCAAAGCGCGCAGCATGGGCGTCGAGAGCGCGATCCGCTGGCTGACGCCGATCCCCGGCCTCATGCTCACCAACAACACCTCGTACATCCGCGCGACCGTGCAGAAGGAGTACACGACGTCCGACGGCGACGACATCCCGAAAGGGCAGGAGCTGCCAGCGTCGCCGCACGTGCAGACCTCGACGCAGCTCGCCTACAAGCTGTTCTTCAGCGCGTTCTCGGTCGCGCCGAGCGTCACCTTCTCCTACATCGGCGGCGCGTGGAGCAACGTGCAGCACGAGACGCGCATCTTCGGCTACGGCGTGCTCGATGCGGGACTGACCTTCATGGCGCCACAATGGCCGATGCAACCGGAGATCGGCGTGAGCGGCTCCAACCTGCTCGATCGGCGTGCCTACAACGGCGCGCGCTTCCTGCACGTCGGCGATACGACGATCGACGAGCTGGTGAACTACAACAAGCCGCGCGCGATCACGGCGCGGGTCATGCTTCGGTTTTAGAAGCGATGCGCCGGTCCATCACGCTGATCGCTGGCGCGCTGCTCACGGCCGGAGCACATGGCGCGTCCGACGACGCTTCGATCGCGACGACCTACGGCCCGATCGAAGGCAAGGTCTCCAGCGACGGTCGCGTCGCGATGTGGCTCGGCATTCCGTACGCGGCACCGCCGGTGGGCGATCTGCGCTGGCGCGCGCCGCAGCCGCCGAAATCCTGGACCGACGTGCGCAAGGCCGACGCGTTCGGATCGCCGTGCGCGCAGATCGGCACGCTCTATGGTCCGCCACCCGCAGGTCAGACGTGGGGGCTTGGCAACGTCGACGCGTTCGGCGTTCCCGTCGGCAGCGAGGATTGCCTGACGCTCAACGTGTGGCGTCCGGCGAGCGACGCGCGCGATCTGCCGGTGATCGTGTTCGTGCACGGCGGCGGTGGCGTCGCCGGTTATTCGGCGGATCCGACCTACGAAGGCTCGCGCCTCGCAACTGCGGCCAACGCCGTCGTCGTCACGGTCAACATGCGGCTCTCGGTGTTCGCGACGCTCGTGCATCCGGCGCTCGCGAGCGGCGACGCGGTGTCGGACTCCGGGCACTTCGGCTTGCTCGACGTGATCCAGGCGTTGCACTTCGTCCACGACAACGCGGCGGCGTTCGGCGGCGATCCGGGCAACGTCACGCTCGCCGGCGAGTCGGCGGGCGCGATCATGGTTTATCTGACGATGGCCTCGCCGCTCGCGGAAGGGCTGTTCCACAAGGCGATCGTGATGAGCGGACTGTTCGGCGACGGTCCGTCCAGACAGAAGGCGCTCGGGTTCTCCGCCGACCTCGTGGCGCATCTCGCGCAGCACGACGGACTCGCTTCGCCACCCAACGACGTGAAGCAGTACCTGCGCTCGAAGAGCGCTGCCGACATCCTCGCGACGATGAGGCGCGACAAGCTCAAGAACCCGGGCGCGCCCGGCGACGGCGGAGTGCTGCCCGCGCACCTCGCCGAAGCGTTCGAGCAAGGTCATTACAACCGCGTGCCGACGATCGTCGGCACGACGCGCGACGAGGCGAAGCTCCTCGCCGGCGCGTTCAAGCCGACGGACACGGAGCGCTTCCTGATGATGCAGACGCCCGCGCGCGCCGCGACGGCGACGCCTGCGGACCTGATCGCGCCGTGGCTGCTGCCCGGACTGAGCTCGAAGCTCTACGACGCTTATACCGGCGCCATGACTTGGCTGCTGATGCTCGGCGTCGAGTCGAGCGTGAAGAAGCTCGCGCTGCACGCACCGAAGGTCTACCGCTATCGCTTCGACTGGGATCGCGAGCCCGAGCCCTGGCACACCGTCTATGGCGCGTGCCACGCGATCGATCTGCCGTTCCTGTTCGGCAATTTCAGCGGCATCCTGTTCGCGCCGTTCTTCGACGAGCACAATCGCGGCGGGCGCGACGCGCTCGCCGATGCGTTCATGCAATCGGTCGGTGCGTTCGCGCGCACCGGCGATCCGAACGGCGCGCATCTGCCGCAGGCGTGGCCCGCGTGGACTACGGATTCACCGCAGGTGCTGCACTTCGACGCGACCGAGTCCGCGCTCAACCTTTCCGTTCACTGACGAATCGCCATGCAAATCCGCAATGCAGTCCTCATCGCGCTGTGCCTCGCCATGAGCGCGTGTGCGCCGTCGCTGGTGAAGGAGCAGGCGTCGCTCGTCGAAGCGGCCAAAGCCGCGGGCGCGAAATCGGTGAAGGCGCGCAAGATGGATGACGGCGGACTGCTGATGAACGGCAAGCTCGACGGCCGCAAGTTCTCGATCGCGTTCCCGTGGCTGTGGAATCACGAGTCCACGCTCTTCGCGAACGGCTATCGCAACAAGGGCCTGCCGACCGACATTCCTGGCAATCCGCTCGAGAACGACACCACCGGCTTCTATCGCATCCCGTACGCGCAGGGCTTCGCGACGGGTCTTTCGGAGTACGACAAGGCCGGCATGGGCGTGCAGACCGGCGTCGAGCGCACGCTCGCGCTCAAGCGCTTCATCGACAAGCTCGGCGCCAAGCGCAGCTACATCCTGGGCGGCTCGATGGGCGGCAACATCACTGTCGCGCTCGTCGAGAAATATCCCGACGACTTCGCGGGCGCGATGGCGGTGTGCGGCGCGGTCGGCGGCTGGCCCGCAGAAGTCGGCTGGGCGATCGACGTGCGCGCGGTCTACGAATATTTCACGCGCGGCACGCCGTATGCGTTGCCCGGCACCAGCGATCTCGCGCGCTCGTCGATCTCGGCGCCGCCGACGATGCCGGCGGTGATCGCGCTGCTGTGGTTCTTCCACGACATGAAGAAGCTGATCAAGCCCGTCCAGGCGCTGTTCGACGCCGCTGCGAAGCATCCGGGCGGGCCCGAAGATCGCATGCTCGACAACATCGTCGCAGCTTCCGGCACCGTGCGCGATGTGTCGGCCATCGTGCTGCCGATCGCGCTGATGGCGACCGGCACCGACGACATGAACGAGGTCTGGGGCGGCGCGATCTACGACAACACCGACAAGGTCTATTCGAGCCCGTACCTTTCCGCCGAGGAGAACGCTGCGCTCAACAAGGGCATCGTGCGCATCAAGCTCGATCCCGCGGCGCTCGCGAAAGCGAACGAGTGGCACACGCCGACCGGCGAGTTCAAGGCGAAGCTGCTGACGGTCTACAACGAGATCGATCCGCTGGTGCCGAGCGTGCAGCAGGAGGGCATCCTGCAAGCCGCGGCGCAGAAGGCCGGCAACGCCGATCGTCTCGTCGAGCGGATGGTGCCTTCCCAACGCAAGAAAGTCCCGACGACGGAGAGCGAAGGCTACGTGCATTGCGGCTTCACGCCGGAGCAGGTCGAAGCCGCGTGGAACGACCTGCGCGCGTGGGTCGAGATGGATCGCAAGCCAAAGCCCTGAGGAGCGTGTGATGCGCAGAACTCTCGCAGCGATGTTGTTCCTGCTCGGCGCGCCAATCGCGCATGCCGATGACGGCGCGTTGCGCGCGGCGTGCGAAACGCTGAAGCTCGCGGACTTCGCCTCGGTCGCCGACGCGCCGACGCGCGTGTCGGAGTCGAGCTACGTCGAAGCCAAAGCGACCGATCCGGCTGCGTGCCTGGTGCGCGGCTACGTCGCGCCGCAGGTCGGCTTCGAGATGAAGTTCCCGATCGCCGACTGGAACGGCAAGCTCGTCGAGCTCGGCAGCGGCGGCTTCGCGGGCTCGACGCAGACCGGCAGCGAGAAGCCGTGGTGCGACGATCTCGTGCGCCGCGGTTACGCGTGCATCCACTCGGATCACGGTCACACCTCGGGCGTGACCGACCAATCGATCGCGATGCTCGACGGGGTGTGGGCGTTCAACAATCCGCAGGCGGAGATCGACTACGCGTTCCGCGGCGTGCACGTCGTCGCGCTCGCCGAGCGCGCCATTGCGCAGAAGTTCTATGGCGCCGCGCAGAAGAAGAGCTACTTCCTCGGCTGCTCCGGCGGCGGTCGTCAGGCGATCCTCGCGGCGCAGCGCTATCCCTGGGACTTCGACGGCATCGTCGCGATGGAGCCGGCGATCAACATGTCGTCCGCGTTCCTGTCGTTCCTCTACACGAATCGCGCGGTCACCGACGAGAGCGGCAAGCCGCTGTTCAAGACCGAGGATCTCCAGCTGCTGCACGACAAGGCGGTCGCGCGCTGCGACAAGCAGGATGGCGTCGAGGACGGCGTGATCGGCGATCCGCAGCATTGCGATTTCGATCCGGCGACGGTGCCGGGCTTGTCGCCCGCGCAGATCGCGGCGGCGAAGAAGGTCTACACCGGCGCGATGACGTCGAGCGGCAAGAAGCTGCACGTCGGGCACGTCATGCCGGGTGCCGAGCGCGGCAGCTTCGGCTTCGCGTCCACGCGTCCGCTCGCGCAGGTGATGTTGAACGACTACTTCCGCTACGTCGCGTTCGTGCCCGACGCGGGGCCGTCGTGGAATCCGGCGAGCTTCGACTTCGATCGCGACTTCGCGCGCCTGTCGACGATGGAGCAGCTGTTCGCCGCGAACAATCCCGACCTGCGCCAATTCCGCGACGCCGGCGGCAAGCTCATCGTCGTGCAAGGCTGGGACGACAGCGGCACGCCGTTCCCGCTCGGCACCATCGACTACTACGAGCAGGTCGAGAAGGTGATGGGCGGCGAGAAGGCGACGCAGGAATTCGCGCGGCTGTTCATGGTGCCGGGCCGCGAGCATTGCGGCGGCGGCGCGGGCGCGAGCGCAATCGACGTCGTCAGCGCGATCGAGAACTGGACCGAAAAGGATCAGGCGCCTGAGATGCTGATCGCCTCGCACATCGATCCGGTCACCGATCCGCTGGAGACCGTGAAGGGTCCGGCGAATCCCGCCAACGTGAAATTCACGCGGCCGCTGTATCCGTATCCGCTGCGCGCGAAATACAAGGGCGGCGATCGCAACGACTACCGCAGCTTCAAGCCGGCGAAGAAATGATGAAGGCGCGCGCGTTCGCGATCGCGTTGTCGCTCGCAACCTCGGCCGCGAATGCCGCCGACGATCTCGAGCACCGGTTCGCGCATCCGACGCAAAGCGCGCTGCCGCGCGTGTGGTGGCACTGGATCGACGGCAACGTCACGCGCGACGGCATCACGCGCGATCTCGAATGGATGAAGCGCGCGCACATCGGCGGCTTCCAGATGTTCGACGTCGGCCGCGGTTATCCGGCGATGGTCGATCCGCCCGCGCCGTACCTGTCGAAGCAGTGGCAGTCGCTGCTGCATCACGCATCGAGCGAGGCGCAACGGCTCGGCCTCGAGATGACGATGGCGTCGGCGCCGGGCTGGAGCGAGACCGGCGGACCGAAGGTGAAGCCCGCGTCGGCGATGAAGAAGATCGTGTGGAGCGAGACGCAGATCGCCGGCGGCGTGCACTACGTCGACAAGCTGCCGATGCCGCCGCAATCCAATGGCCCGTTCCTTGATCTCGCGGCGAAGCCGCCGTTCCAGGTCAACGGCGAGCCGAAGGAAGCGGTCGAAGAGCCGAGGGACACGTATTACGTCGACACGCGCGTGATCGCGTATCGGTTGCCGGAGCGCGAGCCGACTGTCGCGCACGTGGCCGCGAGCGCAGGCACGCCCGACGCGGCGCTCCTGCGCGACGGCCGCTTCGATCGCGCGTTCGTGATGCCGGTCGGCGACGCGAACTGGATCGCGGTCGATTTCGGCGCGCCGGTGACCATCCGCTCGCTGCGCCTGGGCATCGAGTGGCCGAAGGACAAGGCGTCGCCGATGCCGGAAGGGACGATCGACGCGAGCGACGACGGCAAGACGTTCCGCGCGATTGCGCCGCTCGCAGCGCCCGCGAGCGCCAGCGGACTGCCGGTGTACACGTTGTCGTTGCCTGCGACGCGTGCTCGCTGGTTCCGCATCTGCGTGAAGCCCGGCAGCGGCTTCCTGTTCCCGAGCCTGCCGCTGCGCACGATCAGCGAGTTCCGTTTCACCGAGATCGATTTCTCCGCGGCGGCGCGACCGAATCGCTACGAGCACAAGGCCGCGTTCGCCGTCGCGCGCGACTACGACGCCATCGCAACGCCATCGACCGACGCTGCGATCGCGAAGGACAGCGTGATCGACGTCACCGATCGCATGAAGGCCGACGGCACGCTCGACTGGACGCCGCCGGAGGGCGACTGGTCGGTGATCCGCTTCGGCGCGTCGCTCACCGGCAAGACCAATGCGCCGGCGACGCAGGCCGGCACGGGCTTCGAGGTCGACAAGTACGACGCCGGCGAAGTGCGGCGTTATCTCGACGATTATTTCGGCGCGATCGGCAAGTCGGCGCAGCTCGACGCGATCCTGACCGACAGCTTCGAAGCAGGGCAGGCGAACTGGACGCCGAAGCTGATGGAGCAATTCGAGAAGCGGCGCGGCTACGACCCGACGCCGTACCTGCCGGTGCTCGCCGATCACGTCGTCGGCAGCGCGGAGATCTCCGATCGCTTCCTCTGGGATTTCCGCCGCACGCTCGCAGACCTGATGGCCGAGTCGCACTACAAGATCATCGGCGAGTACGCGAAGCAGCATCACCTCGCGTATTACGGCGAGGCGATGGGTGTGGATTGGCCGTCGACCGCCGACGGCTTGCAGGACAAGCGTTATGCGAGCGTGCCGATGGCGGAGTTCTGGCAGGTCGCGCCGGACAAGCCGAGCGGCGGCAATCACGTCGCCGACGTGCGCGAAGCGGCATCGGCCGCGCACGTTTACGGACAGAACATCGTCGCGACGGAGTCGTTCACGCAGGCGCCGCTGCCGGGCATTCCGGCTCCGTACACGTCCACGCCGTGGCTCTTGAAGCCCCTGGCCGATCGCTTCATGGCGGCCGGCGTGAATCGCTTCATCATCCATACCGCGGTGCATCAGCCGATCGAGAAAGCGCCGGGATTCACCCTGTCGATCTTCGGCCAGTACTTCTCGCGTCACGAAACGTGGGCCGAGATGGCGAGCGGATGGACCGACTATCTCTCTCGCGCGTCCGAGCTGCTGCAGCAAGGCCACTACGCCGCGGGCATCGCGTACTTCTATGGCGAGGGCGCGGCGATCAGCGTGCCGGACAACGCGGCGACCGATCCGGCGATTCCGCCGGGCTATCAGTTCGACTTCGTCTGCCGCGACATGCTGCTGAACGACTTCGTTGCGAAGGACGGCGCGCTCGCGACGAAATCCGGCATGCACTACCAGGTGCTCGTGCTGCCGGCGTCGGCGAAGAAGCTCACGTTGCCGGTGCTGAAGAAGCTGCGCGCGTTCGTTGCGGGCGGTGTGACGGTGATCGGCGCGCGTCCGACGGGAAGCCCAAGCCTCGGCGACGGCGATGCGCAAGTCGCCGCGCTGATCGCCGAGCTGTGGGATGGCGGCAAGATCAGCGCAGGCCCGCTCGCGGACGTGCTCGCGGCAAGACACATCGAGCCCAGCTTCACGTTCACCGGCGCCGACAAGATCGTCGCGCTGCATCGCACGCTCGCAGATGGCGAGCTGTTCTTCATCGCGAATCAGGACGCGGCGCCCGCGCACGTGCAGGCGAGCCTGCGCGCGAGCGGACGCGAGGCCGAGCTCTGGCATCCAGACGACGCGCGCATCGAGCGCGCATCGTTCGAGCAGCGCGACGGCCGCACCATCGTGCCGCTCGAGCTCGCGCCGTACGAATCGGTGTTCGTCGTGCTGCGCAAGCCGACGCGCGAGAACGCGGGTTCGGTTCCCGCGGTCTCCACTCAAGTATTGGCATCGATCGACGGAGCGTGGGATGTCACGTTCACGCCCGGGCGCGGCGCTCCCGCCAGCGCGCAGTTCGGAACGCTCCAGTCCTGGACCGAGAGCGATTCGCTTCGCTATTTCTCCGGCACCGGCACGTATCGCAAGACGATCGACGTCGACGCGCAGTGGCTGAAGCGCGGGCGCATCGTGCTCGACCTCGGTGAAGTCCACGAGCTCGCCGACGTGCGCGTGAACGGCAAGTCCGCCGGCATCGCGTGGAAGCCGCCGTATCGCGTCGAGGTCGGCAAGCTCCTGAAGCCCGGCCGCAACGAGGTCGAGATCGCCGTTGCGAATCTCTGGGCCAATCGCTTCATCGGCGATCGGCAGCCCGGCGCCGAGCAGATCGCGTTCTCCACCTTCGATCTGTGGGCGCCCGGTCTCGTGCATCTGCCGTACACCAAGGACACTCCGCCGCTGCGCTCGGGCCTGATCGGCCCGGTGCAGCTCCTTTCCGAGAGCCGTTGATGAAATCCTTTCTTCTCGCCGCGCTCGCGGCCACCACGCCTGTCCTCGCCGCCGACGATCCCGACGCGCACGCCGCCGCGACCGAAGCGCAGATGACCGACGACGAGCGCTTCCAGCTGCTCGCGAGCCATCTGCCGATCGTCATCGAGCCGGGCAAGCCGGCGCGACTCATTCCGGATCTGCCGATCGTGCCGGGCGTCGTGCGCGCCATTCCGCGGCTCGGCATCCCGCGGCTCGCCGAATCCGACGCGAGTCTCGGCGTGGTCAATCCGTTCGAGCTGCGCGAAGGCGACGTCGCGACCGCATTGCCGTCGACGCTCGCGCTCGCGTCGTCGTTCGACGCGGACCTTGCGTATCGCGCCGGCGCGATGATCGGCAGCGAAGCGCGCTCGAAGGGCTTCAACGTGCTGCTCGCGCCCGGCGTGAATCTCGCGCGCGATCCGCGCAACGGCCGCAACTTCGAATATCTCGGCGAGGACCCGCTCGTCGCGGGCACGCTCGGGGGCGAGATGAGCCGCGGCATCCAGAGCAACCACGTCGTCGCGACGATCAAGCATTTCGCGATGAACGACCAGGAGTCGCTGCGGCGCGTCGGCGATGCGCGGATCGACGAAGCGGCGATGCGCGAGTCCGATCTGCTCGCGTTCGAGATCGGCATCGAGCGCGGCTCGCCGGGCGCGGTGATGTGCGCCTACAACCGCGTGAACGGCCCGTGGGCGTGC
>DASRHK010000084.1:0-12256 GCA_035650495.1 Nevskiaceae bacterium | reverse complement strand
CCATGCGCACGTTCGGCAATCCTTTCGCGAGCCGCATGATCCCGCTGTCCGGCATCATGTTCTCGTTGAGTCCCCAGAGCGCGAGCGTCGGCTGCTTGATCTTGCCGAACTCCGCCGTCAGGTTCGGGACCTTCATCGTCTTCATGACCTGCGGGTTCTGCAGCTTCATCAGCTCCGCACGCTCGTGCACGAGCTCGTCGGTGACGACGTCCGGATCGACCACGAACGCCTTGTGGAAGAACGCCTTCAGGTCCGCTTCGGTGATCGGCTTGCCCGAGCCGTAGAGCGCGAACATCGCGGCCATGCCGGGCATCGCGAGGTAGTCGGGTAGATCGTTGGTGCCGCCGGGCGCCATCAGGATCAAGCGCTCGACGTTGTTGGGATGCGCGAGCGCCATGCCGAGCGCGACCGCGCCGCCGAGCGAGTTGCCGACGATGGTGTACTTCGAAACGCCGATCTGATCGAGCGCGTCTTTGACGCACTCGACGAAGAACGAGAGCGGGTATTCGACGTCGGCGGGCTTGTCGGAATAGCCGAAGCCGATCAGGTCCATCACGATGCTGCGATAGCCTGCCTTCGCGATGACTGGGTAGTTGCCCTTGAAATTGCTGTGGCCGCAGGCTCCATTCCCGGAGCCGTGCAGCCAGACGACGACGGACCCAGTGCCCTCGTCGAGATAATGGATGCGATAGCCGTTCGGCAGCTTCGCGTATTTGCCTTCGGGGACCGGTTTCGTCGACATGCGCGAATGTTCGCGGGGCAGGCGCCGCATAGCTTCGTCCATTGAGACTAACGGCGAGCCGCGTCAATGACCTAGCATGCGTCCCATGAGCAAAGTCGTCCTCGTCACCGGCGGCGCCAAGGGCATTGGCCGCGGCATCAGCGAGCGCTTCCTCGCGCAGGGCGCGACCGTGATCTGCTGCGGCCGCGAGGCCGTGAAGGATTTGCCCGAGCACGCCGGACGCCAGGCGGAGTTCATCGCCGCCGACGTGCGCGACGCCGCCGCGCGCGATGCGCTTTTTGCGCAGATCGCGCAGAAGCACGGGCGGCTCGACGTGCTGATCAACAACGCCGGCGGCTCGCCGTTCGCGATGGCGGACAAGGCGTCGCCGCGCTTCCACGAGTCGATCATCAACCTGAACCTGCTCGCGCCGTTCCATCTCGCGCAGAAGGCCAACGCGCTCATGCAAGCGCAAGGCGAGGGCGTCATCGTGTTCATCGCGAGCGTCAGCGGGTCGCGTCCGTCGCCGGGGACCGCGGCGTACGGCGCTGCAAAGGCGGGCATCCTCAATCTGACGACGTCGCTCGCGATCGAATGGGCACCGAAGGTGCGCGTCGTCGCGGTGAGCCCGGGCCTCGTGCGGACCGAGCAATCCGAATTGCACTACGGCGATGAGAAGGGCATCGCTGCGGTGTCGAAGACCGTCCCGCTCGCTCGTATGGCGACGCCGCAAGAGATCGGCGATGCCTGCGTGTGGCTCGCGTCGAAACAGGCGAGCTATGTGAGCGGCACCAATCTGGTGATGCACGGCGGCGGCGAGAGTCCTTCCTTCCTGGCGGCGGCGACCGTCAACAAATCCTGATGCAGATCTCCGCCAATCGCCTGGTCTCGGCGATTGAGCCGGCGCTGTACGGCAACCGCGGGCGCATCGTCACGCTTTCGATCCTGATCGTCCTGACCGTCGCGTTGTTCGCGCAGGCACTTCGCATCAAGCCCGACGCAGGATTCGAGAAGTCGATCCCGCTCGGGCATCCGTACATGGCCGTGTTCAAGCAGTACCAGCAGCAGTTCGGCGGCGCGAACTCGCTGCTCATCGCCGTGATGCTCAAGCCCGACGCACCTGAGCCCGACATCTACAACGCCGCCTTCCTCGCGACGCTGCACGACGCGACCGACGAGATCTTCTACGCCAAGGCGATCGACCGCTCGCAGGTGTCGTCGATCTTCACGCGCAACGTGCGCTACATGGAGGTCGTCGACGGCGGCTTCATCGCCGGCGACGTGATCCGTGCCGAGTACGAGCCGACGCCGGAAACCTTCGCGCAGGTGCGCGAGAACGTCGGCAAGGCGGGCATCATCGGCCGCTACGTCACCGCCGATCAGCGCGGCGCGATGATCTATGCCGAAGTGCTCGAGCGCAATCCGGTGACGAGCGAGAAGACCGACTTCGTCGCCGTCGCGCACGATCTCGAGCGCATCCGCCGCAAGTTCACCGATCCCAGGAGCCCGCAGTACAACCCGTACGTCGACGTCCACATCATCGGCTTCACCAAGGTGATCGGCGACGTCTCCGACGCGGTTGGCGAAGTCGCGCTGTTCTTCGCGCTCACTGTCGTCGGCACCATGTTCGCGTTGTGGTGGTATCTCGGCAGCTTCCGGCTCGCGCTGCTGCCGCTCGGCTGCTCGCTGGTCGCTGTGGTCTGGGAATTCGGCTTGCTGAAGACGCTCGGCTACGGGCTCGATCCATTCGCGATCATGGTGCCGTTCCTCGTGCTCGCGGTGTCGACGTCGCACGGCGTGCAGTACGTGAACACGTGGGCTGACGAGGTCGTGGGAGGACGCAACAGCTTCGAGGCGTCCCGGCTCACGTTCCATCGGTTGTTCGTGCCGGGCACGATCGCGCTGCTCACCAACGTCGCCGGCTTCGCGACCATCGCGCTGGTGCCGATCGGCATCATCCGCGAGATGTCCGTGAACGCCTGCCTCGGCATGGTGGCGGTGATCGCGACCAACAAGTTGCTGATGCCGATCTGGCTGTCGTACCTCGGCGTGAAGGACGTCGACGCGTTCCGCGCGAAACGGTTGGCGAAGCTCCACGCGGGCGACAAGCTGTGGCGCGCACTGTCGGCGGTCACCGAAAAACCGATCGCGGCGTTGCTGATCGCCGCGTCCTTGGTCGTGCTCGGCGTCTCCTGGAGGATCCAGGACCACCGCATCATCGGCGACGCGCAGCTCGGCGTGCCGGAGCTCACGCCCGACTCGGTCTACAACCGCGACGTCGCGGCGATCACGTCGAGCTTCACCATCGGCACGGATCTGCTCAAGGTGATTGCCGAGACCGACGCCGAAGCCTGCATCGAGTATCCGGTCCTCGAGCAGATCGATCGCTTCGGCTGGCGCATGCAGAACGTTCCGGGCGTGCGCTCGACCAAGGCGTTCACGAGCTTCGCGCGGCAGATGTATTCCGCGCAGCTCGAGCTCGATCCGCGCTTCAACGCGCTTCCGCGCAATCGCAGCGTGCTGGCGCTGATCAATCAGGCGATCTCCACCGGCAGCGGATTGCTCGACTATCACTGCGCTTCGATGCCGGTGCTGATCTTCATCGGCGATCACCGGGCGGAGACGATCGCGTCGCTCGTCAGCGCCGTGAAGCAGTTCGAGCGCGACAACAACGCCGAGTTCTTCGCCGAGCATCCCGATGTCACGCCGGAATACTGCGATCGCAAGACCGCGGTGCGAAGGCAGATGGGCGCCGACTCCGACGAGTACGTCGCGCTCGACAAGCATTGTCCCGTGCACTTCGCGATCGGCTCCGGCAACGTCGCGGTGATGGCCGCGACCAACGAAGTCGTGAAGGACAAGGAGCTCGCGACGATCCTCTGGGTCTACGCCGTGATCGTCGTGCTCGTGCTGATCTCGTACCGATCGGCCTCGGGATTGCTGGCGATCTGCATTCCGCTGTTCATGGTGTCGATCTTCGCCAACGCGCTGATGGCGCTGTTCGGCATCGGGCTCAAGGTCGCGACGCTGCCGGTGATCACGCTCGCGGTCGGCATCGGCGTCGATTACGGAATCTACATCTACGACCTGATCCGCCATCACGTGAAGGTCGAAGGCTTGCCCTTGCGCGAGGCGTATTTCCGCACGCTGCAGAAGACGGGCAAGGCGGTCGTGTTCACCGGACTTTGCCTGGCCGGCGGCGTGGCGACCTGGCTCTTCTCCGATCTGCAGTTCCAGCGCGACATGGGCCGGCTGCTCGTTTTCATGTTCACGGCCAACATGTTGGGCGCAGTACTTCTATGTCCGGCTTATTGCCGGTTCCTCATGCGCACGAGCGTGAGATAATTCTTACCAGGCGTAAGGAAAGCGCCATCACTTTTTCGGGGGAATCACCAATGCTCGTGCGGTCCATGGCGCCCAGGCGCCTCGCTTCGCTGCTGCTCGTTCCCGCTCTGCTCGCATCCACCCAGGCGTTCGGCTGGGCCAACACCAAGACCCAGGCGATGCCGCTGTCGAAGGCAGTCAATCTCGGCCCGGTCGCCGCCGCGACGCCGATGAACGTCGTGGTCGGCCTCAAGCTGCGCAATCGCGCACAGCTCGACAGCTTCATCACCCATCTGGTGACTTCCGGTGATTCCGCCTACGGCCAGTTGATGCCGGAGAGCGTCTTCGCCGCGAATCATGCCCCGACGCCGGCGCAGGTGAAGGCGGTCACGGACTATCTCGCGTCGCAGGGCTTCACCAGCATCGACGTCGCAGGCAATAAGCTCCTGATCCGCGCGAGCGCCACCGCGGCGATCGTGCAGAAGGCGTTCAACACGTCGCTCGTGCGTTACCAGACCGGCGGCCGCACGGTGTTCACCAACATCAAGCCGGCGCAGGTTCCGGATGCGCTCGCCGGCGCCGTGCTGAACATCTCCGGCCTGAACAACCTCGGCGTGTTCAAGGGTCACACGCAGGCTGCCCCTGATCTGTTCAACAGCACCATCGGCTACACGGCGCAGAATTTCTGGTCGGCCTACGACGCATGGCCGGCGCCGTGGGCGTGGGGCGTCTCGATCGCCATCATCATGGCGGGCGAGACCAGCACGATCATCAGCGACCTGCATGACTATCGCGTAGCGATGGGCTTGGGCGACGTTCCCGTCACCGCCATCGAAACCGGCGCGCCGAATCACGACGACAGCGGGCGCGGCGAGTGGGCGATGGACACGCAGACCTCGACCGGCATGGCCGGCAATGTCGGGCGGCTTTATCTGTACAACGCTGCGGCGTCGTTCACGCCGGAGCTCGCGGTCGCGATCAACCGCTTCGTCACCGAGAACGCCGCGATCGCGGCGAGCGCGTCGGTGGGCATCTGCGAAGTGCTGCCTTATCTCTCCGGCGACATGGAGCTGATCGACCAATCGCTCGCCTATGGCATCGCCGCGCATGGCCAGACGCTGTTCGCGGCGAGCGGCGACGCGGGATCCGCGTGCTCCGTCGCGGTGAATGCGGGCGCCCCGTTGTCGGGTCCGCCGATGCAGGAATATCCGGCGACGTCGCCGTACGCGGTCGCCGTCGGCGGCACCACGCTGCTGGTCGACTCCGGCTTCAACTACTCGCAGGAGATCGCGTGGAACGGCACCGGCGGCGGCCCGAGCTACTTCGAGCCTGCGCCGGCCTGGCAAGCAAATCACGCGCCGCTGAAAGCGGTCGGCCGCGGCGTTCCCGACATCGCGCTCGACGCCGATCCGAACACGCCGGCGCTCGTCTACATGAGTGGCGGACAGAATTTCATCGGCGGCACCAGCCTGTCGTCGCCGCTCGCGCTCGGCGTCTGGGCGCGCGTGATCGCGCAGCGCGGCGGGTGGCTCGGCTTCGCCGCGCCGCACTTCTATGCGCTGGAGCCGAAGCTGATTCAGGCGCCGCAGCTGCCCAAGCCGGAGCAGACCGGCTTCCACGACATCCTCGCCGGATGCAACGGGCTCTACTGCGCAACGCCGAAGTGGGATTACGTGAGCGGCGTGGGCACGCCCGACGTCGCCAAGCTCGCGAACCTCATCTACTGAGGGCCTCGCGTCACCAGAAAGCCGGCGCTCGCGCCGGCTTTTTTATCTCTAGAAGCGCGCGGGCGCGAACGGGAACGCCGGGGCGGGCTCGAGCCATTCGCCGTTGTTCTGGTAGTAGTGCACGCTCTTCACCTGCGCGAACGCGTAGCGATGCTCTTCGTTCGCGAACGTGCCGCGCGTCGTCACGACGAACAGACCGGACGAGCTGCCGCGATAAGTGCCCTGGATCGTCGAGCCGTCGGCGAGCGACACGGTGATGATCTGGCCCGCGCGCAGGTGCGCGACGGCGCGATCCGCGGGCTCGTCGATGTACTGTCCCGATTCGTGCACGACCGCGACGCATCCGTTCATCGCGATCGCGGCTGCGATCGCAAGGCGCTTCATTTGTTGAGATAGAACAGCTGCGGATTGAAGTAGGTGCCCGGCAGCTCGTGACCCGCGGTGACGCCGAGCACCTTGAGCGTGGTCTTGGTGCCTTCGACCAGGTCGCGCATCTCGACCTGCGACAGGTACCAGTAGTCGCCGGATTTCTGCAGCGCATCCGGCGACGCGGTGAGCTGCTTGCGCACTTTCTCGCCTTCGTAGAAATCCGCCTTGAGCGGCATGCAGGATTTGGTGTCGACCCAGGTCCGCACGAGGTTGTAGCGCGCGGGCTGCGCGTTCGGCGCCGGGATCGGCTTGAACAGCATCACGTTGACCGGCCGCTCCTCGATCTTGCCGGTCGACTCGAGCTGCGCGCTCGAGCCGACGAAAGCGTTCTGCAGCTGCTTGAAGTCGTTGTAGCTGAAGTTGGTCCCGAGCAGCGCGCCGTCGGCAAACGTGCCCGACACGCGACGCACGCGGTTCACCGACGGCAGGAACACGTACATGCCCTCGTTGAGATAGTCCTCGGTCTCGCGCACCAGATACGAAGCGCCGGCGAACTGCGACGGCTCGCTGATCTTGAGCATCGCGCGGACGAGGCCGCCGCCCGACGAGGTCTTCTCCAGCAGCGTGTAGACGCGACCGCGCAGGACGCGGGTTCCGCCGGAGCGGTCGGTGGCGTCGAACTCGATCTCCTGGATGCGCAGCGTGGGCGGCACGTTGCTGCGCATGCAGTCGAGGATCTTGGTGGTGTTCTCTGCGCGTGCGGTCGACGCGATCACGACCGCCATCATCAGCAGACCGAGGCGTTTCATGCGGTTCTCCCTTCGCTCCCTCGAACCATCCTATAGCAGGGTCCGCGACGCTTCATCCTTTTGGAGCAGCGCCGGCTCGGGCGGCGCGTGCTACGGTGCGCGCGGGAAGGGAGTGAGCGCGGGGAATGTCGATTCGATGGGTGCGCGCCGCGTCGGCGGCGCTTCTGGTTCTGCTCACGGCGGGCTGCGGCCCCTCGACGCCGTTGTCGACCGCCGGCGCACCCGACACGATCGATCGGCCCAACTTCCTGGTCATCCTCGGCGACGACATCGGCTATTCCGACGTCGGCGCGTTCGGCTCCGAGATCGCCACGCCGAACCTCGACCGCCTCGCCGCCGAGGGCCGCGTGCTCACCAATTTCCATTCGACGCCGCTGTGCGCGACGTCGCGCGCGGAGCTGCTCACCGGCGCGGATCATCATCTGGTCGGCGTCGGCACGCTCGCCGAGAGCGCGTATTTCTATCCGAACAACCAGGCCTACGCCGGTCAGTTCGACCAGGGCGCGCGAACGGTCGCGCAGCTGCTGCGCGACGCGGGCTATCACACCTACATGGCCGGCAAGTGGCATCTCGGCAGCGGCGGTCCCGCGCAGTGGGGCTTCGAGCACTCGTTCTCGCTGCAATACGAATCGGCGTTCGCGTCGAACTTCGCGGTCACCGCGGATCATCCCGAGTCGGCCGCGCGCGATCACTATGAGGACGGCGAGCTCGCGCAGATCCCCGACGATTTCTTCTCTTCGGATTACTACACGCAGAAGCTGATCGACTACATCGGCGCGAATCACGGCGACGGTGTGCCGTTCTTCGGCTACCTCGCTTTCCAGGCGGTGCATTTCCCGCTGCAGGTGCCCGACGCGTATCTCGATCGCTACACGGGCCGCTACGACGCCGGTTACAGCGCGATCCAGCAGGCGCGCCTCGCGAAGCAGAAAGCGCTCGGCATCATCCCGCAGGACTTCGAGCCGAATCCGGGCGACGAGGCGACGATGATCCGCTTCGGCCAGCCGGGCGTGCTGCTCAATCAGCCGTGGGACTCGCTAAGCGCTGCCGACCAGAAGAGCGAAGCGCGGATCATGGAGATCTTCGCGGCGATGATGACGAACCTCGACGACAACGTCGGCAAGGTCTTCGACTATCTCAAGCAGATCGGCGAGTACGACCGCACGTTCATCGTGTTCGTCTCCGACAACGGGCCCGACGGCATGGGCTACGGCTTCATCCCATACACCGACACGCAAGATCCGCAGAGCGTGTTCACCATCGACAACTCGATGCAGAACTACGGGCGCCCGAGCTCCTTCCTGTTCCGCAGCACGCGCTGGGCGGAAGTCGGCGCGACGCCGTTCCGGTTGTTCAAAGGCTTTACGCAGGAAGGCGGCATCGGCGTGCCGGCCATCGTGCGCTTGCCGGGCGCCTCGCAAGGTGCGCCAAGCGGGGCGCTATCGTCGCTGCGCGATGTCGTACCGACGATGCTCGATCTCGCCGGCATTCCCGATCCGGGCGCGACGTACCAGGATCACGACGTCGCGCCGATCGAAGGCAAGTCGCTCGTGCCGGTGCTCACGGGCGCCGCGAGCGAAGTCCACGCCGACGACGAGCCGATCGCGGATGAGGTGAACGACATCCGCTACATCCGCAAGGGCCCGTGGAAGATGACGCGCGTCGTGAACTACATGCTGCCGTCGGCCGCGGAGCTGATCGATCACGACTGGCAGCTCTACAACGTCGCAGACGATCGCGGCGAGAACCACGATCTCGCGGCGACGAATCCCGACAAGGTCGCCGAGCTTCTCGCCGACTGGCAGGCCTACGTCGCGCGCGTCGGCGCGGTGAACCCGGTCGCGCCGCCGATCCTGACGCCGATGGATCAGTGAGAAGGTCCTTCGTCATGCCCGCGCAGGCGGGTATCCAGTTCCTCGTGCTTTTGCTTCTGGCCTGCACGAGGCAAAGCGCGCCAAGCGCGGAAGCTGCCCTCGGCACGCGCGAATCCTGCGCCGCCTACTCGGGCATGCCCGCGCGGTTCGGCGACGACCCGCACGCGGGGATGCTCCAGATCGCCGCCGGCGATTTCGATCTCGGCAGCGATCGCGGCTACGCCGAGGAAGGTCCGCCGCAGCGCGCGCATATCGACAGCTTCTGGATCGATCGCACCGAAGTGACCAACGCGCAGTTCGCCGCGTTCGTGCGCGCGACTGGTTACGTGACGGAAGCGGAGAAGCAGGGCGGCGGCGCGGTGTTCGTCGCACCGCGAGCCGACGAGAGCGCCGAGCCCGGCAGCTGGTGGCAATTCGCGAAGGGCGCGTCCTGGCATTTCCCGGAAGGCAAGAGCAATGCCGCGTCGCGCGATCAGGAGCCGGTGGTCGACGTGACCTACGCCGACGCGCTCGCCTATGCGCACTGGCTGCATCGCGAGCTGCCGACCGAAGCGCAATGGGAATTCGCCGCGAAGGCAGGCCGCAGCAACGAGGAAGCCGATCGCTCCGTGCGCGATGCGCAAGGACGCCCGCAAGCGAATTTCTGGCAGGGCGTGTTCCCGATCAGCAACGCGCTCGAGGACGGCTTCGCGCTGCGCGCTCCGGTCGGCTGCTATCCGGCCAACCCGGCCGGCCTGCACGACATGGTCGGCAACGTCTGGGAATGGACGCGCGATCCCTATCGCGAGCGTGGCGCGCATCCCTCGATCGCGGACCCGATGCCGTCGCGCAACGCGTCGGCGACGCGCTACGTGATCAAGGGCGGATCGTACCTGTGCTCGCTGAACTACTGCGCGCGCGCCCGCGCTTCCTCGCGACAAGGCGCAGAAGCGGACCTCCCGCAGTCGCACGTCGGCTTCCGCACCATCGCGCCCGGGTGACGTTGTTCGTCCCATCGGATGAAGCCGGGCCCCGCGCGCGCTCCGGATAATCGCCGCATCCAACGAAGAGGGGAACGCCGTGTCCGCGAATCGCTTCGGCAAGGGCTGCGTCATCGTGTTCGGCGGCAGCGGCGGCATCGGGCAGTGCGTCGCGCAGTCGTTCGGCGCCGCCGGCGCCGACGTCGCGATCGTCTATCGCAGCAAGCGCGACGTCGCCGAGCGGGTCGCCAAGGACATCAGCAAGATCGGCCGCAAGGTGACGACGCATGCGTGCGACGTCCGCGACGCGGCGCAAGTGAACGCCGCGGTGCACGCTGCCGAGAACGCGCATGGCGGCATCCACACGGTCGTCTGGGCGGCAGGGCCCGTCGTCGAGCAGGTGTTCATCGCCGACACCAGCGCCGAGCTCTACAGGAAGTCGATCGATATCGAAGTGCACGGCTTCTTCAACGCCGTGAAGGCGACGCTGCCGATCATGAAGGCAGGCGGCGGCGGGTCGTACGTGCATCTGGGATCGGCCGGGCATGTGTGGTTCCCGCAGAAGGATGGCCTGTCGGTCGCACCCAAGGCCGCGAACGAGGCGCTGATCAAGGGCATCGCCAAGGAGGAAGGCAAGCACAACATCCGCGCGAACTCGGTGCTGGTCGGCGTGATCGAGGCCGGCATGTTCCTCGAATTGCTGAAGCGCGGCGTGTTCGATCAGAAGTGGACGGACGAGACGCAGAAGCTGCTCTGCCTCAAGCGCTGGGGCAAGCCGGAAGAGATCGGCTCCGCCGCCGTGTTCCTCGCCACCAACGGTTACGTCACCGGACAGCAGATCAACGTGTCCGGCGGATTCGGCATCTAGGAGAACGCATGGCCCTCGCACTCGAAGACATCGAGCTGATCAAGCAGCTCAAGTACCGCTACTGCCGCTGCATCGACATGGCGAACATCGCCGAGCTGAAGACGCTGTTCACCGAGGACGCGAGCGTGCGCTACGTCGGCGGCAGCTACCTGTTCGAAGCGCAGGGCCGCGACAAGATCTGCGAGGCGATCGAGTACGCCTTCCATCAGGACGCGATCGCGTTCCATCACGTCAATCATCCCGAGATCGAGCTGACGTCGCCGACGGAAGCCAAGGGCACGTGGTACCTCAAGGATTGGTTCCTGGATCTCAAGCACAAGGTGATCACCGACGGCAGCGCGCTCTACAAGGACACCTACGTCAAGCAGGGCGGCAAGTGGCTGATCAAGCGCGCGACCTACGAGCGCATCTTCGAGATCGTCACGCCGGTGAAGGAGACGCCGAACATCACCGCGCATTACCTCGCCAAGCACGGGAAGAAGCAGCCCGGCTGAAGCGCAGCATGACGACGAAAGTCATCGTCATCACCGGCGCGTCGAGCGGCATCGGCGAGGCCGCGGCGCTGCAGCTGGCGCGCAGGGGCACGCACCTGTGCCTGATCGCGCGGCGTCGGGATGAGCTCGATCGCGTGCGCAAGCGCGTCGAAGCCAGGGGCGGCGCCGCCAGCGTCTATCCACTCGATCTCAACGATCCCGCGGGCATCGACGCGTGCTGCGCGGCGATCGTGAAGGATCATCAGCGCGTCGACGTCCTGATCAACAACGCGGGCCGCTCGATCCGGCGGACGATCAAGGAATCGCTCGACCGCGACCACGATTTCGAGCGCGTGATGCAGCTCAACTATTTCGCGCCGGTGCGCATGACGCTGCGCTTGCTGCCGCAGTTCCTGAAGCAGCGTCGCGGCCACATCATCAACGTCTCGAGCGTGCTCGGCTTCCTGCCCGCGCCGCGCTTCGCCGCCTATGCGTCGAGCAAAGCCGCACTGGATGCATTCTCACGCTCGATCGCCGCCGAGCTCGAGGACGACAACGTCCGCGTCACGGTGCTGAACTATCCGCTGGTGAAGACCGCGATGACGGCGCCGACAGCGGTCTACGGGAAGATGAAGCAAATGGACGTCCGCGATGCCGCCGGATGGATCGTCGACGCCGTGCGCAATCGCCCGGCACGCCGCACGACGCGGTTCGCGCACGCCGCCGGTGTCGCGACGGCGATCGCGCCGGGACCCGTGAGCAAAGTGCTCACGGAAGTGATGAAGCGGCGCATCCGTCGCCTGCAGGGAAAAGTCGACAGCACGGGGTAGCGCGCGGCGCGCTAAGCTTGCGCGCATGCGCAAGACAATCCTCATCGCGATCCTGCTTTCGATCGCTCCGGTCGCCGCATCCGCGGCGGAAACCAGCGTCGTCACCGCGGCGCACATGATCGACGTGATCGCCGGCAAGACGGTCGACAAGCCGCAGGTCACGATCGTCGACGGCCGCATCAGCGCGGTCGGCAAGCAGGGCGACAGGGTCCCCGACGGTGCGAAGCGCATCGATCTCGGCGATCGCACGTTGCTGCCGGGCTTGATCGACATGCACGTGCATCTCACCGCCGATCCGCGCT
>DASRHK010000083.1:0-15355 GCA_035650495.1 Nevskiaceae bacterium | reverse complement strand
TCCAATCCGCCGCGATCTGCGCGGTCGAGGCCGGACGCTCCGCCGCTTCCCAGATCGGATCGGCGGCGGCGACGTCGGTCTTGATGCGCGTGAACACCTGATAGTTCTGCGCCATCGTCGAGACGACGCCGGCGGCCTGCTGCGCGTATTGATAGACCATGAACACGCTGCCGAGCAGGATCGTCGTGCCCGACGTCTCGCCGCTTCGATGCGCGAGCCACGCGTAAGCCGCAACGAGCGTCCACGACAGTCCGACCGACATGAGATCGACCGCGCACCACTTCGTCTCGTTGACGACGATGTTCTTGCGCAGCGGCTCGAACACGCTCTGCAGCCGCCCGGCGACGAGCGCGCGCGAGGCCGAGGCGAGGCGCAGGCTCGCGACCGTCGAGATGTTGCCGAGGAAGTCGAGCACGCGCGCGGCGTAGCGGCGCTCGGCTGCGGATTCGTCGCGCTGCAGGCGCAGCATCACGGCGTCGAAGCGCACGATCAGCGTGGCGAGAATCACGTAGCCGACGACGGCGATGCTACCGATCGTCGGCGAGAGAACGGTCAGCGCGACGATCGGTCCGCAGAGATTGATCGCGCTCTGCAGATAGACGTACTGGCCTTGCGTGAAGTCGAACAGCGCGCGCGTTGCCTGCTGCGTGCGGTAGTGCGTTTCCGCGGAATGTCGCGACTCGTGCCACGCGAGCGGCAGCGCGACGAGCTTCGCGTAGAGCGCATCGGCCATGTTCGCGCGCACGCGGATGCCGACGTTGCGCTCGAGCACGCGGCCGGGAAAGTGCAGCGACCACATCGTGAGCTGCACGCCGAACACGCCGAGGATGCACAGGCCCGCGCGCAGCAAGCTGCCGTCGCCGGCGAGCTGGATCGAGTTGATCGCCATGCCGGCGAGGAGCGGGATCGCGAGTCGCACGCCGCTTGCCGCGGCGAGCAGGATCATCGCGAGGATGTACTGGCGGCGCACGCCCTCGGCGAATCGCCAGAGCGCGCGGTAAAGGTCGAACGTCATGTTGTCCACGGTAACGCTCAGGCCATCCGCGGCCAGCTCGCCAGTAGACGTTTGCTACGGACCGGCCCGGCGCGACGAAGCGCCCGGACGATCTCGGCGCGCGTGTCCTTCGGATCGATCACGCGATCGATGTAGTTCTTCGCGGCGGCGTCCCACGGCGCGTTGGCACGTGAGATCTCATTCATCAGCCCTGTGCGATCGGCATCGGAAAGCGCCTTGCGTCCGTGGACGACATTCACCGCGACCGCCGGCGCCATGAAAGACACGTCGGCGCCCGGCCACGCGAGCAGCACGTCGTTGCCCATGTTGCCGCCCGACATGTTGCAATGAGCCATGCCGTAGGACTTGCGCACGATCACGCTGATGCGCGGCACGGTGCAGTGATGCAGCGCTTCGATCCAGTTCATGATCTTGAGCGGCATCGCGCCTTCCTCCGCGCGCTTGCCGACGAAGAACCCCGGCGTGTCGTGCAGGAACACGAGCGGGATGTCGAACGAATCGCACAGGCAGATGAACGACGTCGCCTTCTCGCACGCGCCCGGCCCCATCGCACCTGCGGTCACCTTCGGATTGTTCGCGAGAATGCCGACGATGATGCCGTCGATGCGCGCGAGCGCGGTGATCAGCGAGCCGTCGAACGACGGCTTCAGCTCGAGCACGCTGCCTTCGTCGCAGATCGCGTCGACGACGCGGTGCATGTCGTAAACGAGGCGAGAATCGGCGGGGACAATTGGGGTCGGGTCCGCAGAAATCGGGGTCGGAGAAGACGGGGTCGGATCACGATTTCCCTCGCTTTTCGGGAAATCGTGCTCTGACCCCGTCTTCCCAAAATACGCCAGCGACTTCCTCACAAGAGCCAAACACTCCCGATCATCCTCCGCAAACAGATCCACCTGCCCTGTCACCTTCGCGTGCAGCTCCCAGCCGCCGAGCTCGTCGAGGCTGGTCTTTTCGCCGGTCGCGATCTCGAGGATCGACGGGCCGCCGACGCACATCGCGGTGCCTTTCACCTGCACGACGATGTCCGACACCGAGGCCGTCCACGCGGCGCCGCCGAAGCACTCGCCCATGATCGCGGTGACGAGCGGCACCTTGCGATCGCGCGGCGCTCCGCTGATCGGATAGACCATGCTCATCATGCCGGCGCTGCCCATGATGTCGGGCACGCGCGCGCCGCCGGCGTCGCCGAGATGGATGCACGGATAGCCGTGCTCGGCCGCGTAGGTCATGCCCTTGAACTGCTTGCCGACGCCGACGCGTCCGCCGGCACCGGCGAACACCGTCACGTCGTCGGCAGCGACGAAAACGGTTCGTGAGTCGATTGCGCCAAAGCCGGTGACCTTGCCGTCGGCCGGCGTCTTGTCGCGCGCTTCGGGGAGATCGCTGACGGCGAGCAGTCCGTGCTCGTCGAACGAATTGGGATCGAGCAGCGCGTCGATGCGCTCGCGCGCGGTAAGCCGGCCCTTCTTCTGCTGGCGCGCGATCTTCTCTTCGCCGCCCATCGCCTTCGCGCGCGCTTCGCGCGCGGCGAGCTCCTGCATGGGATCAGGTTGCTTCATCCGCAGCCGGGCTTGATGTCCTTGTACATCTCGACGATGGCCTTGCGCGCGAGGACCTCGTTGGCCGCCATGCGCGAAGCGTTCTCGACGATGCCGGCGACGTTGCTCGCATCGGCGATGCCCATCGACAGCGCCGCGTCGGCCTGCGATTGGGTCATCTGCTTGATGCCCTGGCCCTGCAGCTGGCCCCACGCCGCGATCGCCTGATCGCCATAGGCAACGCGCGGCGCGACGGCGGCCCGCATGCGCTGCTCGATCGCCTTCGACTTCGCGAGATAACCGTTGACGGCAGCCAGGCGCTGATCGGCGTACTTGAGCTGGACGTCGCGGACCTTGTCGGCGGCCGGCTCGCCCGCTTCACCGGGACACGCCGGCAGCTTGTTCTGCTCGTCGCGCGCTTTCTCGTCGAACGCCTGGCGCTGCTTGTTCCACTGCTCGTCGAGCGCGGCTTGATCCATGCGCGCCTGATTCACTTTCTGATCGACGTCCATCATTCCGGGATAGACGTTGATCTGCCTGACCAGCGCCTGATCGTGATCGGACACGGCGGTCGCCTGCGGCATCGGCGCCTGCATCTGCTGCGCCATCGCCATCAGCTGCGCGGGGCTCATGTTCTGCATCTGCTGCTGCAGCTTCGCCGCCGCCTCCGGCGAATTCATCGCCGCCTGCATCTGCGCCGACATCTGCGGATTCATGCCGCCCATCTGCTTCTGCATCGCGGCTTGCGACTGCGCCGTCATGTGCGCATTCATCGCATCCTCGAACGTCTTGAGCTGGCCGGCGGGCTTGAGCTGACCGTTGTCGTCGCGCCACATCGCGAACGCCGCTTGCGCGGTGTCGGGAGTGCCGGGCACCAGGCTCAACGCTGCGCGCGCGGTGAGGTCGGCGCCGGAGACGAGAGCAGGAACCGCGACGAGCGCGGCGGCAAGCGAGAAACGGCGCATCGACAACCCCCGAAAGAAATCCCCGCAGCAGTGTATCAGCGGGTCTTGGGCTGCCGGAAATAATCGCGCTCGAGCAGCACTTTCACGCGCTCATCCCACGCCTCGTAGTGCTGCTGGGTGTCGATCAGGAACTTCTTCAGGCCCGGCTCGGGCTCTTCCTCGGCGAGGACCTTGGACATGTGCGCCTGATGATTGAGCCCGCCGTCGAGCGACTGCAGGATGGTCCGATCGAGCTCCAGTCCGCCCTTGCCGACCAGCGGCGCGAATTCCTTGGCGCGATCGAGCGCGATCGCCCTGCGCTTGCGCATCTCCATCTCGGGCAGCGGCGCGAGATCGATCTTCACTGCGGGATACTCGCCGGCGAGGCGCTCCATCTCTTCCTTGAGCCGGTCCGCGTACGCCGCGACGCCGCGCAGGATCTCCGCGACCGGCGGCGACACGTCCTTCACGTAGACGATGAGCTCGGAGCGATCGATCGACGTCGCGTCGTGATAGAGCTCGCTGTAGCCCTCGTTGAGGATCACGCGCTGGCGCGGCAACCCGGATTTCGGATCGATCCTGCCCTTCTCGTCGACCTTTTCGCCGCTCTTCTCGTCGCGCGGGCAGTCGCACTTGGGCTTCAGCATCCCGCAGCCGGCGAAGAGCGCGCAGAGGGTCGCCGCGGCCAGGGTGCGAGAAAGGATCATCAAAGTTTTCGATACACCTCGGCGCCGGAAGTTCGGAATTCCACCGACTTCTCCGCCATGCCCTTCTGCGCGAACTCGCGGACTTCCTGCGTGATCTTCATCGAGCAGAAGTGCGGGCCGCACATCGAGCAGAAGTGCGCGAGCTTGGCGCCTTCCTGCGGCAGCGTCTCGTCGTGGAAGTCCTTCGCCTTCTCGGGATCGAGCGAAAGGTTGAACTGATCGTCCCAGCGGAACTCGAAGCGCGCCTTCGACAGCGCGTTGTCGCGGATCTGCGCGCCGGGATGACCTTTGGCGAGATCAGCCGCGTGCGCCGCGATCTTGTAGGCGACGATGCCGTCGCGCACGTCGTCGCGATCGGGCAGGCCGAGATGCTCCTTCGGCGTGACGTAGCAGAGCATCGCCGTGCCGTACCAGCCGATCTGCGCCGCGCCGATCGCGCTGGTGATGTGGTCGTAGCCCGGCGCGATGTCGGTGGTCAGCGGCCCGAGCGTGTAGAACGGCGCCTCGTAGCACTCCTGCAGTTCCTTCTCCATGTTCTCCTTGATGAGCTGCATCGGAACATGGCCGGGACCTTCGATCATCACCTGCACGTCGTGCTTCCACGCGGTCCTGGTGAGCTCGCCGAGCGTCTTCAGCTCGCCGAACTGCGCTTCGTCGTTGGCATCGGCGATCGAGCCGGGGCGCAATCCGTCGCCGAGCGAGAACGACACGTCGTACGCCTTCATGATTTCGCAGATCTCTTCGAAATGCGTGTACAGGAAATTTTCCTGATGGTGCGCGAGGCACCACTTCGCGAGGATCGAGCCGCCGCGCGACACGATGCCGGTCATGCGCTGCGCCGTGAGCGGGATGTAGCGCAGCAGCACGCCGGCGTGGATCGTGAAGTAATCGACGCCCTGCTCCGCCTGCTCGATCAGCGTGTCGCGATAGATCTCCCAGGTCAGCGCCTCGGCCCGACCGTTCACTTTCTCGAGCGCCTGATAGATCGGCACCGTGCCGATCGGCACGGGCGAGTTGCGGATGATCCACTCGCGCGTCTCGTGGATGTTCTTGCCGGTCGACAGGTCCATCACCGTGTCGGCGCCCCAGCGCGTCGCCCACACCATCTTCTCGACTTCTTCCGCGATCGATGAAGTCACCGCGGAGTTGCCGATGTTGGCGTTGATCTTCACGCGGAAGTTGCGGCCGATGATCATCGGCTCGGATTCCGGATGATTGATGTTCGACGGGATGATCGCACGGCCCAGCGCGACTTCCTGGCGCACGAATTCCGGCGTGACGATCTCCGGCAGCTTCGCGCCGAAACCCTGGCCGCGGTGGCGCTTGAGATAACCGGCCTTCTCGTAGCTCTCGCGCAGCTCGCCGAGCCGCGCGTTCTCGCGGATCGCGATGAACTCCATCTCCGGCGTCACGATGCCGCGCTTGGCGTAGTGCATCTGCGAAACGTTGGGCTGGCCGCGACGCTCGCGGATCCACGGCTCGCGCAATCGCGGCAGGCCGCGCTTCAGATCGAGCTTCACCGACGGATCGGTGTACGGGCCTGACGTGTCGTACACCGTGACCGGCGGATTGAGCTCCGGGCCCTTCGACGTGTGCGTGGGGCTTTGGGCGATCTCGCGCATGGGCACGCCCTGCACGTAGATCTTGCGGCTCGCGGGGAACGGGCGGGTCGCTTCGTGCGTGAGCACGTCCGCGATGGCATCTTTAAGATTGGCTTTCGGGATTGCGTTCATCAGGTCGCCATTATGAGCTTTCGTCTCTCACTCCTGCTCGCCGCCACCTTGGCCGGCTGCGCCGCGGGCGACAAGCCGTCGGTCATCGACAGCAAGCCCGGCAAGCCGCGGGTGCTGCGCTTCATCGCGTTCGGCGACGCGGGCTCCGGATCGCCGCAGCAGCTCGCCATCGGCCAGGCGATGGCCGACGTCTGCCAGATGCGCGGCTGCGATCTCGCGGTCGAGCTCGGCGACAACTTCTACGACAAGGGTGTCGAGAGCGCGCACGATCCCCAGTTCGACACGGCGTTCGAGATCCCGTACGCACCGCTCGATCACCAGCGCATCCCGATCTACGTCGTGCTCGGCAATCACGACAACACGAGCCTCGTGCTCGTCGAAGGCAAGACCATGCCCGGCGACGGTGGCGGCAACGCGCGCGGCGATCACGAAGTGGAGTACGCCAGGCGCGACGACCGGCCGTCGAAGATGTTCCGCATGCCGGATCGCTACTACAAGTTCGCCGCGCCCGAGCCCGGCTTCGGCGAAGAGCCGCTCGCGGAATTCTTCGCGCTCGATTCGAGCCCGCTCGCGCCGTATCGCGACGATCCCGACCAGGAGCATTGGAATCCCGAGGCGTACTTCATCAAGCAGGAAACCTGGCTGCGCGAGCAGCTGCGTAATTCACGCGCGCGCTGGCAGATCGCGATGGCGCATCACCCGTACGTCTCGAACGGCCAGCACGGCAACGCGGGCCGCTACGACGAGGACATCAAGCGCGACAAGTCGCAGAACTCGAAGTACACGCCGGGCCAGCTCTGGAAGAAGCTGCTCGACGACACCGTGTGCGCGAAGAACGTGAGCCTGTACCTCTCCGGCCACGATCACGACCTCGAGTGGCTCAAGCCGCCGAACGGCTGCGGCAACACGCAGTTCGTTCTCTCGGGCGCGGGCGAAGGCGGCGGCAAGCGGCGGCAGTTCGGCCGCGGCGATCGCAACCCGGTCTACTGGCAGCAGGATCAGGTCGGCGGCTTCTTCTGGATCGAGCTCACCGAGGATCAGATGACGATCGCGGCGTTCACGGTCGGCGACAACGGTCAGCTACTGCGCGATTCCAAGCAGCGGCCGACGCCCGCGATCGAGAAGACGATCGATCACCCGGGGTTCTCCTGCGAGCAGGAGAAGGAAGTGGAGCGCGGCTGTCGCGACTAGTGGTCTTTGAAGACGCGGAAGGCATCCGCGTCGCGCAGCAGATCCTCGCCGGTGAGCTGCGTCGCGTTCTTCAAGCCGAGGAACGTGTGCAGCCCCGACTTCTCGTACGCCGGCTTGATGCGATCGCTCATCAGTCCGATGTACTCGAGATTCGGGATCAGGCGCTGGAACATGATCTGGCGGAACGCGTGCATCGTCGGCGCGTTCAGCACCACGTCGTCCCAGTCCTTGAGCTTCAAGCTCGTGCCCTCGAACCAGTCGTAATACATCTCGCGGCCGAGGAAGCGGTTGCGCATCAGCAGCGCGACTTCATAGGCCCAGTCTTCGCGCTCGAGGCGCTGCTTCGGCGAGAGCACTTTGGTGATGTGCTCGCGCAGCGCGAGCACGCCGTAGTGCACGTGACGCGCTTCGTCCTGGATCACGTATTTCAGCAATTGCTTCAGCAGCGGCTCGCGCGTGAAGTTGTACATCGACGAGAACGCGCCGAGCGCCAGGCCCTCGACCATGATCTGCATGCCGAGGAATTTCACGTCCCAGCGCGAGTCGGTGAGCAGGTCGTCCAAGATCACGAACAGGTTGTCGTTGATCACGTAGACCTTGTTCAGCTTGGAGTCGAGGTAGCGGAAGAACACCTCGAGATGTCTGCCCTCGTCCATCACCTGCGTCGAGCCGTAGAGCTTGGCGTCGATCCACTGCACGCACTCGGTCACTTGCGCCGCTGCGTACAGCGCGCCCTGCTCGCCGTGCATGAATTGCGCGAGGCTCCACGCGACCCAGTCGTGGCAGAAGCGCAGCTTCTCCTTGTCGGAGAGCTTGATGCCCTTCTCTTCCAGTTGCGGGAACGGCATGTAGTCGAGCGGGATCAGCGGACGCTCGGCGTTGTACGGGTCGACGTCGGTTTCCCACGGCAGATCGCGATCGCCGTTCCACTGATTGGAGACCGCGCGGCGATACAGCTCGTACATCTCCGGGAATTCGGAGTTGTAGGACAGATCGAAGTGCGTGCTGTGCGTCGAGGGCATCGCGGCTTGGTCTTCGCGGCCGCGGCCGAGGAAGAGACCTCGCACCGCGGAGGGCGCCATCGACAGCCCCACCTTCACGTTGCCGACCGAGGCCAGCATCTTCAGACTGTCGAAGGTCGAGTAGATGGTGTTCTGCGCGCTGACCGGTACGCCTTTCAGCATGCGCGCCGAGGGCGCGACCGGACCGTCCTTGGTATCCGAGAGATCGTTCATGTCAGGCATCCACCACAAGCCTGGACAGAGCATACGCCGAACACGCGAGGGTATGCCCGGTTACCCGCTCGTCCTCGGACAGGCAGTTCGGCTCGTTCAGCGCGACCTCGCCTTCCAGCACCTTCATCTTGCAGCTGCCGCAGCCGCCGACGGTGCACGAGAACGGCAGTGGCAATCCTTCACGCAATCCGGCTTCCAGAATCGTTTCACCGGGTTGCTGGGTGACCAGCTTGTGCGAGCGATGGAATGCGATCTCGACGGCCTGCGTCGGCTTCGCATGAACCGGCCGCGACGCGGCGAGAAAACGTTCGCGATGGATTTGCGTCGCCGTGACGCCACGCGCTTTGAGCCCGCGCTCGGCGGCGTCCATCAGCGCGCTCGGGCCGCAGAGGTAATACGTCGCGCCTGACGACTCCATCAACTGCGCAGCACGCGTCGCATCGAGGCGGCCGTCGCTCGACGACAACACGTGCCTCACCTCGAGATTCGGATGCTTCGCCTGCAGCGCCTTCAATCGCGCCGCGAAGATCACGTCGGCTTCCGAGCGATTCGCGTAAATGAGCTTGATCGGCCGCGCAGCGTCATGCGCGAGCGCAGTCTCGATCAGACCGATCACCGGCGTGATGCCGCTGCCGGCGGCGAGGAACGAGAGCGGCCCGGTCGCGGCTGCATCGAGCACGAATTCGCCGCTCGGTCCGAGGATCGGATAGCGATCGCCGGCCTTGAGCTTGTCGAGCACGAAAGCGGACGCGCGTCCGCCCTCGATCGCCTTCACCGTGCACGCGACGCGGCCGCCTTCCGCCGACGACAACGAGTAGGCGCGCTTGACCGTCGCGCCGTCGATCTCGAAGCAGTGGGTCAGGTACTGGCCCGCCTTGAACGCGAACGGCCGCGCGTCCTCAGGCTCGAGCACGATCGTCACCGCGCGCGGCGTCTCGCGGACGACTTCGACGACGCGCATCGGCCGCAGCGCGAGCGCCTGGCCCGAGCGGTTCCAGCGCTTCGACGCGCCTTGCGGGCGCGGCAGCGTGACGCGACGCGGCTTCATGCCGAACATGATTCAACCCTCGGTCATCACGAAATAGAGCGCCGCGAAGATGCGCGGCTCGATCAGCAGGCCTTCGCTCTGCTTGCGGTCGATCCATTGGCGGATGCCGTCGAGCGGCGCGAGATGGACGGTGATGTTCTCGCTCTCGTCGCCGCCGCCGGGGTGCAGGCGCTTCAGGCCTTTCACGCGCACGAGGTTGCTGCGCTCGCTGGTGAGCCCGGGCGCGTTCGGACCGGCGCACAGCACGTGCGCCGACGTCCCCTGGAATCCGGTCTCCTCGAGGAGCTCGCGCAGCGCGGATTCCTGCGGCGTCTCGTTGGCGAAGGCGGCACTGTCGCCCATGATCCCGGCCGGCAGCTCGAGCGTGCGTCCGCGCACCGGCACGCGCATCTGCTCGACCAGCACGAGCTCGCGCGCGTCGGTCACGGCGACGATGTGCACGGCGCCCGAGGAACGGACGCGCTGCACGTACTCCCAGCGCCCGGCCTTGAGCATGCGCAGGAATTTCCCTTCGCCGATGATCTCCGGCTTGTCTTCGCTCATTTGCGGTTGCGATCTCTCAGGACTGCATTGACGTAGTCGTCGCGCAACGTCTTCATCGGATGCGACGCGGTGACCTGACCCATGAACGGCGGCCAGATCGAATAGCCCAGCATCTCCTGCAGCCGCGGCGACATCTCGCGCGCGATCTCGCGCGGAACGCCGAAGAAGAAGTTCTCCTGCTGGCGCGCCCACGGCTCGCAGTACTGATTGGAGAACGCGAGCCGCGGCGACTGGCCGCGATTGGCGCCGCCGCGATGCAGGAGCGTTCCGAGGAAGAACACGCACGCACCGGCCGGCATTTCGACCGTCTTCAGCAAGCGCTCTTGTTCAGCGCTCGCGGGCGTGTCGGGATTCAGTCCCTGGTCGTAGATGCCGGCGATGCGATCGTCGCCCCAGGTGTGGCTGCCGGGAATGATCTCGGTGCCGCCGTTCTCCTTGGTGAAGGCATCGACAGCGACGATCGTCGACACGCTGATCGGCGCGCGCGGCCGCGGCAGCGTGTAGAACGCGTCGTCGCTGTGGATCGGTTGCGGCGTCTCGCCCGGATAGATGCAGATCGCCTGGCTCGCCGTGAGCAGGAATCCGGGCTTCAGGAATTTCGCGCAGAGCGCCATCACGCGCGCGTCCTCGGCGATGCGCTCGAAGATCTTTGCGCGCGCGACCAGCGTGTAGACGCGCTCGGTCTGGTAGCCCTCGAAGTTGTTGCGGCCCTGATGCGTGTGCAGATGCGGCGCGAGCGCGCTGCGCACTTCGGCGAGATCGGCGGCGGAAAGAAAGTCGCGGATGATCGTATAGCCGTTCGCCTGCAGGGCCTGCAGGTGCGTCGCGGCGTCGAAGCCGTTGCTCATGTCGTTCATGCGACCGACCATTGCGGTCGCGGACCCTGCGCAAGCTTGCGTGCCAAGAGCTTCATGATTCCCCTCGCCCGCTCATCGAAGCCGAACGGCGGATTGACCACGAGCATGCCACAAGCGCGCATCTGCCCTTCGGCGTGCGCGTCGGTGTCGAGCTCGACGCGCAGCAGCGGCCGCTCGAGCTCGCGCTCGCAGCGCCGGATGAACTTCGCCGACGCGTGACGGTTCTTCACCGGATACCACGCGACATAGATGCCGTTGTTGAATCGCCCGACCGCGCGCGCCAGGAAATCGCCGACGGCGTCGAACTCGTCGCGACGCTCGAACGGCGGATCGATCAGCACGAGCCCGCGCTTCTGCGGCAGCGGCAGCAGCGCGTAGGCCTCGTAGCCGTCGCGCGCATGCACGGCGACGCGCGCGTCGCGTCCGAGGCTCTGCTTGAGCGACGCCGCCACCTCCGGCACTTTCTCGCACAGCGCGAGGCGATCCGAGTCGCGCGCGAGCTTCTGCGCAACCAATGGCGAGCCGGGATAGTGGCGGAGCTCGCCGTCGGGATTGAGCGCGCCGATCAGGCGCAGGTAGTTGCCGATCGGCGAATCCTGGTCGCGCAAATCCCAAAGCCGGGCGATGCCGCCCTCGAACTCCGCGGTGCGCGCAGCTTCGTCGCGCGAAAGATCGTAGATGCCGGCGCCGGCGTGGGTCTCCAGGTAGAACCACGGCGCTTCCTTGCGATTCAGAGCTGCGAGCAGCTCGCACAGCAGCGCGTGCTTGAAGACGTCGGCGAAATTGCCCGCGTGGTAGCGGTGTTGGTAGTGCATGGATCGGAGTTAGGATGCGGGTCCGATTATGGAGGAAGCAGGCTCATGAGCGGCGACAACATCCAGTCGGTCCTGCAGGAGAACCGCGTCTTCCCGCCCTCGCCCGAGTTCGCGAAGCGCGCGCGGCTGGACCAGGACAAGCTCGCCAAGCTGCGCGCCGAAGCGGAGAAGGATTCCGTCGCGTTCTGGTCGCGGCTCGCGCGCGAGGAGCTCGCGTGGAAGAAGCCGTTCACGGTCGGGCTCGACGATGCCAAGGCGCCGAACTTCCGCTGGTTCACCGACGGCGTGCTCAACGTCTCCTTCAACTGCATCGATCGGCATCTCGCGAAGCGCGGCAGCAAAGTGGCAATCATCGGCGAAGGCGAGAAGGGGGACGTCCGCAAATTCACCTACCAGCAGCTCCACGACGAAGTCTGCAGGCTCGCGAACGGGCTGAAGTCGATCGGGATCGGCAAAGGCGATCGCGTCGTCGTCTACATGCCGATGATCCCCGAAGCCGTCATCGCGATGCAGGCGTGCGCGCGCATCGGCGCGATCCATTCCGTCGTGTTCGGCGGCTTCTCGTCGCAGTCGGTGAAGGATCGCATCGAGGACGCGGGCGCGGTTGCGGTCATCACCGCGGATGGCGGCACGCGCGGCGGCAACGTCATCGAGCTCAAGAAAGCGGTCGACGAAGCGCTCGCGGCCGGCTGCCCGACGATCGAGAACGTGCTCGTCTACGAGCGCACCGGCCACGACGTGCCGATGAAATCCGGGCGCGACCGCTGGTGGCACGACGTCGCGGGGAAGCAAAGCGCGACGTGCGAGCCGGAATGGGTCGACGCCGAGCATCCGTTGTATCTGCTCTACACGTCGGGCTCGACCGGCAAGCCCAAAGGCATCCAGCATTCGTCGGCCGGGTATCTGCTCGGCGTGCACGTGACGACTCAGTGGGTCTTCGATCTGCGCGACGACGACGTGTTCTGGTGCACGGCGGACGTCGGCTGGGTCACCGGTCACAGCTACGTCTGCTACGGCCCGCTCTCGTGCGGCGCGACGATCGTCATGTACGAAGGCGGCCCGATGGTTCCCGACGCCGGGCGCTTCTGGAGGATCTGCCAGGACCACAAGGTCACGATCTTCTACACCGCGCCGACCGCGATCCGCGCGCTGATGAAAGCCGGCGAGGAATTCCCGAACAAGTACGATCTCTCGAAGCTGCGCTTGCTCGGCAGCGTCGGCGAGCCGATCAATCCGGAGGCGTGGATCTGGTATCACCGCGTCATCGGCAAGGAAAAGCTCCCGATCGTCGACACGTGGTGGCAGACCGAGACCGGCGCCATCATGATGTCGCCCGTACCCGGCGTGACGCCGACCAAGCCAGGCTCGTGCACGCAGCCGTTGCCCGGTGTGTTCCCCGAAGTCGTCGACGAATCCGGCAATCCAGTGAAGTCGACGGACGCCGGCGGTTATCTCGTCATCAAGAAGCCGTGGCCGTCGATGCTGCGCACGATCTGGGGCGACAACGAGCGTTATCTCAAGACGTATTGGTCGGCGTTCCAGAACCGGTACTACGTCGCCGGCGATTCGACGCATCGCGACGCCGACGGCTACTACTGGATCATGGGCCGGATGGACGACGTGCTGAAGGTCGCCGGACATCGGCTCGGCACGATGGAGATCGAGAGCGCGCTGGTCGCGCATCCGCGCGTCGCCGAAGCTGCAGTCGTCGGGCGGCCGCACGAGATCAAGGGCGAAGCGATCGTCGCGTTCGTGATCTGTCGCGGAGCCCGGCCGACGGGTCACGACGCCGAAAAGCTCGTCGCCGAATTACGCGAGTTCGTGAGCAGGACGATGGGCCCGATCGCGAAGCCGGACGACATCCGCTTCGCCGACAACCTGCCGAAGACGCGCAGCGGGAAGATCATGCGCCGGCTGCTGCGCTCCATCGCCAAGGGCGAGGAGATCACGCAGGACGTGTCGACGCTGGAGAATCCGGCGATCGTGGCTCAGCTTGCCGGGAAAACCTGAAGCGTCGCCCTGAAGGGCGACCCACGACTACGCGAGCGTCGCCGCCACCATCGTCACGACTTCCGCCATTGCTTCCTTCGCATCCAGGAAGTAGCGCTCGCGGCCGGCGTACTCGATCAGCCAAGCGACTTCCATCTGCTTGAACTTGCCGGACGGGTGGTCGCGCGTGAGCGTGATCAGGCGGAATCGCTGCTTGGACGTCTCGTCGACCAGCTTGATGGTCAGCTCGCGCATGTCGCGCGAGAAGTTGAAGTAGATGATCTTCGGATTGCCCTTGACCTTCTGCTCGAGCGCCTGCATCGAGCGCACGACGTGCTGCCAGTCCGTCTCGAACTTGCGCTTGTTCTCGTGCTCCTCGCGCTTGTTGTCCGCGCGATCCTTGCGGATGCCGGTGACCATGTGATCGAAGATGTCGGCGGCGTTCTCCCAGTCGATCGGCTTGTAGCCGGTCTTCTCGGCGGGAGCCGCCGGCTTCAACGCCTGCTCGCTCTGCAGATAGGCGAGCCGCTCGGCTTCCGCCTGCTCTTCCTGCTGCAGCCGCGCGGCCTGTGCAGCGGCAATCGCCTTCTGCACTTCCTCGGGAGACATCAGATCGCCGGGCGGCGCTACGGGTTCTGGCGCGGAAGACGGCGCCTGCTTGGGCGCGGCCGGTTGAACCATCGGCTGCGCGTTCGCCGGCGCAGACCCGCTCCTCGGCTCTGCGCGCTGCGGCGACGGCTTCGAGGCCGCGGCTCCCGAGCGCAGGAAAAATGGAATGCCCACAGGCTCCTCTCCCGACTTCGACGGAGGCACCCCCGGCTTTCCTGGAGCCGCAGCCTTCTCCGCCCCCCGTTTCTGCAGAAATGGCGGAATTTCTGCCGGATCCCCCGGCTTCTTCTCCGCGGACATCGCCCCTCCAACCGTTCCTTGTGTGTAACTGTTACTGCTTAAGACCGATGATACGGGTGATTTGTCATGACCGTCCATGCCCGATACAGCTGCTCCGCGATCAGGATCCGGACCAGGGGGTGCGGGAGGGTCAGCCGGGACAGCGACCACTTGCGATCCGCCCGCTCCAGCGCCTCCGATGCCAGCCCATCGGGGCCGCCTACGATCAATGCCACATCCCGACCCTGCCGCATCCAGCCGGTCAGCGCGGCGGCCCACTCCCGAGTGCTCAGAGTTTCGCCGCCCTCATCGAAGGCCACGACGTAGCTATCGCGGGGTAACGCCTTGAGAATCCTATCGGCTTCGGCACGCTTCAGGCGCGCGATGTCGGCATTTTTCCCACGCTCGGCCACCGGGATCTCGACCAGCTCGAGGCTGCATTCCCTCGGCATGCGCCGCGCGTACTCTTCGAAGCCGTCGCGCACCCACGCCGGCATGCGCGTGCCGACCGCGACCAGCCGAACCCTCAAGCCGAGCTCACCTTGGCCGGCTTGACCTGCTCCTGGATGTCCCAGAGCTTCTCGAGCTGATAGAACGCGCGCGTCGACAGCTGCATGACGTGCACGACCACGCCGCCGAGGTCGACCAGCACCCACTCGCCCTGGTCGTAGCCTTCGAGCCCGCGCGGGCGCCCGCCCTGCCCCTTGGATTTCTCGACGACTGCGTCGGCGATCGACTTCACATGCCGGCTCGACGTGCCGCTGCAGACGATCATGACGTCGGTGATGGTGGTGAGCGCACGCACGTCGAGCACACGGATGTCGAAGCCCTTGAGATCCTCGATCGCGGCGA
>DASRHK010000082.1:0-10164 GCA_035650495.1 Nevskiaceae bacterium | reverse complement strand
ATCGACGCGCCCGGGATCGCGGCGCTCGCCGAGGCGATGAAGCCGCTCGGCGAAGTGATCGTCGTCGCGCCGAAGACGGATCAGTCGGGCAAGAGTCATTCGACGACGATCCTCGGCAGCCTGCCGAAGCCGATCCCGGTCGAGCACGACGGCAAGCCCTTCGGCACCGCGATCGACGGCACGCCCGCGGATTGCGTGCTCGCCGCGGTGTACTGGCTGTCGCCCGATCAGAAGTTCGATCTGGTCGTCTCCGGCATCAACCGCGGCACCAACGTCGGCGTCGGCAGCTTGTATTCCGGCACGGTCGGCGCAGCGGTCGAGGGTGCGCTCGCGAAGATCCCGGCAATCGCGTTCTCGCAGGATTCGGGGCGCAAGGAGTACGCGGTGTCGGCGCAGATCGCGGCGAAGATCGTCGAGCGCGCGATGAAGGAAGGTCTCGCGCCGTACACGTTGTTGAACGTCAACATCCCGCCCGGCAATCCGAAAGGCGTGAAGGTCGCGTCGATGGGCGATTCGCTCTACCTGCTCGATCATTTCGAGACCAGGGGCGACGTCGTCAAGCCGATCCTCAAGCGCGCGACCGAGCTGCTGCCCGATCGCGACACCGCGTTCTACGCCGAGGGTTACGTGACGATCGCGCCGCTCACCATCGACTGGACGTCGCGCGAAAGCCTGAAGCCGATCGAGCGCTGGGAGCTGGAGTTGCCGAAGTGACGAGCGATCAGCGCGCCGGAACGTAGTGCCGTCCGCTCGCACGGCGATAGACACCGCGCGTGCCGGCGCCGAGCAGCGCGGCGATCAGCAATCCCGCGAAGCCGAAGATCAACCCTTCGCTCGTCATCGGCAATCCCGGCTCGAACGTCGTCGCGCGCGCGATCGCGGGATCCCAGCGCTGCGCGATCACCACGGGCTTGCGCCAGATCTCTGCGCCTCGCACGTCGTCCAGCGCCGCCTGCAGATTCTTGTAGCGCGTGACCGTCGTGCGATGGATGTCGCCGGATTCACGGATCGCCGCATCGGGATTCGACAAGTGATGCTCGATGAACGCGTCGACCGAGAGATGCTGGCGATCGGCCGCGCGCTCGAGCTCGTCGTAGCGCGTCTTGGCTTCTGCAGTCGCGCCGGCGAGCGTGTTCGCGTAATCGGCGTAGAAGATCGGGAACTGCGCCGCGGCGATCGCGACCGCGACGATGAACACGCGATCGATCAGATGGCCAACGGCGCGGAAGAGCATCGGCTCACGGCTTCGGCAGGTTGAGCGAGAGCATCCCGATCAGCTTGCGCTTCATCGGCACGACCCAGTTCTCCTTCAGCTTCGGCGAGAGCAGTCCCGCGGCCTCGAGCTCGTCGCACAGATGCATCTGGTGCGCGAGGTCGAACAAGTCGAGCTGATCGGTGAAGAGACCGTCGTCGCCGACGGTGATGAAGGACACGCCCGGCGTCTGGAAGAAGCTGCCGTCGGCACGCTTGCCCGGCCCGCGATTCCACCAGTGCGTGATGATCTGGTTGCCGTGCGTGGTGTAGCGCTCGATCGGGAACGACCAGCCTTCCCAGCCGACCATCATCTCGCGGCCGTAATGCGTCGCCTTGATCTCGGCGCGACTTTTCGCAAACACGCGCATGGTGCCGCCGTACTCGCAGAGATACGTGCAGTTCGGCGCGTAGAACGCATCCGCGATCCAGCCCCATTCGTTGCGGCGCGCCGCTTCGACGAATGCAGCCTGCATCGCTGCCGCGCGGGCTTCGACCTGCTCAGGAGAAAGTGCCATGACGTTCAGTTTATGCTGGCCGCCTGAAAACGGACACGGAACTCGCCATGCGCCTGCACTTGTCGCTTGCCATTGCCTGCATGATCGTCGTCGCCTGCGCCGGCGGCCCCTCGCGCAAGACGCTCACCTCGAGCCCGACCGGCGAGAAGCCGCTGGACGCGCTGCCCTACTCGCCGAGCCTCGACCTCGCCAACATGGATCCCACTGCCGATCCGTGCACCGACTTCTATCAGTACGTCTGCGGCGGCTGGATGAAGAGCAATCCGATCCCGAGCGATCAGTCGGCGTGGAGCGTCTACGGCAAGCTCTACAACGACAATCAGCGCTTCCTCTGGGGCATCCTTGCCGATCTCGCCGCGAACAAGGCGGGCCGCACGGCGGCGCAGCAGAAGATCGGCGACTACTTCGCCGCGTGCATGGACGAGTCGGCGATCGAGAAGCTCGGTGCGAAGCCGATCGCGCCGGAGTTCGCGGCGATCGACGCGATCAAGGCCAAGAAGCAGCTCGCGCCGCTGATCGCCGGCGAGCATCTGAAATCCGGCGACGGCGGCATCCTGTTCGGCTTCAGCTCGAATCAGGATTTCGAGAACTCCGAGAGCGTGATCGCGTTCGCGGTCGCCGGCGGCATCGGGCTGCCCGATCGCGACTACTACACGCGCACGGACAAGAAGTCGGTGGAGCTGCGCGAGCAGTACGCGCAGCACGTGCGCAACATGTTCGCGCTGCTCGGCGACAAGCCGGAGCAGACCCAGGCCGAGGCCGCGACGGTGATGTCGATCGAGACCGCGCTCGCGAAAGCCTCGCTCACCAACGTCGAGAAGCGCGACCCGCACAAGCTCTTGCACAAGTACAGCCGCAAGGGCCTGCAGAAGCTGACGCCGTCGTTCGACTGGGCGGCCTATCTCGACGCGCTCGGCGAGAAGCATCTGAACAGCTTCAACGTGGCCGAGCCGAAGTTCTATCGCGAGATGGATCACCAGCTGAAGACGCGCAGCCTCGCGGAGCTCAAGACTTATCTGCGCTGGCACGTGGTCAACGCCTCGGCGTCGCTGCTGTCGTCGGACTTCGTCAACGAGGAGTTCGATTTCTACGGCCGCAAGCTGCGCGGCACCAAGGAGCTCAAGCCGCGCTGGAAGCGCTGCGTCGGCTACGTCGACGAGCAGCTCGGCGAGGCGCTCGGCCAGGAGTTCGTCGCGCGCGCGTTCTCGCCGGAGCTCAAGAAGAAGACGGTCGAGATGACCGCGGAGATCGAGAAGGCGATGCAGCAGGAGATCGAGCGGCTCGACTGGATGAGCGCGACCACGAAGAAGCGCGCGATCGGGAAACTGCATGCCGTGGTCAACAAGGTCGGCTATCCGGATCGCTGGCGCGATTACAGCTCGGTGGTGATCGAGCGCGACGACTTCCTCGGCAACGCGGAGCGCGCGACGCAGTTCGAGCAGCATCGGCAGCTCGCCAAGATCGGCAAGCCGGTCGACCGCACCGAATGGGGCATGACGCCGCCGACGGTGAACGCCTACTACAACCCGCAGATGAACGACATCAACTTCCCGGCGGGCGTGCTCGAGCCGCCGCTCTACGACGCGAAGATGGACGACGCGCCGAACTACGGCAATACGGGCTCGACCATCGGGCATGAGCTCACCCACGGCTTCGACGACGAAGGCCGGCAGTTCGATGCCCAGGGCAATCTCAAGGACTGGTGGACCAAGGCCGACGCGAAGGGCTTCGAGAATCGCGCGCAGTGCATCGTCGATCAGTACGGCGGCTACACCGCGATCGACGAGCTCAAGATCAACAGCAAGCTCACCGAAGGCGAAGACATCGCCGATCTCGGCGGCACGGTGCTCGCCTACATCGCGTGGAAGGCGGCGACGGCGAACCAGGATCATCGCCTGCTCGACGGCTTCACGCCGGATCAGCGCTTCTTCATCGGGCTCGGGCAATGGGCATGCGAGAACATCACGGTGGAGCGTCAGCGCGAGCTCGCGCTGACCAATCCGCACTCGCCGGGTCGCTATCGCATCAACGGTGTCGTTGCGAACATGCCGGAGTTCCGCGGCGCGTTCGCATGCAAATCCAATGCCCCGATGGTGAACCCGAAACCTTGCAAGGTCTGGTGAGTCCAACTTTCTCCGATCTCAAAGCGGAGAACGACATGGCGATTCTGGAAACACTGGCCCGCGATCACCGTACGCTCGAGGAAATCCTTTCCGAGCTCGCCGCCACGACCACGGCGGAAGCTGCGCGTCGCACCGAGATCTTCACGCGCCTGCAGTCGCTGCTGCAGGCGCATTCGCGCGCGGAGGAGGAGGTGGTCTACCGCCGCCTGCACGCGAAGCTGCCCGACGAGGCGCTGCCGCTCGAGGCCTACGAGGAGCATCACGTCGCCGACATCCTGCTGCAGGAGCTCGCGTCGGCGTGCCCGGGTGGCGTGGGCTGGACCGCGAAGGTGATGGTGCTCGGCGAGCTCTTGCGCCATCACATCAAGGAAGAAGAGGTCGACCTGTTCGCGCTCGTGCGCGAGAACTTCGACGACGCCGAGCAGGCGCGGATGGACGAGGAGTTCCGCATGCTGAAGCACGAGCCGGTCGAAGCTTTGCTCGCGCCACTGCGCCGCGCGACACCGGCATTCGCCGGCCGCGCATCGATCACGGCACAAGCCGCGGCCGGGCGACTGGCGCGGCGCGGCGAGCTCTACCTGCGCAAGACGTTCTCGGGCATGCGCCGGGCGAACCCCGTCGTCACCAAAGCGCGTCCGGATAAAGCTCGAAGCCGATCGAGTAGATGAAGTCGCGCCACGTCCCGCGCACGGGACGGCCGAAGGAAGCATCGAGCTGGATCACGCCGCCGCGGAACAGCACCGCGCCCCCGCCCTGCACGATCGGCGCCGCCGAATCGTTGCCGACGATCTCGGCGAACGCGTTCAGGTTGCGGCTGAGATCGTGCGCGAGCGCCGCGGCGTAGGTGAACTGATCTTCGCTGGCGATGCGATCGCGCTGCCAGCCGAAATTCGCATGTACCTGCGTCGACGACGTCACGCTGATCGTCATCGGCACGTACGCGTAGTAGAGGCTCCACAAGCTCTGCACGCGTTGCGCGCCCGCCGCGATCCCAACCTGTACGGGCGTGACGTCGAGCCATTGCGCCTTGCCTTGCACGACCATGCCGGTCGAGGCGCGGGCGGCTTGCGGGTAGTCGACGACGGCGCCGACCGACGCTTCGAACGGTCCCCAGGGATTGCACGCGGGTAACAGCCACAGCTGGGTATCGCCGCGTGCGTGCTGCAGCCAGGTCTCCATCTGGCACGAGTGCGTGTTGGTCAGCGCGGCGTCGTCGGTGGTCATCGGACGCCCGCCGGCCGCGTGAGCGGCGTTGTGCGCCGCGACGATCGACACGATCGCCAGCGCGCGCTTCACGGCGTCGGCGCGACGAACACGCCGTCGGCGTCCTCGTAGACGAAGAGCTCCGCGTAGCGTCCCCACGCGATCACCGTGCGCAGCGTGCGCTCGGCGTCGGCGGCGCCCATGTAGTCTTCGATCTCGTCGGAGAAGCGCGTCTTGGGTGCGCGATGATTGGGCCGCTCGTCGAGGATGCGCCGGATGTGCGCCGCCAGCGGCACGTAGGTGACGAGCTGGCGCGCGAAGAGCACTTTGCGCTCGTCGGCATCGGCTACCGCGAAGCGCGCACCCAGTGGCGTCAACTTCATGTCGCCGCCGCCGAGCTCGGCGAATCGCAAGAGCTGCAGCGTCTCGCCGACTTGCAGCAGTTCGTTCTCGAGGCGCAGGGCCGCGGCGAGCTCCTGCAGATGCGCCTTGCCGTGGTACGGCGCGCCGGCGAGCGCTTCGATCAAGCCCGTCATCGCCGCGATCGTGACCAGCGGCAACACCGTGCCGATGCCCACGCCGGGGAAGATCTCCTGGCGCTGCGCCGCCTTTTCCGTGCGCTGCGCGGTCATCTCCGAATAGAGCCGGTCGACCAGCGCGCGGAACGCGGGCTGCAGGCGATTGCGCGGCTGCGGGATGTCGATCTTCACTTCGCTGATGATCCGGCCCGGGTTGATGGACATCACCAGTACACGATCGCACATCTGCACCGCTTCCTCGATGTTGTGGGTCACCAGGACGACGCCCTTGATCGGCAGCTGCCCTTCGGCCCAGAGGTCGAGGAAATCGGTGCGCAGCGTTTCGGCCGTCAGCACGTCGAGCGCGGAGAACGCTTCGTCCATCAGCAGGATGGTCGGATTGACGACGAGCGCGCGCGCAAAGCCGACGCGCTGGCGCATGCCGCCGGAGAGCTCGCGCGGGAACGCGCCTTCGAATCCCGACAGCCCGATGAGATCGATCGCCGCGAGCGCTCGCCGTCGCACGTCGTCGGGCGGCACGTGCAGCGCTTCGAGGCCGAGCTGCACGTTCTGCTGCACCGTGAGCCAGGGATACAGCGCGAAGCTCTGGAACACCATCGCAATGCCGTGGGCGGGACCGGCGACTTCGCGGCCTTCGTAGATCACGCGGCCCGACGTCGTCGCCGACAGGCCCGCAATCGCGCGCAGCAGCGTCGACTTGCCCGATCCCGAGCGGCCGAGCAATCCGAGGATCTCCCCGTCCTCGAGCTTCAGGTCGATGTTGTCGAGCACCACGAGCTCGCCACCGCCGGGCTTGGCGAACACCTGGCGCACTTGCTCGACGCGCAGGAGCGGCGGCGAGACTTGCTCTAATCCAGACGGCATCGGCGCTCCACGTAGTGGTACATCGGCCGCCAGAACACGCGGTTCAGCAACACGACGAAGCCCGCCATGATCGCGATGCCGAGCACGATGCGATGGAAGTCGCCGTCGCTGGTCGCCTGCGCGATGTACGAGCCGATGCCGTGCGCCGACAGATGCGTCGGGCCCCAGCTCACCGCCTCGGCGACGATCGCCGCATTCCACGACCCGCCCGATGCGGTGATCGCGCCGGTCACGTAGTACGGCAGCACCGCGGGCAGCGCGACGCGGCGCCACCAAAGCCAGCCGGTCACTTGCAGATTCGCGGCCGCGTCCTGCATGTCGCGCGGCAAGGTCGTCGCGCCGGCGATGACGTTGAACAGGATGTACCACTGCGTGCCGAGGATCATCAGCGGCGACAGCCAGACGTCGGCGTTGAGATGCCACGCGACGATCGCCGACACCGCGATCGGGAACATGAGATTCGCCGGGAACGCCGCGAGGAACTGCGCGATCGGCTGGGAGATCTGCGCCGCGCGCGGGCGCAAGCCGATCCAGACGCCGACCGGCACCCAGACGAGTGTGGCGAGCGCGATCAATACGAAGACGCGGACCATCGTCACCAACCCGAGCGCGACGACGCCGAACACGTCCTGCCACGCGAGCTCGGAGCGCACGACGTGGATCACGTACCAGATCAGCAGCAGCGCGAGTGCGGCGGCGATGCCGGTCCACGCGGTGTCCTGCAGGCGCAGCGGCAGTCCGCGCACCTCGAGGACGCGGGGCCTGGCGACGCTGATCCGCGGCCCGTGCTTGTGCAGCGCGCGGCGCAGGTTGCGCACGATGCGCGAGCGGCGCAGCACGGTCAGCACCCACGAGCGGGGCGGCGGCGTGTGCCGTTCCTGATCGCTGCGGAAGCGATCGGACCACGCGACCAGCGGACGGAACAGGAGCTGGTCGTAGGTCAGGATCACCGCGGCCATCGCGACGATTGCCCAGCCGATCGCGTTGAAATCCTGATGCGCGATGGCGAGCGCGATGTAGGAGCCGACGCCCGGCAGCGTCACGGCGGTCGAGCCGACGCTGATCGATTCCGAGGCGACGACGAAGAACCAGCCGCCGGACATCGACATCATCATGTTCCACACGAGCCCGGGCATCGCGAACGGCACCTCGAGGCGCCAGAAGCGCATCCAGGGCGACAGCTGGAAGCAGCGCGCCGCTTCGGTGAGCTCGTGCGGCACCGTGCGCAGCGACTGATAGAAGCTGAAGGCCATGTTCCACGCCTGGCTGGTGAAGATCGCGAAGATCGCCGCGAATTCCGCGCCGAGCACGCGGCCGGGCGCGAGCGCCATGAAGAACACGACGGTGACCGAGATGAAGCCGAGGATCGGCACCGACTGCAGGATGTCGAGCATTGGAATCAGGATGCGTTCGGCGCGCGCGCTCTTCGCGGCCCAGGTCGCGAACGTGAAAGTGAACAGGAGCGAGAACGCCATCGCGGCGAGCATGCGCAGCGTCGTGCGCGCGGCGTACATCGGAAGGTCGGACGGATCGAGCGACAGCGGCGTCGCCTGCAATCCCGAGAGCGGCTGCAGCAATTGCCGGCTCGTCTCGGCGAGGAAGAGCAGGCCGAGCAGCACCAGAACCAGCGCGAGGCAGTCCCAGCGGCTGGGCACGACGCGCTTCAGCTGGACCGAGATCGGCGGTGACGTGCGCGGCAACCGAAAGCTCCCGACAATGCGTCGCGACGCGATTTGGTGCGCGATACTACTGCAACGGTTCGTGACGATCCTTCACGGACTGTAACGGACATGACATCCACCCGCGACAACCTCCGGGGCATCGTCACGATGCTCTGCGCCGTCTCCCTGCTGTCCCTGATGGACGCGGGGCTGAAGCAGCTGTCCGCGCACTACCCGCCGCTGCAGGTCTGCGCGCTGCGCGCCCTGTCGTCGTGGCCGTTCGTAGCGATCTGGGTAGCCTCGACCACCGGCTTCAGATCCGTATTCCGCGTGCGCTGGGGGCTGCATCTGTTCCGTGGCGCGATCGGCATCTCGACGCTGTCGGCGTTCGTGTTCGGCATCCGCTATCTGCCGTTGTCGACCGCATACACCTTGTTCTTCGTCGCGCCGCTGATCATCACCGCGCTGTCGGCGCTGGTGTTGCGCGAGCGTGTGCAGCCGGCGCGCTGGATCATCATCGGCGTCGGCTTCGCGGGCGTGCTCATCGCGCTGCGTCCGACCGGACACGGCGTCTTCACCTGGGCGGGCATCGCGATCTTGTTCGGCGCGACCGGCTACGCGATCTCCGCGATCACCGTGCGCGTGCTCGGACGCACCGACTCGACGCAGAGCATGGTGTTCTGGGTGCTGACGCTGATGGGACTCGGCAGCGCGGCGCTCGCCGCGCCCGGATGGGTGCGCATCTCCGGCGACGACTGGCTGCTGATCGGCGCCGTCGGCGTCGTCGGCGGGCTCGGCCAGTTCGCGATCACCGATGCGTTCCGCCGCGCGGAGGCCTCCGTCATCGCGCCGATCGAGTACACCGCGCTCGCGTGGAGCATCAACTTCGACGCATGGGTGTGGCACGTGCTGCCCGACGCGATGACCTGGGTCGGCGCGGCGGTGATCATCGCGAGCGGCGTCTATCTGATCCGTCACGAGCGCGGCGCGCAGAGCGAGGCGCCGGCGCAAGTCCAGCCGTGAAGAAACTGACGCGCGCGTTCTACGACCGCGATCCGATCGTCGTCGCGCAGGAATTGCTCGGCAAGCATCTCGTGCACGTCACCGGCGGCACCGAGCGCGTCGGACGTATCGTCGAAGTCGAGGCGTATCTCGGTCCGCATGATCTCGCGGCGCATTCGGCGCGCGGACTTACGCCACGCACGCGCGTGATGTTCGGGCCGCCGGGACACGTCTACGTTTATCTCATCTACGGGATGCACCACTGCATGAACGTGGTGACGCAGCCCGAAGGCGTCGCCTCCGCAGTACTGCTGCGCGCGCTCGAGCCGGTGAAGAATCTCGAAGCGAAGACGAGCGGCCCCGGATTGCTGTGCAAGGCGATGCACGTCGACAAGCGCCACAACGGCCACGATCTCGAAAGCCGCGATCTCTATGTCGCCGATCCGCACGACGGCGCGCGCATCGTCATCGTCAAGCGGCCGCGCATCGGCGTGGACTACGCGAAGCACTGGGCGCGCCGGCTGCTGCGCTTCTACGTGAAGGGCAATCCGCACGTTTCCAGGCCGTGATGAGCGGCAGGAACCGGCCTGCACCGGCCGGGATCAAAAAGGCATGGCCCGCCGCAGCCACGCCGCCCGGAAACGCATCGTCTACGCCGCATTGGCGGGCAATCTCGCCATCGCGGTGACGAAGTTCGTCGCCGCGTCGATCTCGGGCAGCTCGGCGATGTTCAGCGAAGGCGTGCACTCGCTGGTCGACACCGGCAACGAATTGTTGCTGCTCTACGGCCTGCGCCGATCCGTCGAGCCGCCGAGCCCGGAGCATCCGCTCGGCCACGGCCGCGAGCTGTACTTCTGGAATTTCGTGGTGGCGCTGCTGGTGTTCGCGGTCGGCGCCGGTGTGTCGATGTTCCAGGGCATCTCGCATCTGCACCATCCGCAGCCGATGGGCAGCGCAACCGCCGCCTACGTCGTGCTCGCGGTGTCGTTCCTGTTCGAGGGCG
>DASRHK010000081.1:5000-52716 GCA_035650495.1 Nevskiaceae bacterium | reverse complement strand
TCGATGCCGTCGTCGTTGGTGACGAGGATGCGGTAATGCTTCGGCGCTTGCGGTCCGGCGGGCTCCACCGCGCAAGCTGCGAGGAGGACTGCGAGCAACGCGACGACGGCGCGACTCATACGTTTCGTCTCCGGTCTTTCCAATACGGCGCGCGCAATTCCTTCTTCAGCACTTTGCCCGACGGATTGCGCGGGAGCGCCGCCGCGAACTCGACGCGCCGCGGGATCTTGTAGCCGCCCAGATGCGCGCGGCAGTGCGCGATCACTTCGTCGGCCGTGAGCTTCGCGCCCGCACGCAGCACGATCACTGCGAGCACCGACTCGCCGAACTTGTCGTCGGGCACGCCGATCACCGCGGCGTCGGCGACCGCGGGCAGATCGAACAGCACGTTCTCGATCTCGCGCGGATAGATGTTCTCGCCGCCGCTGATGATCATGTCCTTCACGCGATCGCAGACGTAGAGATAGCCCTCGTCGTCGAGATAGCCGGCGTCGCCGGTGTGCAGCCAGCCGTCGCGGATCGTCGCCGCGGTCGCCTCGGGTCGATTCCAGTAGCCGCGCATCAGCTGCGGTCCGCGCACGACGATCTCGCCGACGTCGCCGCTCGCGAGGACCGTCCCGTCGGGATCCTCGATGCGGATCTCCGTGCCGGGCAGCGCGCGGCCGGCGGAAAGCAAGAGCTCCGGCTTCTCGCGCAGCGCGCGCTCGTGATCGGCGTGATTGAGCATGGTCAGGCACGCCGTCGTCTCGGTCTGCCCGTAGCCCTGATAGAACTGGCAGCGGAACGCTTTCATCGCCGCGCGCAAAGTCTCCTCTGCGATCGGCGATGCGCCGTAGATGATCGTCTTCAGGCGCGAATAGTCGCGCTCCGCGACGTCGGGCACGCTCGTCAGCGCCATCTGCAGCATCGCCGGCACCGTGTTCGCGACCGTGATGCCGCCGGCGAGCGCGTCGACGAACGTCTTCGGATTGAACTCGCGATGAATCACCAGCGTACCGCCGGACACCAGCGTCCCGACCACGAACGACACCGCGCCGGCATGGAACATCGGCATCACGAACAGCGCGCGATCGCGTTGGCCGAAGCGGTGCTCGAACACCGGCAGCGTCTGCAGCGAATTGTTGAGCACCGCGTAATGCGTGAGCAGCGCGCCTTTCGGCTCGCCGGTCGTGCCGCTCGTGTACATCTGATACAGCACGGTGTCGTCGCCGCCATCGGCTGCCGTCGCGCGATCGGGCTGCGCGTCGAGCCACGCGCGATAGCTCTTGCCGGGGAACACCGGCAGATCGAGCCCGGTCTTCGCGAACGCATCGACGAACTCATCCTGCGCGATGACGAGCTTCGCGCCGCCCTGCGTCAGGATCTGCTTCCACTCGCCCGGCGCGAGCCGCCAGTTCAGCGGCAACGCGACGCATCCCGACTTCGACGCCGCGAGATAGCCGGCGACCATGTCGGCCGAGTTGCGCGACAGCATCGCGAAACGATCGCCAGGCTTCAGTCCCTCGGCGCGCAGCGCGTTGACGAGTCGATCCGTCTCGCGCGCCATCTCGCCGTAGGTCAGACGACGTTCGCCGTCCTCGGCGCACGGTCGATCCGGCGCCGTCCGGGCGTGGTATTCGAAAGGCTCATGAAGGCGCATGTGCGTCGGCTCGGTCGATCAAATCCGCCGGGGGACGCCTGAAAATTCCTTCCCTGGAGCTCGTGCACGGCCATCCCTGGTCGCGCACGCCCCCGGCGAATCTGATCGACCGATCCGATTGCAGGCGTTCATGGCTTCTTCAGGGGGCCCGGCTGGAAGAACGCCGGATCGACCGGCATGCCGTGGACCTGCATGTTGTGACTGTGCGCGAGCTGATGCAGATGGAACGCGTTGTCCATCGCGATCTTCCGGCCCTGCGCGTTGAGCGCGCCGTTCACAGCTTCCTTCGCGAGCTTCAGCGCCATCGGCGACTTCTTAGCGATGCGCTCGGCGAGCTTCAACGTCGCCGACTCGAGCTCCGCGCGCGGCACGACGTGATTCACCATGCCCAGGCGCATCGCTTCGGCGGCGGAGAGCCAATCAGACGTGAACAGCAGCTCCTTCGCCTTGCGCGCGCCGAGCTCATACGGATGCGCGAAGTACTCGACGCCGCCGACGCCCATCTCCAGCGTGTTGTCCTGGAACTGCGCGTCGTCGGCCGCGACGACGAGATCGCACGGCCACACCAGCATCAGTCCGCCGGAGATGCACTTGCCCTGCACGGCGGCGATGGTCGGCTTCGGGATCGCGGCCCAGCGCTCGCACAATCCCTGGAACAGTTCTTTCTCGCGCGTCAGCGTCGGCTCGGCGCCGCCGCAGCTCATGCCGCAGTAGGTGCCGACGCGGCGATGGGCTTTCCAGTTCTCCAGATGCCCGGTCTCGCGCAGATCGTGTCCCGACGAGAAGTGCGGGCCGTTCGCGGCGAGGATGATCACGCGGACCGCGTCGTCAGCCGCGGCGCGATCGAACGCGTCGTTCAGGTCGTAGAGCAGATGCGTGTCCTGTGCGTTGCGCGACTCGGCGCGATTGAGCACGAGCCGCGCGACGGCGGCCGCCGGTGTTTCGTAGAGAACCCGGGAATCGGTGTCAGCGGTGCTGGGCATGGCGGACGGCTCCATCGAGGCGGATCACTTCGCCGTTCAGCATCACGTTCTCGCAGATCGAAAGCGCGAGACGCGCGAAGTCGGCGGGATCGCCGAAGCGATCGTTCGGGAAGGGGACGAGCTCGATCAGCTGATCGAGGAATTCCTTCGGCGCGAGGTGCAGCATCGGCGTGTCGAAGTTGCCGGGCGCGATGGTCACGCAGCGCACGCCGCGCGGCGCGAGGTCGCGCGCGATGGCGAGCGTCATGCCTTCGACGCCGGCCTTCGATGCGGTGTAAGCCACGGTGCCGACCGGCGCGTCCTGCGCGTTCACCGACGACACCAGCACGATCACGCCGCGCTCGCCGCGGTCGAGCGGCTCGAGCGACGACATCTGCGCCGCCGCGAGGCGCGCGACGTTGAACGCGCCGACGAGATTCACCTCCACGATCCTGCGGAAGACGTCGAGCGGGTAGGCGCCTTTTCGGCCAGCGGTGCGGATCGGGGGACCGCCCATGCCGGCGGTGTTGACGACGATGCGTGCGTCGGGCGCTTTCGCGAACGCGGCCTGAAGCGCGTTCTCGTCAGTGACGTCGGCACGCGCGAACTGCGCGCCGATCTCCTTGGCGACGGCAGCGCCGCTGTCTTCGCGATCGACGACGAGCACGCGCGCGCCGGCGTTGGCGAGCGCGATCGCAGTCGCCTTGCCGAGACCGGAGCCGCCGCCGGTGACGATCGCGCCTTGTCCTTCGACGTTCATGCCTCATCCGCCCACGCGGTCAAGCCGCGCAGCATGCGCCGCGACACGTCGAGGCCGCGCGTCCAGATTGCGTCCATCCACTGCCGCTCCTCGGGATAGAAGTAGCGACGATAGCGCGCGCCGACCTTCAGGCCTTCCGGCGAGCGCGGATCGCCGTAGAGATGGAAGTAGTGATTGAGGTGATGATCGCGCGTCTCCTCGGGATCGAAGGTGCCGAACTCGACGATCGCCGCGGTGATCTCGATCCCCGGCACCCAGTCCGCGATGAAGCCATACGGGCTCTTCGCATGCGCGGGAATGTCGAAGTCGCCGCCGGGCGTATAGATGTCGCCGTCCAGCCACTGCTTCACGCGCTCGTAGCGCGGATCGCCGGGCGGGTCGTACGCCATGACGAGACCCTCGCCGTATTTGCCGAAGCCGGTGTGGATGTCGAGCACGGCCAGATGCGAGCAGCACGCGAGCTCGCGGCGCAGGACCTGCTCGAGCACATTGCGGCTCCAGCACGGGCCCTGACCGTGATAGGTCATCGCGCGCGGACGGTGATGCTGGCCCCGCCGGATCGCGGCGATGATCCGTGCCTGGCCGTACTTCGCGAGCAGCTTCTCTCGACGCGATTCGTTCTCCTGCGCGGAGCGCCTCTCGAGATTCGCGAGATCCATCGCGTCGTCGATCTCGTCGAACAGCGGATCGGGCGTGATCGGATCGTGCGCGTAGAGGAAGTTGCGGAACAGGTCGATGTTCTCGTGATCCTCGCGCCGATCCCACGCCGGTCCCCACGGATTGATCAGGTGCACGAGCAGCACCGCGGTCTCGGGACACAGCTGCATCGAGCGCGCGTGATGCAGCAGGCCGGTCTGGATGCCCGCGCCGGCGAAGCCTTCGACGCCGTGCGTTCCCGACAGCACGAGCAGCACGCGGGTCGCGCGCGCCGAGCCGAGTCGCGCGACGCTGACCTGCAGCGGCTCGCCGCGCGGACCCTTGAGCGGATGCGGAATCGTTTCGCGCGCCGCGTGGGCGAGCGCCGCCGCGGCGGCGAACTTGGAGTCCGCCTCCGGGACCGTCGACGAGAAGAACGCAGCCGCGGACATGGGGAAAAACAGTAGCCGGTCGGGCTGGCCGGCCGCTCTTGTCCGCAGCCCCAAGAAGTCTGCGGGTGGCCGCGCAGGCTTGACCGTCTCCCAGGAAGGGCGCGCAAGCTTCGTCCGGGCAAAAACACTGAGATCAGAATTGAGCCAGCGCATCCTTGTGGTGATTGCCGCCGGAGCTCTCTGCGCAGCCTGCGCGACCGCGCCGGAGCGTCCGGCGCAGATAGCGAGGATCTATCGCGACACCTGGGGCGTGCCGCACATCGAAGCCGCGACCGAGGAAGCCGGCTTCTACGCGCTCGGCTACGCGCAGGCACAGGATCGCTTGCCGGAATTGCTCGGCTCGCTCTTGTGGGTGCGTGGCCGCCTCGCCGAGATCATGGGCGACGCTCTGCTCCCCGGCGACATCGAGGCGCGGCGCTGGATGAATTTCGAGAAGGGAGCCGAAGGCTTCGCACGACTGTCGCCGCAACTGCAGCGCGACTATCGCGCGTTCGTCGCCGGCGTGAAGAAATTCGAGTCCGAGAATCCGAAGCTCGTTCCCGCGTGGGCGCCCGAGCTGACGCCGGAGACACTGACGGCGCTCACGCGCAACATGAGCTGGATCGGCTACAACGCCGTGTGGGGTCCGGCGGAATGCTCGAAGGAGGGCGTGCGGCGACAGTTCGTGGACAACAATTTGTATCCGTCCGCGACGCACGCGTCGAACGAGTGGGCCGTATTCCCGTCGCGCACGGCGAATGGCGAGACGATCCTGCTCGCCGATCCGCACGTCGAAGTGAACAACCCGTTCTATTACGAATACCGCATGCAGGCTGGCGATTTCTTCTCGTCCGGTTTCGCCGCGGGCGCGATGCTGTGGCAGTCGCAGAACCAGCACGTCGCGTGGGCGTTCACCACCGGACATCCCGACATGTGGGATTGCTACGCGGTCGAGACCGATCCGAACAATCCGCGCGCGTATCTCTACGACGGCAAGCCGATGCAGATGGAAGTGCGCAAGGAGACCTTCAAGTCGGCGAGCGGCAAGGTCGTCGAGCAGGAGTTCGAGTACACGCGCCACAACGGCGTGCTGTCGCCCGTCGTGCGTCGCGAAGGCAACATCGCCTACGTCGTCTCGCAATCGCAGATGGACGACGGCGCCTTGATGGACGAAGAGATCTACAAGATGAACCGCGCCAGCTCGGTGAAAGAGCTGCGCGACGCGTTGAAGACGCTCGGCATGATGGCGCAGAACCTGATGGCGGTGGACGACCAGGGCCACGGCTACTACCTGCATGCCGGCAAGACGCCGAAGCGCGCGAAGGGTTATGACTTCACCAAGCCCGTCCCCGGCAACACGTCGGCGACCGCATGGCAGGGCATCCATCCGCTCGACGACATGATCGAAGTGTTCGATCCGCCGCAGGGCTACATGCAGAACGACAACTCTTCGCCCGACGTCCTGTTTGCCGACGGCAACATCGACGCTCACAAATATCCGGCGGAAGTGTTCTACGACACGCCAGGCCGCATCACCACACGCGGCGTGCGCTCGCTGGAGTTCCTGTCGAAGGCGCAGCACTTGTCGATCGACGACGCGAAGGCCTTCGTGTTCGACGAGAAGTGGACGTCGGCCAAGCCGTGGCAGGACGCGCTGCGCTTCGCGCTGAAGCAGCATCCAAAGCGCCTGAAAATCGACGGGCCCGGACGCAAGCTGGTCGACGGCATCCTGCGCTTCGACGGCTTCGCGCACGCCGAGTCGAGCGCGGCGCTCAACTTCTGGTTCTGGCGCGACGAGGTCGGCAAGCTGCTCGACGATCCGCGCTTCGCGTCGCTGAAGAGATTCCCGTGGCGCGAAGCGCAGCTCACGCCGGAGTTCCGCCGTGCGATCCTCGATGCCACGATCAGGGCCGCCGATGCGCAGGTGAAGGCGGTTGGCAGTCTCGATGCGCCGCTCGGGAAATATTTCCGGGCCGCGCACGGCGCCAAGAGCTGGCCGCTCGGCGGCGCCAGCATCCTGCCGGTGCAGGACGAGGCGTGCTTGTGGCAAGCCGGCGCACAATGCGATCGCGCGATGCGTGCGTACTCCTTCGCGCCGCCGAACAAGGCTGGAGAGCGCATCGCGGCGAAAGGCTCACAGGCGCCGCGGCTCGTGGTGTTCGGCAAAGTGCCGCAGACGTGGACGCTCTACGCGTTCGGTCAGCAATCGGCGATCGGCTCGCCACACGCGGACGATCAGGCCGCGCTGTTCAGCCGCAAGGAGCTGAAGCCCGCACTGCTCGATCACGATGAGCTGATGCAGCACGTCGAGTCGAAGACCGAATTGTCATACTGAGCGCATGAAACTCGAGAACAAAGTCGCGCTCGTCACCGGCGCCGGACGCGGCATCGGCCGCGCGATCGCAGTGAAGCTCGCATCCGAAGGCGCGCACGTCGTCATCAACGATCTCGATCCCGCGCCGCTCGAGGAAACCGCGCAGGCTGTGCGCGCGTTGAAGCGCGAAGCAGTCACCGTCGCGGGCGACATCACGAAGAAAGAATTCCCCGACGCCTTCGTCGGCGCGGCGCTCGAGAAATTCCGCCGGCTCGACATCATCGTCAACAACGCGGGCTTCACCTGGGACAACGTCATCCAGAAGATGGGCGACGAGCAGTGGGACACCATCCTCAACGTGCATCTCACCGCGCCGTTCAGGATTCTGCGCGCGGCGTCGGCCTACATCCGCGAGGCGGCGAAGAGCGAAGCGGCGCCGACGCATCGCAAAGTCGTCAACGTGTCGTCGACGTCCGGCGTGTTCGGCAACGCCGGCCAGTCGAACTATTCGTCGGCGAAGGCGGGAATCATCGGGCTCACCAAGGCGATGGCGAAGGAGTGGGGCCGCTATCGCGTCAACGTGAATTGCGTCGCGTTCGGGCTCATCGAGACGCGGCTCACGCAGCCGCTGCGCGGCGCGGGGGCGCACATCGACGTGTCGGGGAAGCAGATCGACGTCGGCGTGCAGGCCGGCGCGCTCGAGGCGATGAAGCAGATGATCCCGCTCGGCCGCGGTGGCACGCCGGAGGAAGCGGCGGGATCGGTCGCGTTGCTCTGCTATCCCGAGTCCGATTACATCAGCGGCCAGTGCATCACGGTTGCGGGCGGATTGTTCTAGGCGTCAGCGCATCCGCGCAAACCACACGTGATAGAACGGCCAGGGGCCGCCGCCCGGAACGCGGTCCTCGTAACTGTTCCAGGCGATGTTGAGATGCCCGTCGGGCGTGAACCAGCTTGCGGTGTAGTCACCGATGGCCGGGTTCCAGAGCGACGCGACGGGATGCGCGTCGTCCGCGGAGATCAGCCTCGGGATCTGGCGCGGTAGCCAAGTCGCGCCGTAGATCTTCGGGCGGTCGGTTTCGCTGTTCTGCAGGTGATAGACCGACATTCCGAGCCGGCCATCCGGGGCCACCGACAGCCACGCGAAGTCGTAGCGTCCGGACTCCGGCGTGATGTCTTGCGACGTCCAGGTTCTTCCGCGATCGGTCGAGCGATACAGCATCAGCTTGCCGTTGTCGTCGGCAGGGCTGTTGTCCGGACGCAGCACGAACAGGTCGCCGTTGGGCGCGATGACGAGCGTCGGCCAATTCTCGGAGCTGCCTTCATTCGCGTAGTGCGCGATGAAGTAGCGCTCGAACGAGCGCCCATCGTTGCTCGAGACATACGAGTAGAGCGTGCCGTGGTAGTCACTGCAGGCGACGTACACATACTGCGATCCAGGCGTGTGATCGGCCGCGGGCCGGCACCAGCCCGAGTCCTTCAAGGTGTAGCCGCCCTGATCGAAGGTGCGGCCTCCGTCATACGACGCGTAGAGCGTGAAGGCACCAGGACCATAGCCGCTGCCGGCGCGCGGCGGGCCGCTGTAAGGAAGCCCCTCGGGCTGATTGGCGATGTAGAAGACGCGACCGTCGCCATGCGCGGCAAGCCATGGGCGATCGTCCTGCTTCTGCCGTGTGTGCGTCAGCAGTCGCGTGAAGTCGTGCGCAATCTTTCCGCGGCCGGTGACGGTCCAGCGCGTGATCGTGCTGTCGAGCTCCCAGGTGTCTGCGAAATAGAGATGTCCCGCATCGTCGAAGGCCAGGTCGCCTTCGAGCCCGGGGTAGTGGCCGTCTGCGCCGTAGAGTCGCGGAATCTCCTGCCACGTGTGGCCGCCGTCCGTCGACATGCGCGCCCACGACATGCTGCGCGTGGCCGTCGCGGAGTCGGCGTCGACGCTGAGCACCGCCGCCGCTTCGGCCTCCGGAAAATGCTTGTGCGCAGTCGAGAACAGGTTGCCGAACCGATCGCCGACGAGCGTCGGCTCGAAGCCGAAGCCGAGGTACGGGAGCACGTTCACGCGCGGTTCGAACGACGGCGGACTCGAAGCCGCGATGAGACCCGCAGCGAGAAACAATGGAATTCGACGCATGAGTGGCCGCCCCCAACGGCTGGGGCCATTCTACGCGCGGTCAGTTCACCGCCGCGACATCCTCGCGCAGCGTCCGGCTCGCGAGATGGAAGTGGATCGCGCCCCAGACGTTGAAGACGAGCGTCGCCGCGAGCGCGAGGCCGAGGCCGTCGGCGCTGCCGGTGCCGGCGCCGAAGATATCCGAGAGCCAGCCGGTGATCACCGGTCCGAGCCCGAGTCCGATCAGGTTCGTGATCAGGAGGAATAGCGACACCGCAGTCGCGCGCATGTTCGGCGGGAACAGCGACTGCATCACGCCGAACACCGGACCCGAGTACACGTAGAGCGCGGCGAGCGGCACGATGAAGCCGGCGATCGACAGCGGCCACGTCGGCGCGACGAGGCTCAGGATCGCGAACGGGATGCCGACGAGAAGCGCGATCGCGGGAATCCACACGAGCCAGCGGCGATCCTTCGCGCCGAGCTTGTCGCCGAGCCAGCCGCCGAGCCACACGCCGCCGATGCCGGCAATCAATCCGATCAGCGAGAGTGCCGGCCCGAGCACGTTGGTGGTCACGCCGAAGCGGCGCATCTGGTACGGCGCGCCCCAGACCGAGACCGAATATGCGGAGATGCAGAACACGGTGACCGCGATGCAGATGTGCACGAAGCTCTTCGTCGTCGCAATCTTCTTCAGCACGTCGCGCAACGGCGCCACCGGCGGCGGCGCGAGCGACGGCACGCCGAGCGCGCGCGGCTCGCGCACGAGCCACCACGTCACGATCGCCATGATCAATCCGGGCAAGCCGACCGCGAGGAACGCCGCGCGCCAGCCGAAATAGAAATTGATGATGCCGCCGACCAGGATGCCGAGCGACGATCCGAACGGCGTGCCGAGCGCGTAGATGCCGAGCCCGCGCGAGCGTTCGTTGAGCCCGTAGTAGTCCGCGAGCAGCGAATGGGCCGGCGGCGTGCAGCCCGCTTCGCCGATGCCGACGCCCACGCGCGCGAGCAGCAGCTGCACGAAGCTCGCCGCCATCCCGCAGAGCGCCGTCATCGCGCTCCACAGCGCGACGGCGATCGAGATCATGCCGACGCGATGGCCGCGATCCGCCAGCCGCGCGAGCGGGATGCCGAGCGTGCAGTAGAACAGCGCGAAGGCGAGACCGCTCATCACGCCGGCCTGCGCGTCGGTGAGCGTGAACTCGCGCTTGATCGGCTCGAGCAGGATGTTGATGATCTGCCGATCGAGCTGGTTCAGCGCGTAGACGATCGCAAGCGTGATCGCGACCGCGCGTCGGTAGCTGGCGCTCGGTGGCCACATCGAGGTTGGCATGCCGCGACGATCGCAGGTCGGCGTCGGAAGCGTCCATGTCCGGACCCCTGTGCTGCGGGTAAAAAAGCTCTGGAACGGGCGTAAACTCGCCACATGCCCACCAAGACGATCCTGAGGACCGGCTCGCTCACGGTGTTCGACTACCAGTGCACCGCGGGCCCGCACGATCGGCCGTACGTGGAGGTGCACGGCGGCCACTCGGTGTCGTACGTGCGCCGTGGGAGCTTCGGCTGCCACACGCAGGGCGCGGCGTTCGAGCTCGTCGCGGGATCGATGCTGATCGGCCATCCGGGCGACGAGTTCACGTGCACCCACGAGCATCACGGCTGCGGCGATGAATGCCTGTCGTTCCATTTTTCGCGCGAGCTCGTCGAGACGCTCGGTGGCCGTCGCGACCACTGGCGTGTCGGTGCGATGCCGCCGCTGCCCGAGCTCATGCTGCTCGGCGAGCTCGGGCAATCGGTTGCGCGCGGCGACAGCGACGTCGGGCTCGACGAGATCGGCATGCTGCTCGCGGCGCGCTTCGTCGACACCGTCGCCGATCGCAAGCGCGCGCCGCCGGAAGTCTCTGCGCGCGACCGCAAGCGCGCAGTGGACACCGCGATGTGGATGGAATCGTCGTCGCACGAGAGCGTCGATCTCGAGCGCGCCGCGCGCGAAGCCGGCTTGAGCCCGTTCCATTTCCTGCGCCTGTTCGCCAAGGTGCTCGGCGTGACGCCGCATCAGTACCTCGTGCGGCTGCGCTTGCGGCACGCCGCGCGGTTGCTCGCCGACGAAGAGCGCCAGATCACCGACGTGGCCTTCGACGTCGGCTTCGCGGATCTGTCCAACTTCGTGCGCACGTTCCATCGCGCGGCCGGCGTGTCGCCGCGGCAGTTCCGTCGCGCCGCGAAAGGCGATCGCAAGATTCTCCAAGAGAAGCTCGCCGCCGCTGTCTAGATTGGCCTCCCGGCGCGCTTGGCGCGCCATAAGGAAATCTCGGAGGTCGGACATGTTCGATCACATCGGCTTGAAGGTCCGCGACGTCGGCGCCGCGGTGCGCTTCTATCAGGCGGCGCTCGCACCGCTCGGTCACGTGCTCGCGTCGCAGGACGAATCCGGCGCGGGCTTCGGGCCCAAGGGCTCGCCCGCGCTGTGGCTCTATCGCGTGAGCAATTCGAAAGGCCCCGGCGTGCACGTCGCGCTCGTCGCGCCGAATCGCGCGGCGGTCGATCGTTTCCACAAGGACGGGCTCGAGGCCGGCGGCAAGGATCACGGAGCGCCCGGCCTGCGCGTCGATTACAGCCCGAAGTACTACGCGGCGTTCCTGATCGATCCGGACGGCAACAATGTGGAGGCCGTCTGCTTCAAGTGATCGCCGCGATCAATTCGGCGGGATGATCCCTGCGCGGCACGTGTCGCCGACGCAGCCCTGATACTGCTGCAGCAAGGTGTGCAGCGCCGTGCGCGCGGCGGCGTAATTCGGGTCCGCGTGGCGCGAATTCATTTCGCCCGGATCGCTCACGAGATCGTAGAGCTCGACTTCGCCGGTGCCGTACTCGACGTACTTGAAGCGGCGCGTGCGCAGGCCGCGCATCGCCGGGATGTCCGTCGGATTGGCGCCTGGCGACACCAGCTGATCGTGCGGCGCGTCGAGCAGGATCGGACGCGTGGTGACGAGATTCGGATCGTGGATGAACGGGACGAGCGAGCGGCCGTCGATCACGCGGCCCGGCGTCGCGCCGGCGAGATCGACGAAGGTCGCAGCGAGATCGACGTTGGCGACGAGCTCACTGCTCAGCGTTCCCGGAATCACGCCCGGTCCGCGGACGAGCAGCGGCACGCGGATCGACGGCTCGTACATGAGGTACTTGCCGAGATCGAGATGATGCTCGCCGTTGAACCAGCCGTTGTCGGAGGTGAAGACGATCCAGGTATTGTCGAGCGCGCCCATCACCTTGAGCTTGACCATGATCCACCAGACCGCTTCGTCGACCGCGCGCAGCGCTTCGAGCCTGCGCTGATAGCGGCTGACGCGATTGGCCATCGTCTCGCGATTCCACAGCGCGCCGAGCGCGGGGATGATCGCGGGCTTGTCGGAGAGATCCGACTCGTCGAAGCCCAGGACCTGCGGCAATGGCACCCACGAAAGCGATCCCGCGTGCCGCGGCGCGGGCCGCGGTCCGGGGAAGAAAGTGCCGGGCGGCGGATTCTCCGGAATCTCCTCGTGCGGCGCGAGCGGCGCGAACGACAGGAAGAACGGATTGCCGGTCGCCGCGGCGCGATCGATCGCGTCGAGCGCGAGCTTGGTGAGCACGTCGGTCTGGTAGAGCTTCGGATCCTCGACGCTCTCGTCGCCGTAGGTCGTCAGCACGCCGTTGTGATTCAGCTTGTAGCCCCACATGCGATACGTCGTCGGATCGACGAGCCCCATCCAGTCGGTCCAGCCCGGCGGCACGTAGGTGCTGCCGCGACGATCGGCGCCGTAGCCGTTGAGGTACTTGCCGATGTGGATCGTGGCGTAGCCGGCGCGCTGCAGCCAGACCGGCAGCGTTTCGCTGTCGGTGGTGAACGCCTGAGCGGCACCGTCGGGCGGATAGTTGCCGAGCACGCCATGGTTGTGGGCGTAGACGCCGCTGAACGCAGTCGCGCGTGACGGGCAGCACAGCGGCCACGACACGAACGAGTTGGTGAACGCAACGCCTTCGTTGCGCAGGAGCTTGAGTGTCCACGGCATCGCGGCGAGATCGCGCACGGTCTGATCGTCGGTCATGATCAGGACCAGATTCGGCTTCGCCGGATTGCCGGGCGCGACGACCGCCGACGGCGGCTCGGGTCCGGGCTCGACCGCGGGCAACAGTGGATCGGGAAGCGTCTCGTCACCGCCGACCGGCGTGTCGACAGAGGGCGTATCGGGGACGGAGACGGAAGGCGTCGGCGAGCTCGTAGCAGCACCGCCACCGCACGCGCACAGCACGGCCGACAAAGCCGTGACGAAAATGAAGCGAAACATGATCGGACCCGACAGAGGCAGCGCGCAGTGTGCGGGCCCGCGCTGCGCCGCGTCATTAGAGAATCCTTCGATTAGAGAATTCGTCGCAGGGCGACGTAGACTAGCGATCATCCATGGCCGACATCATCAACTTCAACAAGGCGCGCAAGAAGAAGCTGCGCGAGGACGCCGCCAGAGAGGCGGCGGAGAATCGCGCGAAGTTCGGCCGCACCAAGGCCGAGAAGGCGCGCGACGAGAGTGAAGCCGAAGAGGCGCAGCGCAAGCTCGATCTGTTGAAGCGCGACACGCCGCCGGAGGGCGAGGCCTGAAGCGGGGCGTCGCCGCACTCCCGATGCTGTTGCTCGCCGCGTGTGGCGGCGGCGCGTCGACGTCGTCGCCAACGATCGGCGACGACTCCCTGAGTGCGCTTCACGCCGTCCGCGGAGCCGGCGCCGGCATCTTCGACGCGCAGGATCGCCAGGTGATCCTGCGCGGCGTGAATTACGGCGCGCTCGGCGACTACTACCTCGACGATCCCGCGAATCCAGCGCCGGTGCCGGCGCGGCCGGACGATTTCGCGGAGATGGCGTCGCTCGGCATCAACAGCATCCGGCTTCTCGTGCATTGGTCGAAGCTCGAGCCGCAGCCCGGAATGTTCGACGCGTCGTACGTCGCGCAGATCCGAAGCCAGATCGAGAAGGCCGCGCAGTCCGGCATCTACGTGATCGTCGACATGCACCAGGATGCGTGGGGCAAGTTCGTCGCGACGCGTGAAGCGGGCGAGAGCTGCCTGCCGCCGCTGCAGCCGTCGCTCGGCTGGGATGGCGCGCCGGCGTGGGCCACGCTGACCGACGGGCTCAGCACATGCCACCTCCAGCAGCGTGAAGTCTCACCCGCGGTGTCGCAGGCATTCACCAATTTCTATCTCGACACGAGCGGCATCCGCACGCACTTCATCCAGGCCTGGGCTGCGCTCGCAGCGGCGATCGCCGATGAGCCCAACGTCGCGGGCTACGATCTGCTGAACGAGCCGAATCCCGGGTATCTCGTCGGCGCCAATGGCGCGACCGCGCTCGCGCTGCTTTACGCCGATCTCATCTCCGCGATCCGCAGCGCGGAGGCGACGACGGGCGCGAGCCACATCGTGTTCTTCGAGCCGTCGATCGAGTGGTCGCTGCTCGGTTACACGCCGACGCCGCTGCCCAGCTTCACCAACGACGGCAACATCGTCTTCGCGCCGCACAACTACTGCGGCTCGATCGGATTGGCGACGCCGCAGGACTTCTGCTTCCAGTCCTCGCAGGAGGTCGCGTCGACCTACGGCGTGACGTTCTGGTCGGGCGAGTGGGGCTGCTTCGATTCGCCGGAGAACTGCCTCGATCACGTCGTCGGCTTCGGCCAGCACGAGGACGCGACGCTCACCGGCAGCGCGATGTGGCAATGGGCGCAAGCGTGCGGCGATCCGCATTCGGTGGGCTCGCCCGGCGGCACGCCGGGCGAGCAGATCATCCAGGTGAAGATCCTCGGCTGTCCGGGCGACGTCGATCTCGGCTTCGACACGACCGACGCGATGGTGCTGTCGCGTCCGTATCCGCGCGCCGCGCCCGGTCATCTCATCAGCATCAGCTCGGACGCGCAGACCGCTGCGTTCGATGTGCGCGGATCGGCGGATGCGCAAGGGGAGCTCGACGTGTGGGCGCCGGAGCGCATCGGCACGCCGGCGATCGACGGCGACAACCTGAGCGACGTGCGCGTCGATCGGGTCGCCGGCGGCTATCGCATCCGCGCGATCGTCTCGGGGGATTATCGGCTGCGGCTCTAGCGGTCGAGCGATACCGCGAACTGCGCGAGCTCGTCGAGGCGATCCTCGATCGACAGCGACACGCCCATCGACAGCATGCCGAGCGTCGCCACGGCGTTGAGCGTCGAGTCCTGCACGGCGGCTTCGGTGATGCGCGTCTTGAACGCGCGATTGAGCGCGTCGAGATCGTTGTAGTGCGCGAGCAGCCCGTTGAGGTTCCAGTCCGGCACGCCGCCTTTCTTGTGCACCAGCAGCTGCTGCACGAGATAGGCGCCGACGCTGCGGAACAGGGTCTCGTCCATCGTCGCGAACGGCAGGTGCGTGCGTGCGAGCCCGCGCATGCGCCCGAGGATCGGGCAGCCGCTGGTCGCCATGATCAGCGCGACCAGCGAGGAGAGCGCCTGCTGCACCTGGCAGTCCTTCGAGTAGGTGCGCTCGTCGGTGGTGACCGTCACGTGCGCGCGCTCGTACGACACGATCTTCGCGAACGCCGTCATCGGCGCGGCGAGATCGGCGGCCGCCGGACAGCGCGGCGACTGCGCCGGCTTGAGCGGACAGTTCGGGCACTGGTGGTATTCGAGCTTGGTCCACGCCGGCAGCGTCGCGCTCGCGGGCGGCTGATCCGGGCGCTCGAGATCGACGGCGAACTCGTGGCGCGCGCGATCGGCCATCTCGAACTGATAGGTGATCTTCACCCCGCCATGCTACTGCGCGTGGGCCGTCGTGTCCTCCGCGCGCCGCAGCGCCGCCAGGCCGCGTCGCGACTTGCGCGTGCGCGCGCGCAACAGCGTGACCCAGTCGCCGAAGTCGTCGAGGCTCGCGATCGCCTTGTGCATCGCCTGCTCGCCCATCCAGGTCAGCTCGAAGACGAGACCGTTCGCCGTGCTGTGCGCGGCGATCTCGCCGGCGTCGGCGAGGGCCAGCAGCGCGAGCCGCAGGTCGGCGCTCCGCAGCCCGGTGGTCGGATGCCACGCGCGCTCGAGCTCCTTGGCGGTGAGCCTGCCGCCCTTGCGCTTGCGGCGGATGCGGAAGATGCCGAGCAGCGCTTTCCTGCGAGTGCTGGGCCTGACGTTCATGAGATCACGCTGCGCCTTTTCGCTGCGACGTTCAAGGTAATCTCATAGGTATGACCACGCCCGTGAAGATCATCGGCAGCTACCTGTCGCCGTATGTGCGCAAGGTGCTCGCCGTGCTGCACCTGAAGGGAATCGCCTACGAGATCGATCCGATCGTCGCGTTCCTCGGCGACGATCGCTTCTCGAAGCTGTCGCCGCTGCGCCGCATCCCCGTGCTGATCGACGATCGCGTGACGCTGTGCGATTCCACGGTGATCTGCCAGTACCTCGAGGATCGTCATCCTCGCCCGCGGCTGTACCCCGCCGACGCCGCCGATGGCGCGAAAGCGCGCTGGCTCGAGGAGTACGCCGACACGCGCATGGGCGACGTCTTCATCTGGCAGCTGTTCAACCAGGTCGCGATCGGACCGTATGTCTGGGGACGGCCGACCGACGACGTCGCGCTGCGCAAGACGATCAACGAGGAGATGCCGCAGGTCCTGGAGTATCTCGAATCGCAATTGCCGGCGTTGGGCTTCCTGTTCGGCGAGTTGTCGATCGCGGATATCAGCGTCGCGGTGTTCTTCCGTAACGCGGCGTTCGCGCGCTACGTCTTGGATGCGTCGCGCTTTCCGCGCACGGCGGCATTCGTCGAGCGCGTGCTCGCGCAGGACTGCTTGGCGCAGCTCAAGCCGTTCGAGGAGAAGATGCTGCGCACGCCGATCGCCAAGCATCGCGAAGCGCTCACCGCGATGGGCGCGCCGATCCTCGCGGAAACCTACGGCACGACCAGCCCCCGCCGTGGCCTGATGCGCATCTGAACGCGGGTCGCATCGTCGGGTCCGAACCTGTATCGCCAACGAACATGGAGGACCCCATGGCAAAGCAGGAAGAGGATCGCGGCCCCGGCGCGCGCAAGACCAGGCTCGAGAAGCGTCTCAACGCCAACGCCGACGCGGTCGATGAAGCGGGTGTGGGCGACGAAGTCCTGAGCGGTCAGCAGGCCACTGCGCGCGGCCACAAGGGCCAGCTCGCACAGCCGCATCGATCGGGACGCCCGAGCGGCGGCAACATCCGCACGCGCGAATGACGCGCCAGGAAAATAATAATCCGCGCGCACGCGCAAGAGAAAACGGGCGCGATTTTAAGATCGCGCCCGCTCTTCTCGACTGCCGACCGGTTTACTGGCCGGACTTGCTCTTCTTCTTGGTGCCCTTCGGCGTGGCCTGATCCGGGCTCGTGGCGTTCAGCTGCGCATTCGCATTGACGCCGTTGGTGCCCGCGGCCGCGTGCGCCTTCGCCGGATCCGTGTTCACGTCAACCGCCGTGTTCGGATTGTCCTGCGACGGCGGCGTCACGGAGATCGGACCCGTCGGGTTGCCGTTCGGGCTGGTGCTCGGCGTGCCAGGCGCGTTCTTCTTGAGCTTGTTCTTCGCGTCGTTCAGCGGCGCGGTCGGATCGGTCGGCATGCGGTCAGCCGGATTGGTCGACGAGCCGCTGGTCGAGCCAGAAGCGCTGGCGCCCGAAGTCGAGCCCGACGCGCCGGCCGAGCCGGAGCCGGACTGCGCCATCGCCGCACCGGTCGCGGCCATCGCCGCGAAGCTGCCGATGAGGATGAAGTTCCTGAGTTTCATGTGTCCTCCAGTGGTGGTTTCATCAAACGGGTTATTTCCCGGTCCCCCCACAGGCCGCAAATCGGATGCCATCTGCGCCCGTGACCAAACGTCAGTCACTTGGCGGCCGCGCTGTCGCGTCATGCCGACAGCGCTGCTGGGTAATGCGTGCAAACAGGTGCGATGCGGTGGCTTTTTGCAGTCGCAAATCAAAGACAGTTCGGGCAATAAAAAAGGCGGCCGATCCGTGGCCGCCTTCTGCGCAACGCAGTCGCTTTACTCGTCGCTCTTCTCGTCGGCTTTCTTCTCGGCCTTCGCGTTCGCGTCGACGCTGACGCTGGTGTCGCCGGTGAGCCCGCCGACCGCGCCGGTGACGCCGCCGACCGTGCTCTTCACGGCTTTGTGCGCGCCTTTCACCGTCGTCTTCGCGCCAGCCTGCACCTTCTTGCCGCCTTCCTTCGCGGCGTCGGCGCCAGCCTTACCGGCGGCCTCGGCCTTCGCGGCCGCTTCTTCGCCCTTGCCCTGCGCCTCCGCGGCGCTCGCCGCCGGCGCGGATTCCTCGGACTTCTTGCCCGAGTGCTTCACGGATGCATTGGCGTCGACATTGACGGCGTTGTCGGCATACGCCGAGCCCGCAAGCAGCGCCAACAACGCGACGACCGGCACAAATCGATTGCTCATGACTTCTCTCTCCTGGTGGGGGATTGGACGGCCTGCATTGGCCGCGCGAGCCCATTCTCGTGCGGTCAGATGAATCGGTCCTGAACGCCGATCAGTGCTGCGCTTCGCCGGCGACCGCGATGCGCCCGCGGATCTGCACGAGCTTGGCTTTCACCGCGGCTGCGTTGTCCTGGCCCATGCGGATCAGCGTCTTCTGGCCCCACGAGCGCTGCTCGAGCGCGGGGTCGGCGAACTGGAACAGAACTTTCGGCCGCACGAGCTCGATCGGCCCGTCGACCTCGGGCGTCGCCAGCAGATGGTCGATGATCTGCACGACGCGATCGTTGAAGTACTTGCCCGGATAGCCGAGATCCTCGTAGGCCTTCTGCATGAGCGGGTAGTAGCGCAAGTACAGATCGACGAGCTTCTGCGTGTCGGCCGATTGCAGCGCGGTCACCCACGGCGTGTAGCGCTTCGCGTCCTCGGGCTGAAGCACGAACGCGTCGGTGCCTTTGGGCTGCGTGACCGGCACGCCTTCGACGTGCTTGAGCGGCCGGAACTCCAGCGGTACCGGATGGCGATCGAGGCTGTCGACGAGCGCCACGAAGCGCCGCACGAATTCCTTCGGCACCAGGAATGCTTCGACGGGCTGCTTGCCGAGCGTGTCGCTGAGCGCGGCGCGCACCGCTTCGTCGCTGCCGTCGAGCTGCGGCAGCGGCTCCTGCGACTGCTGCGCAGGCTCCTGCTCCGGAAGCGGATAGTGCTGAGGCGCGGCGGCTTGCGGAGCGGCCGGAGTCGCCGGCGGTTGCGCCGGCGCCGTTTCCGGCGTCGCTTGCAGCCACAGCACCACGCCGACCGCCACGCCTGCCACGACGATGGCTGCCAGCACCCATTTCCATGCGCTCATCCGAATACCCCGATTCTCCTTCCGGGCGATCAGTGTACGCTTGCGCGCCGCAGTTCACCTATGGGGAAAGGAAATGAACCGCAATGTCATCATCACCGGCGCGAGCTCGGGCATCGGCCGCCAACTCGCGTTCGAGCTCGCTGCGCGCGGCGACGATCTGGTGCTCGCCGCGCGACGCATCGACACCGTCGAAGAGATCGCGCGCGACATCCGAGCCAAGCATCCCGAGCGCAAGGTCGAATCGCGCGCGCTCGACGTCACGCGCTACGCGGACGTGTTCAAGCTGGTCGACGACGAAGCCAAGCGGCTCGGCCGCGTCGATCTCATCGTCGCCAACGCCGGCATCGGCAGCAACGGGCTCATCGGCATGGGCCACTTCGACGCCGATCGCAAGACGATCGAGACCAACGTCATCGGCGCGATGGCGACGATCGACGCGGCGATCGCGCTGTTCCGCCACCAGAACAGCGGGCACCTCGTGGTGATCTCCTCGGTCGCCGCGTTCCGCGGACTGCCCGGCTCGGGGTCCTACAGCGCGTCGAAGGCCGCGATCGCGACCTATACCGACTCGGCGCGCGTCGAAGTCCACGGCACGCCGATCAAGGTGACGACGCTGTATCCGGGCTACATCGACACGCCGATCAACCAGGACATGGGCGACGCGCGCCCGTTCCTGATCGACGTCGGCAAGGGCGCGAAGATCATCGCGGACCTCATCGATCGCGGCGTGCAGGAATCCACGGTTCCGGTCTGGCCGTGGAACGTCGTCGGCCGCGTGCTGAAGATGCTGCCGACGTCGGCGCTGGCGAAGCAGCTCAAGCCGCGGAAGCGATGATCGATTAATCGATCGGGACGCAGCGCGTCTCGGTCTTGGTCTCCGATTTGGTGCCGCCCTTGGCCATCTCGTGCCCGGCGACGCCGCCGACCACCGCGCCGCCGGCGGTCGCGGCATCGTTGCCGTGGCCGCTGCCGAACTGATGGCCGATCACCGCCCCCGCAGCAGCGCCGACGACAGTGCCGGCGACCGGGTGGCCTTCCTTCTCCTTCGTGGTCGTCACGGTTTCCTCGTGACAATCGACGCGCCGCCCGCTCGCGTCGGTGCGGATGTCGGCGAGCGTCGCCAGCGGTATCGCGAAGAGTGTGAGCGCAGCGAGCAAGCATGGGGTCTTCATGACGAGGTTCCTCCTTTCTTCATGGCCCCCTCGAGATTGTCCTTCACCGCGTGCGCGTCGAACGCGTTCGGATCGTTCTCGGGCTTGGCGCCCTTGAACATGACGATGTCGGCGACTTGCGTGAAATCCGAGCTGCCGCCGCTGCCGACGCCGACGCCAGCACCGACGCCGCCGCTGCCGCCGAAGCTGAACCCCCCGACGCCGACGGAGAACGCGCTCGAGCGCGGCTCCGCCCCGGTGGATTGCCCGGTCAGGACGAAGTAGTCGTAGCCCTGCTCGAGCGTGAGCTCGGCGGCGCGCAGCAGCACGTAGTCCTGCGCCTTCTGCCGCGGCGTCGCGGAATTCGCGGCGAACGCGATGCGGTAGCGGTTGGCCTCGAGCTTCTGCTCGGCGTAGCCCTCGCCGCCCTTGAGCGGCTGGTAGGGCGTTGCCGTCGCGCAGGCGGAGAGGATCGCGACGGCGAGCGCAGCACCCGGCAATCGGAGTGGATTCATGGCGTGGCTCCTGCTGATTCGACCAGCCGTCGATGCGCAGCGTTCCGCGCGTCGCGGGAGTACTTCACGCAGGCGCGCTGTCGCAGTTCAATCCCCGCACGAGACCCCCATCCATGGCATCCGCAAGACAGAAGGCCGCCGCGCGCAAGAACATCCGCAAGGCGGCGAAGGCCGCGAAATCCAAGCGCACCATCGCGCACCTGTCGAAGAAGACGCGCACCGCGCTCGGCAAGCAGGCGTCGAAAGTCGCCCGCCAGAAGCGCCGGCGCCGCTAGCGACGCTTGCTCTTGCGAGCCGAAGCCCGGCCGCGATTGGGCGAGCGGCCGCGACGCGTCTGCGCCGCGCGCTTCGCCGAGTCCTTGCGCGCCGCTTTCTTGCGCGACGCCGGCGTGCGCCGCCCGCTGCCGCGCTTCTCGCCGCCGCCGGTCTGCTTGTTCACCGTCGCCCAGGCGCGAGCCTCCGCTTCCTTCTCCGAGACGCCACGATCCTCGTAGCTCTCCTCGATGTGCTCCGCCTGCCGCTTCTGCTTGTCCGTGTATGCTGACTTGTCGCCACGTGGCATCTGAACCTCCAAAAATGAACCGCCAACGTGAATTTGGAATCGCGCGCGCGTGCTTGGTTCCGATCCTTTGCTTGTGCATCAGCACAGGCGCGCTCGCCGCGACCGGCAAGCACAAGAAGCACAAGCGCGCACATCATCACGCGACCGCGCAGCAGAGCCTCACCGTCACTGCGACCGCATACAACTGCACGCTCGCGCAGACCGACGGCGATCCGATCCTCGGCGCGTGGGGCGATCACCTCGACGCGATCAAGCCCGGCTTGCGCGCGATCGCGGTGTCGCCGGATCTCGCCGACAAGGGGCTCACGCATCGCAAGCGTGTGCGCATCGAGGGCTTCAAGGGCGAGTTCCTCGTGCTCGATCGCACGCCCAACCAGTGGCGCAACACGATCGACATCTTCATGGGCAGCGACGTCGCGGCCGCGCGGCAGTTCGGCCGCAAGCAGCTGAAGGTGTACTGGAGCGCGCCGGCCCCGAGGAAAGCGCCGCCGCCGAGCGACGTCGCCAAGAACTAGAACGTTTCCCTAGCGCTTCAGCCGGTCGCCGAAATATTCGCGGAGCTTGTCGACCTTCGGCGCGGCGATCGCCTGGATGTACGGCTGATCGGGATGCAGCTCGGCGTAGTTCTGGTGATAGCCCTCGGCTTCGAAGAACGCCTTGAGCGGCTCGAGCCGCGTGACGATCTTCGAGCCGAACACCTTCGCCGCGTCGAGCTGCGCGATGTAGCGCTCGGCGACGCGCTTCTGCTCGTCGTCGGCGTAGAAGATCGCGGAGCGGTACTGCGTGCCGACATCGTTGCCCTGGCGATTGAGCTGGGTCGGGTCGTGCGCGATCGCGAAGAAGATCTTGAGCAGCTGGCCGAACGTCGTGCGCGACGGATCGTACGCGATCTGCACGACTTCGGCGTGCTCGGTGCGCCCGGTGCAGACGGAGCGATAGTCGGCAGTGTCCTCGCTGCCGCCGGAATAGCCGCTCACCACTTCGAGCACGCCGTCGAGATCGCGATAGACCGCCTCGACGCACCAGAAGCAGCCGCCGGCGAGCACGGCGAGCGCGCGTCCGGGTTTCGCCGCGCGCGGCGCGTCGTCCTTCGGCTCGGGGAAGTCCTTGGGACTGATCTTCAGGCTGCTGTTTCCGAAATAACCGGCCACGGAACCTCTCCAGACAGGAACGCGGGGGCGTCGCGTCACTCTACATACGTATGATCCCGCAATCCGGACGCGCGCTCATCGGCATCTCCGGCTGGCGTTACGCGCCGTGGCGCCAGGTGTTCTACCCGAAAGGGCTCGCGCAGCATCGCGAGCTGCACTACGCGTCGCGCGAGTTCCGCTCGATCGAGCTGAACGGCTCGTTCTATTCGCTGCAGCGGCCGGAGAACTACGCGCGCTGGTACGCCGACACACCGGACGGCTTCGTGTTCGCGCTGAAGGGCAGCCGCTACATCACGCACATGCTGAAGCTCAACCATTGCGAGACGCCGCTCGCGAACTTCTTTGCGTCGGGGATCTTCAACCTGCGCGACAAGATCGGGCCGTTCCTGTGGCAGCTGCCGCCGATGCTGAAGTACGACCGCGATCGCATCGCACGTTTTCTCGATCTGCTGCCACGCACGAGCGAGCAGGCGATGCGCGTCGCGCGCCGGCGCGATCGTCGCCTGAGTGGACGCGCGCGCCTGACGATCGACGTCGATCTGCCGCTGCGTCACGCGATGGAAGTGCGGCATCCGTCGTTCGTCACGCCATCGTTCGTCGACTTGCTGCGCGAGCAGCGCGTCGCGCTGGTCGTCGCCGACACTGCAGGCAAGTGGCCGTTCATGGAAGACGTCACCGCGGACTTCATGTATCTGCGCCTGCATGGCGACAAGGAGCTCTACGCGAGCGGCTACACGGCCGCAGCCCTCGAGCGCTGGGCGGAGCGCATCCGTCGGTGGCAGCGCAACGGCGACGTCTACTGCTATTTCGACAACGATCGGAAAGTGCACGCGCCGTTCGACGCGCACGCACTGGAAGCGCGGCTCGCGGGCACGCCGATCGTGCGCGTGCGCGGCCGAGCGCGCTCTAGAGCGTCGGACCTCGCTGCTGACTTGCGAAATTTTTCTCGAAGAGCGCTTCGCATCGCGCGCAACGCAGCGCGGTAGGCTGCGCGCGCAGGCGCTCGAACGGGATGTCGGCGCCGCAGTCGGTGCAATGACCGTATTCGCCTTCGCGAATGGCCTCGATCGCGCGCCCGACCGCGCAGAGCTCGTCGTCGTCGGGATCCAGCTCGCGCTCGCGCGTGCGCAGCTCCTCCTCGATCACCGCCTTCTCTTCGCGCATCAGGGCCATCGTCGTTTTCCTCGCGGGGTCAGGATCAGCGTGTGCTTCGGCGCCGCAAGATTCGGTCCGCTGCCGCACAAAAAGAACGCGCGGCCCCGGAAGGCCGCGCGTCGGATGCCGCATCGTCGCCGATCAGCGACGATCGAAAAGGGTTTTACTTGACGTGCTTGTTGACGAGCTTCGTCATCTCGAACATCGAGACCGTGCCCTTGCCGCCGAAGATCGGCTTCAGCTTGGCGTCGGCGTTGATGTTCCGGCGGTTCTTCTGATCCTGCAGGCCGTTCTTCTTGATGTAGGCCCAGATCTTCTTCGTCAGGTCCGCGCGCGTCATCGTCGAGCCGCCGACGATGTCCGCGAGCTGCGCGGAGAGCGTCACCGGCGTGGAGATTCCACCACGGAGCTTCTTGCCCCCACCACCACTCTTCTTTGCAGCTGCTTTCTTGGCTTTGGCCATCTGTTTCACCCCTTGCGTTGATTGGAAGTGCGAAGGTCGCGTCGCTCGCACGGTGCGAAGCTTACACCGGGAAAAATCATTTTTGGTGAGTTTTTCATCGAGAAATGCGACTTGCGCGCCGCCGGAACTTCGTGCATGCGCGGCGCCTCTGTACGCTCGCATGGCCAGAAAACCGTCCGCCGGATTGCCTTCGCCGCCGCCGGAGCGCAGCGCGCGCGACTTCTTTCCCGAACGCAAGACGCTCGCTACGCTCGAGCGCGCGGCGAAGCGATGTCGCGGCTGCGACCTGTATCGCAACGCCACGCAGACGGTGTTCGGCAGCGGTCCGAAGCACGCGCGCGTCGTGCTCGTCGGCGAGCAGCCAGGCAACGACGAAGACCTCGCCGGCGAGCCTTTCATCGGGCCGGCGGGGCGCTTGCTCGACGAAGCGCTGCAGGCCGCCGGCATTTCGCGAGCAGATGCTTACGTCACGAATGTCGTGAAGCACTTCAAGTGGGAGCCCAGAGGAAAACGCCGGCTCCACAGCAAGCCGAGCGCGCGCGAGATCGCCGCCTGCAGTCCATGGCTCGGCGAGGAATTGGCGCAGCTGAAGCCCGCCGTGCTCGTCTGCCTCGGCGCCACCGCGGCGCAGGCGCTGCTCGGTCGCAGCTTCAAGCTCCTCGCCAATCGCGGCAAGGTCCTGCCTACGACGCTCGCCGAGCATGCGGTGGCGACGGTGCACCCGTCGTCCGTGCTGCGGGCGCCGGATTCCGAGAGCCGCGCGCAGGCACGTCGGGACCTGATCAGAGACTTGAAGGTCGTCGCCAGGCTCTTGGGCTAGCATCCCGGAATGACCGGGGACGGATCGCTGTTCACGAGCGCGGGCTACCTCGGTCCTCTGGAGGAGAGCTGCGCGACGCCGAAGCATGGCTGGACCCCCGCGCCAGTGCGGCTGGCGGACGGTTCGTGGGCTCCGGCGTACCGGAAAACGCATTCCTGGGGCGAGTTCGTCTTCGATTTCGAGTTCGCGGCGGCGTACCAGGAGCGCGGCCTGCGCTACTACCCCAAGCTCGTCTGCAGCGTGCCGTTCACGCCGGTGCCGGGCCCGCGGCTGCTCGCGGCGAGTGAAGCCGGCCGACGCGACCTGGCGCGCGCGCTCATCGATCGCGCAGGAGAGACCAGCGCGCACATCCTGTTCCTTCCCGAGTCCGAGCTCGCGATCGCGGAGTCGCTCGGATTCCTCCCGCGCGCGCAGCTGCGCTACGGATGGACCAACGCGGGATACGCGAGCTTCGACCATTTCCTCTCGCGGCTCTCCAGCAAGCGGCGCAAGAACATCAAGCGAGAGCGCGCCGCCATCGCCGCGACCGGCTTGCAGATCGTCTGGCGCGGGGCCGGCGAGATCGCGGAGTGGTCGCGCATCCACGCGCTCTACGCATCGACCTACGAGATGCGCGGTCAGCCGCCGTATCTCACCGCGGCGTGCTTACGCGCATGGGCAAGTCATTTTGCGCACGCGATGCAGCTCTGCCTGGCGTACGACGGCGACGAGATCGTCGCGATGGCGTTCTTCTTCCGCGACGGCGACACGCTCTACGGCCGGCACTGGGGCGCCGCGCGCGACATCCCGGGACTGCATTTCGAGCTCTGCTATTACCGGGGCATCGATTACGCGATCGCGAATCGCCTGCAGCGGTTCGACGCCGGCGTGCAGGGCGAGCATCGACTGCTGCGCGGCTTCGAGCCCGAGCTCAGTCATTCCGCCCACTGGTTCGCGCATCGCGGATTCCACGCCGCGATCGGCGAAGCGCTCGCGCGCGAGTCAGCGGCGCTCCGCGCGCGGCTGCAGCGATTGCGCGAGCACTCCTCGTATCGCGAAGCGTCGGCCTGAAGGCCGACCCGCGATCTATTGCGAAACGGTCGGGTGCTTGCGGCGCAGGCGCAGCGGCACTCGCTTCTGCGTCGGGTCCGGTGCGCTTTGCTGCGTCGGATCGGCTGGCTGCGTCGAGGGCATCGCCGGATCGATGTTGGGCAGCGTCGGCGGTGGCGGTGGCGTGACAGCGTCCGTCGGCGGCAGCGACGCCGGCGGCGGTGGTGGCGTGGCCGGAGCCGTGTTCGGAGTGGGTACCGGTGGCGGCGTCGGCGTCGTGTCCTGCGCGAGCGCGATGCTGCCGGTCAGCGCAAGAGGAAGCAGAAGAGCGAAGCGTTTCATGTCGAACCTCCGCTCTTAGGAAACCGTGACGCGCGATGGGTTCCGTGCTCCCCAGAGCCAAATTTCCTACTGCCCCCTGCGAATGGCGCGCGTATCCTGCTGGCCGGGACAACGTCAGGCCGGAGTCCATCTCATGGATCAAGCGGTGCATCGCTGGGACTTGCTGTTCCGCAACGCGCTCGTGTTCGACGGCAGCGGAGCCGCGCCGGTGCGCGCGGACGTCGCCGTGCGCAACGGCGTCGTCGCCGAGATCGCGCCGAATCTGCCGCAATCGCGCGCCGAGAAGATCATCGACGCGCAAGGCCGCTGGCTGATGCCCGGCCTGCTCGACATCCACACGCACTTCGATCTCGAAGTGGAGCTCGCGCCGGGATTGCCGGAAGCGGTGCGTCACGGCACGACCACCGTCGTCGTCTCGAACTGCTCGCTCGGGCTCGCGTTCGGCGCGCAGCGCAAGCTCGGTGCCGATCCCATCGTCGATTGCTTCGCGCGCGTCGAGAACGTGCCGAAGCCGGTGCTGCGCAAGGTCGCCGACGCCGTCGACTGGAACAATTCCGCCGATTACCTCGCGCACTTCGACAAGCTGCCGCTCGGCCCGAACGTGGTGCCGATGATCCCGCACTCGATGCTGCGCATCGAAGTGATGGGCCTGCAGGATTCGGTGTCGCGCGATCCGACGCCGCACGAGCTCGAGCGCATGGGCGCGCTGGTCGAGAAGGGGATGCGCGAAGGCTACGTCGGCCTGTCGACCGACGCGCTGCCGTTCCACTTCCTCGCCAATTCGCCGAACACGCACAAGCAGATCCCGACGCAGTTCGCGCCGTACTCCGAGCTGAAATTCCTGACCAACATCGTGCGCAAGTGGGAGCGCGTGTGGCAGGCCACGCCGCCGAAGGACAAGAAGCTCGACGTGTTCCGCAACTTCCTGCTCACCAGCGGCCGCTTCTTCGGCAAGCCGCTGAAGACCACCGCGGTCGCGGCGATCGATCTCGCGACCAACAAGTCGATCGTGAAGATGGGCTTGCTGCTGTCGAAGATCCTCAACTCGCGCTTCGTGCGCGGCATCTTCCGCTTCCAGGCCCTCTCGGCGCCGTTCAAGGTGTGGAGCGACGGCGTCGTCACCCCGCTCGCGGAAGAAGTGCCGGAGCTGCGGCGCCTGAATGAGCTCGACCTCGACGATCGCGCGGGGCGCCTGAAGATCCTCAACGATCCGGGCTACGTCGCCGCGTTCCGCAGGATGTGGTTCCGCGGCAAGCGCGGCTTCAATCTCGCGCGGCTGAAGCGGCTGCTCAATCGCGACGACAACGTGCTGTCGCGCGATCTCGCCGACATGACCATCGACACGTGTCCGGTGACGGCCTGGAACGGCCAGCCGATGCAAGCCGCCTACGATCGGCTCGTGCAGTGGCAGGCGAGCGGGCAGGGCGCGCGCGATACGGACGAAGCGGCCGCGTTCGCGAAATTCCCCAAGCCGATCGGCGACGATTGCGCGTTCTTCCTGCATCTGCTGCGCGAGTACGACACAAAGCTGCGCTGGTGGGTGATCTCGGCGAATCGCGATCGCAAGGTGGTGAAGGATCTCCTGTTCAATCCGCTGATCCTGCCGGGCTTCAACGACAGCGGTGCGCATCTCACCAACATGGCGTTCTACGACGGCAACCTGCGCACGCTGAAGTTCGCGCAGGAAGACGGCGTCGACAAGGTCGCACTGGCCGTGCGGCGTCTCACCAGCGAGCCTGCGGATTTCTTCGCGGTGCGGGCGGGTCGCGTCGCGGTGGGCGCGCCGGCGGATCTCGTCGTCGTCGATCCCGACGCGCTCGCGACGTGGAATCCAGACACGACGGTGCGATACGTCTGGCGCGATCTGTTCGAGCATCACCAGATGGTCAATCGTCCCGATGGCGTGGTGACGCACGTGGCGGTTGCGGGTCACCTCGCCTGGGAAGAGGGTCAGTACACCAGCGCGTTCGGGCAGGTGCGCATGGGTCGCGCGCTGCGCCATCGCGATCACGAGGCGCGCGAAGCGCAGCCGGAGCTGCTCGCCGCGGCGGCGTGAACTTCGCTTAGACTTCCGATCCCAAATTCCAAGCGGGAGTGAAGCCATGGCGATGTCGATGTATCAGGCGTCGGTGCCGGCGCTGACCCACATGCTCGGCAACCTGCGCAACATCCTGCAGAAGGCCGCCGCGCACGTCGAGGCGAAGAAGCTCGATCCGTCCGCGCTGATCAATTTCCGGCTGTTCCCCGACATGTTCCCGCTGTCGCGCCAGGTCCAGATCGCGACCGACATGTCGAAGGCTTGCGTCGCGCGGCTCGCGGGACAGGAGCCGCCGAAATGGGAAGACAACGAGAAGACCTTCGACGAGCTGCTCGCGCGCATCGACAAGGCGCGCGATTTCCTGAAGGGCTTCAAGCCCGCGCAGATCGACGGCTCCGAAGAGCGTGAGGTGGTGCTGAAGTCGCCGCGCGGCGAGATGAAGTTCAAGGGCGAGCCGTTCCTGAACCATTTCATCCTGCCGAATTTCTATTTCCACTGCGCGACGGCGTACAACATCCTGCGTCACAACGGCGTCGACATCGGCAAGATGGACTTCATCGGCCCGGTCCAGTAACGACGTCGTGGAGCTCGAGCAAGCGCAGGCGAACGGCCTGCGCTTTGCGTTTCTGGAGGCCGGCAGCGGGCCGACCGTGCTGCTGCTCCACGGCTATCCCGACAACGCCTACTCGTGGGAGCACCAGATCCCCGCGCTGACGGCGGCGGGCTATCGCGTCGTCGCGCCGTTCCTGCGCGGCTATCCGCCGACGGAGATTCCCGAGCACGGTTACTACGATCGCGCCACGCTCGCGCTCGATCTCAAATCGCTGATCGACGTGCTGAACGGCGGCAAGCCCGTTCTGCTCGTCGCGCAGGATTGGGGTGCGTCGATCGCCTACGCGCTGCTCGCAGCGTTTCCGGAAACGGTGACGCGCGCGGTGCTGCTCGCGGTGCCGCATCCGGCGGAGATCCGGCGCACGCTGCGTCGATCACCCGCGCACGTGATCCGCTCCTTCCACTGGTTCCTGTTCCAGCTGCCAGGGTTGCCGGAACGGCTGTGCAAGCTGCGTGACGGCGCATTCCTGCAATTCCTGTGGTGGCTGTGGTCGCCGGATTTCCGCGATCACGCGCACGTCGCGCGCGTCCGCGAAATGATGCGCGAGCCGGGAGCGGTCGAGGCGACGCTCGCGTACTACCGCGCCATGTTCGGCAAGCACGCTGATCCGGCGCTCGCCGACATTCGTGCGCGGATCGATCGCAAGATTTCCGTGCCGACGCTGTGCGCGTGCGGCACGCGCGACATGCGCAAGGAGATGCTCGAAGGCAGCCGCCGCGAGTTCTCCGGCGTTTACGAATGGACGACGGTCGAGGGCGCAGGGCATTTCCTGCACCGCGAGAAGCCGCAAGCGGTCAACGCGCTGATCCTCGACTGGCTGCGCCGCGAGGACTAGAAGCGAGTCCTACGGCTGGTCGTAGGAGTGCGGCAGCGATTCCTGCGTGATGCGCTGATCGATCGGGCGCGGCGGCGACGACGCCATCGCGTCGCTCATCGGCTGCACGCTGCGGCCGCGGCCCGGCGTCCACCAGGCGACTTCATGTACGTCGCCTTGCTGCGGGATCTTGCGCAGCAGCTGGCGATTCGTGCCGATCACGCTCAAGTTGCCTTTCTGCACGTCGGCGTAGATGAGCTTGCCGCTGTCGGGCGCGAAGCTCGGGCACTCGTCCATCGGGCCGTCGCTCACGGTGCGGAACACGTGGCCTTGCAGATGCAACAGCCCGATGCGCGAGCGCGAGCCTTCGTAGTGCATCACTGCGAGCTCGGTGCCGTCGGGCGACCACGCGGGCTTCATGTTCTTCTTGCCCTCGATCGAAACGCGATGCGCTTCGCCGCCGCCCGCGCTGACCGTGTAGATCTGCGGCAGACCCGTTCGATCCGACGTGAACGCGATCTCGGTGCCGTCCGGCGACCAGGCCGGCTCGGTGTCGATCGCCGGATGATCGGTGAGACGCTTGCGCGTGCCGCTGGCGAGATCGACGACGTAGATGTCGGCGTTGTGACCGAACGAGAGGCTCACCGCGAGCGACTTGCCGTCGGGCGACCACGCCGGCGCGCCGTTGACGCCGGGCTCCTGCGTCACCAGTCGCGGCGTGTGGCTGTGCAGATCGACGACGAAGATCGCGCCGCTGCCGCGGAGGAATCCTGCATAGGCGATCTGCGTGCCGTCGGGCGACCACGCAGGCGACATCAGTGGATCGCGCGAGGACACGATCACCTGGCAATCGCCACCGTTGGCGTCGTCGGTGACCAGCTCGAAGCGGCGGTTGTCCCCGTAGCCGCGCGCGATGACGTAGGCGATGCGGTTGCCGGCGGTGACCTTCGCGCCCGCGGTCGGCACCGGCGTCGCGGCGAAGGAAACCGTCGATGTACACCAAGCGGCGCCCGCGACTGCGAGCGCGATGAGACTGCGGACCACCTGTGTTGCTCCTGACGCTGCCGGGCCTAGAGCGGCCGGCTTCCAGCGCTCCCCAACGAAGCTACGACAGGATGCCAGCCGCGCGTGCCGCTTGCTAGGTCTTGTCTATGGTGGCCGGACCAGCGGTGTGACCGGCGTCAGGTTTTGCCGAACGGCATGTCGATCGACACGCCCGTGCCGAAGGATCCGTCGCGGGGCAGCGACGGGTCGTTGCGCGGCCAGCTGTAGCCGATGACGGTCTCGACGTAGAGCCGCTGCGCGAAGATCGGCTCGCGGTAGACCACGCGCATGCCGAACTCGCCGAGCGGCTCGGGCGCCTCGGTCGATCCGCGCACGAAGTTCTCGAACGCGAGCGCGCGACCCTGGCGGAGACTCTGGTAGTAGATGACCGCGCTGCGCCAGTCGATGCCTTCGGTCTTCTGCGAGCGCGTCGCCGCGGTCGACAGGCGCAAGAGGCGCGTCGCCGACAGCACGTGGCTCCAGTCGAAATTGCCGGTGAGGCCGACGCCGTCGTCGGTATTCCAGAACGGTGTCATGCGCACGTAGAACACGTTGCGCTCGTCGGAGTAGAGGTTGAGACGCGTGCGCCACTGCAGGAACAGCTGCGGCGGCCCGAGCCCGTGCACGCCGATGCGGAACTCCGAGCGGAAGCGGTCGGTTTCGGGGAGCGAGTAGCCGAGGCCGCCGAGCCAGCCTTCGCGATCGTCGAGCCGCGGGAACTGCGAGCGCAGCGCAAAGCCTTCGGAGCGATCGCGCAGGAAATCGTTCTCGTTGTCGCGGCCGATGAACGCGTTCAGGCGATGCTTGAGCGTCGGCAGGTCGGCGCGTACGTCCATGCGCACGCGGAATTTGCTGCCGTCGAACTGCGAGTAGGCGCCGGAGATCTCCACGTGCCCGTGCACCGCGCGCGCAGCCTCGATGTCGCCTTTCTCGCCGAACAGGCTGTCGGCCCACAACGCGGCGCTGCAGGTCGTCTCTTCCAGGATGCGGCGTGTCTCGTCGAGCATCGGCATCGTGTCGGTCGCGCGGTCCTCGGCGCACGGGTTCGCGGGCGTCGGCGGCGGCTTCTCGGCTTCGTATTCGATCTGCGCGACCGCTTCCTCGCTCGGGGGCGCGGATGGCGCCGGCGTGATGGTGAGGTCTTCGATGGACTCGGGGACCGGCTCGCCGGGCGGGAACGCGCGGGCCTGGGTTGCCGCCAGCAGCACGAGGAGGAGCGTGGCGCAGCCGCGCCCGCGCGCTCTCCGCGTGCTCCGATCGGACATGGTGAAGCCTCCCTTGTCCAGCATAAGCCCAAACCCGCGCGTTTCCCCGGTCCGCTAGACTTTGACCATGACCAAGGATGAATTGCGGTTGACCCTGGAGAAGCTGCGCGCCGAGACGCAGGGACTGTCGTTCCGCGATGCGCGCGATCGCGAGCGCATGCAGGCGCTGCTGGCGGCGATGGAGCGATTGCTGCGCCGCACCGACGACGCCGGCGAGCGCGAAGAGGTGCTCGAGTCGATCAAGCAGCTCGAGGTCCAGCATCCGACGCTCACGGCGATCCTGTCCCGGCTGATCACGGCCCTGTCGTCGATGGGCATCTAGTTGTTCGAGATCCCGGAGTCCGAGATCGAGATCACCGCGGTGCGCTCGCAGGGCGCCGGCGGCCAGAAGGTCAACAAGACCTCCAGCGCGATCCACCTTCGCTTCGACGTGCGCGCCTCGTCACTCCCGCAGGAGATCAAGGAGCGCCTGCTCGCGAGCCACGATCGGCGCATCACCGAGGACGGCGTGGTCGTGATCAAGGCGCAGCAGCATCGCAGCCAGGACATGAATCGCGCGGAGGCGCTGCGTCGGCTGCACGACCTCGTGCGCGCGGCGAGTGTCGTGCGCAAGACGCGAAGGCCGACGCGTCCGACGCGCGGGTCGAAAGAGCGCAGACTGGAGAGCAAGGCCCGGCGCGCGCACGTGAAATCGCTGCGCGGCCGGGTCGAAGACTAGCGTCTCACGTCCTCCGCCAGCTCACTTCCTTGCCGCCGTCAGCGCGTGCCAGCACGCGCGCGGACACGAACAGAAGATCGGAAAGCCGGTTCGCGAAGCGCAGGCTGATCGGATTGATCGGCTCGGCCTCGTTCAGCATCCACAGCGATCGCTCGGCGCGGCGCGCGATCGCGCGCGCGAGGTGACACGCGGCCGCGGGCGCATTGCCGCCCGGCAGCACGAACTCCTTGAGCGGCGGCAGATCGAGATTGAGCTGAAGCACGTCGCGCTCGAGCTCCATCAGCTGCTTTTCGCCGACGACCACCGCACCCGGCATCGACAGCTCGCCGCCGAGATCGAACAGCTGATGCTGGATGCGCGTGAGCGCCTTACGCACCGGCTCGGGCAGATCCTGCGTGAGCACGACGCCCAGCTGGCTGTTGAGCTCGTCGACGTCGCCGAGCGCGCGGATCCGTGCGTGCGTCTTGGCGACCCGATCGCCGGTGGCGAGGCCGGTGGTGCCCTTGTCGCCCGTGCGCGTGACGATCTTCGAGAGGCGGTGACCCATGATGGCTGCCCGGTTAGAACGCGTAGCCAAGACTAAGCCAGAAATTCACGCCGGGCGACGGATAGAACGCGGGCCCGGCGAACGTGAGCACGCCGTACTCGGAGTACTTGCGATCGGCGAGGTTGTTGACGCGAGCGCTGGCGCGCCATGGACCGTAGCTGCCGTTCGCGGCGACATTGACCACGGCAACGCCCGGCAGCTCCCCGGCGGAATTCGCGAAATCGCTGTCGTAAGGTCGATGGCCGGTGGCGATCAGCTCGACATACGTACTCACGTTCTTCGCGAGAGTCACGGTCGCGGCGACGCGCCCCGTCTCGCGCGCGACGAGTGGAACGTCGCGGCCGCTATTGGAGCCGCCGGTGAGCACGGCGCGCACGTACTGACCGCCCGCGGACAAGGTCAGCAGATCGAGTGCGCGCCAATCGGCCTGCAGCACGACGCCGTCGCGACGCGTTCGCGGCAGGTTGAAGTTGGAGAACGTGTTCGGATCGAACGAGATCTCGTTCTTCAATTCCAGTTTGTAGAGCGACGCGTGCAGCTCGATCGGCTCTGTCTTCCAGTCCGCGCCGATCTCGTAGGTGCCGCCGGTCTGCGTCTGCAGCAACGGCGCGCCCGACGGCGGCGGTCCGAGACTGTAGAACTCGTCGGCTTTCGCGAATCGGTAGTTGCCGTCATAACGCGCGAACAGGCGCAGATGCTCGATCGCGCGCCAGGCGACGCCGGCTTCCAGCGCGTGCTGTGAATCGCTGACGGACGTCGGCGTCGGGAAAGTGAAGCCGTCGAAGAGCTCGTTGTCGACGCGCGCGAGGCGACAGCCGATCGTACCTTCGAGCGAGGAGACGATCGGCAGCACGGCCTGCGCGTAAAAGTCGCGCGTGCGCTGCGTGTCGGTTTGCGGCCCGATCGCGGAGATCAGTTCGTACTCGGCGAGCTGCCCGTCGGCGCCGACGGTGACGAGCGCCTCGCCGGCGGCCATGCGGAATTTCCCAGTGGCGCGCGGATTGAGCGACCAGAGATTGCGGTTCTGCACGAGCGTAGAAGCCGTTTCGCCGAACGTCAGCTGCACATTTCCGTCGCTGCGACGGTGCGTGAAGTCGGTCTCGAATTCCCAGCCCGAGTTCAGCGTCTGTCGCCAGTTCAGCCTCTGCAGCGTCGTCTGCACGTCGGCGTAGTCGTCGCAATGCGAACAGTCCCGGCGATCCTCTTCGACCTTCTCCGCGGTCAGGCCGCCCGGCGTCTGCACGCGATCGTTGATGTAACCCGCTTCCAGATACGCGGCGCCGCTGACGTAGTCGTAGCCGGCGCGCCCGAGCGCGTTCTCGTTCTCGTGATGGTTGTGGCGACGGTAGTTGTCGCTGCCGCTCGCTTCGCCGGAGATGCGATAGAAGAATCCCCCGACGCGTTGCCCGATCGATCCGCTCGCGCGCTGGCCGGAATAACTCCCGCCTTCGAGCCGCACGTCGCCGGCAAGCTTCGCGGCCTGGCGCGTGACGATGTTCACCACGCCACCGACAGCCTGATCGCCGTACAGCGTGCCAGCGCTGCCCTGGATGATCTCGATCCGCTCGACGCTCTCGAGCGAGATCGATGCGAGGTCCGGCGGCGCGATGTCGGGATTGTTGAGCCGACGCCCGTCGACGAGCACGAGCGTCGTGGCATTCGCGCCGACGCCAAAGCCGCGCATGTCGATCACAGCGGAAGAGCCGTCGCCGTAGAAATCGCCGGAGATCTGCACGCCGGCGACGCCGCGCAACGCTTCGGCGAGCGTGTGCGCGCCGCTGCGCTCGATGTCGGTGCGGGTGATCACCGTCATCGCCGCGGGCAGCCGGTTCTGCGGCTGCTCCGAGCGCGTCGCCGTGACGATCACGGACTCGAATTGCTGCGAAGGTTCGTCGGCCGCAGCAAAGGCCGATGCGCACAAAGCGCACACCAAGACGTAACGGATCATTCAAGCTCTCCTGCCCGCATCCCCGCGGGGCGAATCGAGTGGCGAAACCGCTTGCGCGGCGTGGTGCAGGCCGGTCTCCGGGCTCGCAAGCTGTTCGCTGAAATGCCTTCCCGGATTGCTCCAGTGGCGTGGGACTCAGCTCTTCTTGCTTACCGTTGCGGGGGCAGCGCCGGAATGTTCACCGGCTTCCCGTTTCACCCGAGCGCTCGTCAAAGCGTCCGGGCACCTGCGCCGCTATTATGCCGCCATGCAAAGCCAAGAGCTCAGCGCGGCGCTCGCCGCGGCGGACGCCGCTGCGCAGATCATCCGCAAGGCGTACCGCGGCAACTTCAAGGTCGACTTCAAGGCCGACGCGAGTCCGGTCACCGAAGTCGACGTCGCCGCCGAGCGCGCGATCAAGAAAATCCTGTCGGAGAAATTCCCGGACTACGGATTCTTCGGCGAAGAGACCGGACGCGATCACGCCGACGCCGAGAATCTCTGGCTGGTCGATCCGATCGACGGCACCAAAGCGTTCGTGCGCGGCTATCCGATCTTCTCGGTCCAGATCGCGCTGATGCGGCGTGGCGAGCTCGTGCTGGGCGTGTCGTCAGCGCCGTGCTGGAACGGCGGTGCCGGTGAAGTGATGTGGGCCGAGAAAGGCAAAGGCGCGTGGCTCGGCGACGAGCAGGTGCGCGTGAGCGAGGTGAGCGCGATCGAGAAGGCGACGCTGTCGACCGGCAATCTCGCGACGCTCGCGACGTCGGCTTCGTGGGCGAAGCTCGGCGCGATCGTGCCGAAGCTGCATCGCATCCGCGGTTACGGCGATTTCCTGCACTACCACTATCTCGCGACCGGCAAGATCGACGCGGCGATCGAATCCGACGTGAACATCCTCGACATCGCCGCGCTCGCGGTGATCGTGCGCGAGGCGGGCGGCACGTTCACCGACCTGTCGGGCAAGCCGGTTGGATTGGAGACGCGCTCGGTGCTGGCGACCAACGGGCGCCTGCATCAGACGCTGCGCGACGCGATTTCCTTCTAGTCGAAGATCACTGTCTTCTTCGAATAGATCAGGATGCGGTGCTCGATGTGCCAGCGCACCGCGCGCGAGAGCACCGTCTTCTCGAGATCGCGGCCTTTCTGCACCAGGTCGTCGAGCTGATCGCGATGCGAGACGCGGATCACGTCCTGCTCGATGATCGGCCCTTCGTCGAGCTCGTCGGTCACGTAGTGGCTGGTCGCGCCGATCAGCTTCACGCCGCGCTCGTGCGCGCGGTGATACGGACGTCCGCCGGCGAACGCCGGCAGGAACGAGTGGTGGACGTTGATGATCGAGCGCGGATAGCGCGCGACGAACGCCGGCGACAGGATCTGCATGTAGCGCGCGAGCACGATCAGATCGATGCGGTTCTGCTCGAGCAGCTGCAGCTGCTGCCGCTCCACTTCGGCCTTGTTCTCCGAGTCCACCGGCAGCACGTGATAGCCGATGCCGTGGAATTCGGCGAGGCGGCGACCGTCGAGATGATTGCTGATGATGAGCGGGATGTCGCAGGCGAGCTCGCCGCTGTGATGGCGATAGAGCAGGTCGGCGAGACAGTGGTCGTAGCGCGACACGAAGATGGCGACGCGCGGGCGATTCGCGGTGAGCTCGAGCCGCCAGCGCATCTGGAATCTCTCGGCGATCGGCGCGAACTGCGTGCGGAAGCCGGAGACGTCGAGATCGAACTCGGCGAGATCCCACTCGACGCGCATGAAGAAGAGCCCGTTCTCCGCGTCCTGATGCTGATCGGTGTGCAGGATGTTCGCGTTGTGCGCGTAGAGGAAGTCGGCGATCGCGGCGACCAGGCCTTTGCGGTCGGGGCAGTCGATCAGCAGGATCGCGCTGCTCTTCATTCGGCCAAGACGACGCTTTTGAGATCGCGCAGGCTGATGATCGGCCAGCTTCGGCTTTGCGCATGCGCGCGCAGCCGGTCGTCCGGATCTACGGCGACCGGTTGGTCGGCGGCTTCGAGCAGCGGCAGGTCATTGTGCGAATCGCTGTACACGCTCATGCCGCTGTAGCGCCGATCGCCTTGCCACGCCTTGAGATTGATCAGCTTGCCTTCGCGGAAATTCGCGGTGCCGGCGATGCGGCCGGTGTAGCGACTGTCGATGACTTCGGGATTGGTCGCGAGCAGCACGTCGATGCCGAGCAGCTTCGCAATCGGCTCAGTAATGAAGCGGCTCGTCGCCGTCGTGATCAGCAGCTGATCGCCCTGCGCGCGATGACGCTCGAGCAGATGCGCGGTGCCGGGCGCCACGATCGGCTCGATCTTCTCGTGCACGAATCGCGGACGCAGAGCGGCGAGCCTGTCGGCGCCGTGCTTGACGATCGGCGCCAGCGAGAAGGCGGCGAAGGCGGCGATGTCGAGCGTGCCGTCGAGGTACGCCTTGTAATAACGCTCGTTCTCGCGCGCGTAGGCTTCGCCGTCGACCAGTCCCTGCTCGACGAGGAACTGGCCCCAGAGGTAATCGCTGTCGCCGGCGAGCAGCGTGTGATCGAGGTCGAAAACGGCGAGGCGCATGACGCGGGAAGACGGGGTCGGTCGTTGCGGGGCGCGCAGGATAGCAGCGTTGGCGCGGGCGATGGGCGTGTGAAAGAATCGTCGCAAGCGCAATTCCAGGATTCGCGCGTGATCGACGCCGAAGGCTACCGGCCCAACGTGGGCATCATCCTGTCCGGACGGGCAGGGCAGGTGCTTTGGGCCAAGCGCATCCGCCAGGACGCGTGGCAATTCCCGCAAGGCGGCATCAATCCCGGCGAGAGCCCCGAGCAGGCGTTGTATCGCGAGCTCTTCGAGGAGCTCGGCCTGGAGCCGCCGCACGTGCAGGTCCTGGGCGTCACTCGCGATTGGCTGCGTTACCGATTGCCGCGACGCTATGTCCGGCGCGGCGGCAATCCCGTCTGCATCGGACAGAAGCAGAAGTGGTTCTCGCTGCGGCTCCTCGCCGAGGACGCCCAAGTACGGCTCGATCGCAGCGCGCGTCCCGAGTTCGACGGCTGGCGCTGGGTCGATTACTGGCAGCCGATCCAGGACGTCGTGCCGTTCAAGCGCGAGGTCTACCGCCGCGCGCTCGATCAGCTCGCGAGCACGGTCGCGATCGAAGCCCGCGCGGCCTGACGGCCGCGCTTCCGGCGCACTCGCTCTCTGAATCTCCCTCGGTTGACACCTTCACGGATCCTTAATGATAATGATTCGCAATTACACGATGGGAATCCGGGATGCCTCGTTGGGGAATGCGCTGGCCGGCACTGCTGTGCCTCGCGCTCTGCGGTTGCGGGGAGGGCCGCTCGTTGCCCGACGCGCAAGCGACGGGGGCTGAGCTCGCGCCGATCGCTGCGCTCGGCAAGAAGATCTTCGAGGACCCGTCGCTCTCGGCATCGGGGACGTTGGCGTGCCAGACCTGTCATGACCCTGCGCATGCCCATGCGGATCCGCGCGCAGTTTCCATCGGCGGCGTCGACATGGCGCAAACCGGCACGCGCAACGCGCCATCGATCCGCTATCTCGATCAGACGCCGGCGTTCTTCTTCCACGACGAGGGCACGCCGGTCGGCGGCTTCAATCGCGATGGCCGCGCCGACACGCTCGGGCTGCAGGCGCGGCGGCCGATCCTGTCAGCGAACGAGATGGCGAATGACACCGCGCAAGCGTTCGCCGATCGTTTGCGTCAGGCGACCTACGCGAGCGACTTCACCGCCGCGTTCGGTGCGCAGATCTTCGACGATGCGGATGCGACGCTCGATCGCGCGACCTTCGCCATCGAGCGCTACGAGCTCGAGGATCCGAAGTTCCATCAGTACAGCAGCAAGTACGACGATTTCCTGCGCGGTCGCGCGAAGCTGACCGAGGCGGAGATCCGCGGGCTCGCGCTGTTCAACAATCCGCAGAAAGGCAATTGCGCGGCTTGTCATCCGAGCGGCATCGGGCCCGGCGGCGCGCCACCGCTGTTCACCGATTTCACCTACGACAATCTCGGCGTGCCGCGCAATGCGGAAATCGCCGCGAACGCCGATGCAGGATTCTTCGACCTCGGCTTGTGCGGACCTTCGCGCGAGGATCTCGCCGATCGCGCCGATCTGTGCGGAGCCTTCAAGGTGCCGACGCTACGCAACGTCGCGGTGACTGCGCCGTATTTCCACAACGGTCGCTTCGCCACGCTGAAGGAAGCACTGCAGTTCTATGTGCGGCGCGATACCAATCCGGAAGCGTTCTATCCCGCGGACCCATTCGACGATCTGCCGCCGGCGCTGCACGGCAACGTCAACACTTCCGAGGTCCCGTACGACCGCCAGCCCGGCGACGCGCCGCGGCTCTCCGACGACGAGATCGACGATCTCATCGCCTTCCTCACCACGCTCACCGACGCCGATTTGAGACCATGACCCATCGCAATCGTATCGCCGGATTCTGTTTCGCCACATTCGCCGCGGTATCGACGCCCGCGTTCGCCGATTCCGCGACTGACGCGCTTGCCAAGCAGGTCGACGAGCTGGCCAAGCAGGTGAAAGCGCTGCAGGAGCAAGTGAAGCATCTGCAATCGCAGAACGAGGCGCTCGCCAACCAGATGGAAGGCGAGACGGCGAATGCGCAGGCGTCGCCGGTGCCGGCACCCGCCGCAGGTGCCGTCGCTGCCTCGAGCACTTCAGGCGGCGTCCTGTCGCGCGCGTCCTTGTTCGGCTACGGCGAGATCAATTACAGCCACTATGATCACGACGCTTCCGCGACGCAGATGGATCTGCGCCGCGCGGTGTTCGGCATCGGTTATCGCTTCAACGATCGCACCCGCTTCGTCTCCGAATTCGAAGTCGAGCATGCGATCGCGTCCGCCGACGACGAAGGCGAGTTCGAGGTCGAGCAGTTCTACATCGACCACCGCCTCGCGTCGGTGGTGAGCCTGAAGGCCGGACTGTTCCTGATCCCGATGGGCTTGCTCAACGAGTCGCACGAGCCGACGCGCTACTTCGGCGTCGAGCGCAACTTCGTCGAGACCGCGATCATCCCGAGTACGTGGCGTGAAGGCGGCGCGGCACTCTACGGCGACGTCGCTGGCCTGCGCTGGGACGTCGGAGTCACGACCGGATTCAATCTGTCGAACTGGGACTTCACGTCGGACGAGGCGACCGAATCGCCGCTCGGCGCGATCCATCAGGAGCTGCAACTGGCGCGGGCGTCGGATCTCGCGCAGTACGTCGCGCTGAATTACAACGTCCCCGGACTCAACGTCGGCGCCAGCGTCTTCACCGGTGGCGCGGGGCAATCGCAGCCCGGCATCGAGGATCATCCGCGCGTCACCTTGTGGGAGACGCACACGCGCTGGACGCATGGGCCGTTCGACCTCTCGGCCATGTACGCGCGCGGCGTGATCGGCGGCGCGGGCTCGACGAATGCGGTCAACATCGGCCAGCCGTTCCCGATCCCCGACTCGTTCTACGGCTGGTGCGCGCAGGGGGCGTATCGCGCGTGGCAGAGCGGCGAGCGCTCGCTGTGGCCGTTCGCGCGCTATGAGCGCTTCAACACGGCTGCGAGCTATCCCGGCCAGCCCGAAGGGCTCGGCACGGAAGCTTTGCCGACCGAGACGGTCAATACCTACGGTGCCAACTTCTATCTCAACCCGAACGTCGTGCTCAAAGCCGATTACCAGAGCTTCCACGTCGATCGAGATCGCGATCGCTTCGATCTCGGCATCGGGCTGATGTTCTATTGATGCGCCGATTCCTCGCGATCGCTTTTTTTGCTTGCGCCGCAGCCGCGCGCGCCGACGAGGTCGTGCTCGATCCCCAGAAATTCCTCGAGCAGACGTTCGACGGACGTCCGCCATCCGCGTCAGAGTTCTGGCTCGACAACGCGGCGCAAGCGCAGTTGAAGCCGATCTTCGGCCACAACTATCCTGCAGCGCGCGTGAAGTACTGGAAGACTGCCGATCGCGTCGTGTGGATCCTCGAAGACATCGGCAAGGAATTCCCGATCACGGCCGGCTTCGTCGTCAAGGACGGCGCGATCGACGCGGCGCGATTGCTGATCTATCGCGAGACGCGCGGGGACGAGATCCGCAATCCCGGATTCTTGCGCCAGTTCTCCGGCGAGCGCTTGAAGGACGGCGAGCTCTCCGAATCGGTCGACGGCATCTCCGGCGCGACGTTGTCCGTCTCCGCCATGAAGCGCATGGCGCGCGCAGCGCTCGTGCTCACGGGCGACCTGCGCTGATCATCCGTCTCGTCGATGGCTCTCGGGCGGATCCGTCCGCGCCACGCGTGCCAGGCAATCGCGATCGGCAATGCGAGTCCGACGATCCAGTGCGTCGCGCTGATCACAGTGCGGCTGGATCCGCCCGCGAAGTAATACAGCGCGTAGCCGGTCAAGACGAGAACTGCGAGCACGCTCGTTGTAGCGATGCCGGTCGCGATGTTCTTGCGCAGCTCCCACGCGCGGCGCACATGCACCGGCAGCATCGAGCCGATCACGATGAGAGAGCACATCGCCGCGGCGCCGTGCAATCGGAGCCACCAGTATTCGAGCGGATGCGGGCTCGATCCGAATTCGCCTTCCACGCGCAGGAAGTGGTGGAACACGAGCCAGAGAATGCCCGAGACGACGAGCAGCGCGATCGAGACGTAAACGGCGCGCTCGTGAAACCGTCCGAGGCGGATCGGCTCGTGGCGGCGGACGTGCGGACCATGGCGTAACATGGGCCCAGTGTAATGCAAATGAGAGTGTTTCTCATTGCATCCAGCCCCCAAGGGCTTAGAACGGCTTGGTGACCGCAAGCAGCACGATGGCGACGAGGAACAGCGCCGGGACTTCGTTGACGACCCGATAGAACTTCGCCGAGCGCCGGTTCCGGTGCTCGCGGAATGCTTTCATCGGGACGATGAGCCAGTGGTGATACCCCACGAGGCCGAGCGCGAGGATCGCCTTCGCCCAAATCCAGCCGGTCGCGATCGGCCAGTAGCCGATCCAGAGCCAGAGTCCGAACACGAACGTTCCGGTCATCCCGATCGACGCGATGGTGAGCAGCTTGCGCTCCATCACGCAGAAGCGCGCGTAGCCCGCGTCGTCGCTCGTCTCGCAGTGATAGACGAACAAGCGCGGCAAATAGAACAGCCCGGCGAACCAGGTCACCATGAAGATAATGTGGAAAGACTTGATCAGGAGCATTCGGTGCGCTCGTGGGAAGGCGCGTGCGGCGCGCGCCGGTCAACGTCAGTGTACCGATAGAATGCCCGCCTTCGTTTTCCGGGCGGACGGCCATGATCAAAGTCGGCATCGTCGGCGGCACCGGCTACACCGGCGCCGAGCTCCTGCGCATCCTCGCGCGGCATCCGCGCGCGCGCGTCGCGGTGCTGACGTCGCGCCAGGAAGCCGGCAAGCGCGCCGACCAGCTGTTCCCGCATCTGCGCGGACACTGCAACGCCGTGTTCGAGCAGCCCGACGCGCGCAAGCTCGCCGAGTGCGAAGCGGTTTTCTTCGCGACGCCGCACGGCACTGCGATGCAGATGGCCCCCGATCTCGTCGCCGCCGGCGTGAAGGTCATCGATCTCTCGGCGGATTTCCGGCTTAAGGATGCCGGCGAGTATCGGCACTGGTATCAGCATGAGCACACCGCGCGCGATCTGCTCGCCGAAGCCGTGTACGGGTTGCCGGAAGTGAATCGCGCGAAGATCAAGAGCGCGCGCATCGTGGCTGCGCCGGGCTGTTATCCGACTTCGGTGCAGCTCGGATTCCTGCCGTTGCTCGAGGCGGGCGAAGTGGATGCGCAGAACCTGATCGCCGACTGCAAATCTGGCGTCTCCGGCGCGGGCCGCGAGCTCAAGCTCGGATCGATGTTCGTCGAAGCCGCCGATACGCTGAAAGCGTACGCGGTGCCAGGGCATCGGCATGGCGTGGAGATCACGCAGGGCCTTACCGCGATCGCGAAGACGCACGTGTCTCTGACCTTCGTGCCGCACCTGGCGCCGATGATCCGCGGCATTCACGCGACGCTCTACGCGCGCCTGAAGAATCCGCTGCTCGACGTGCAATCGCTCTATGCGAATCGCTTCGCCGATGAGCCGATGGTCGACGTGCTGCCCCCCGGATCGCATCCCGAAACGCGATCGGTGCGCGGTGCGAACACGTGCCAGATCGCCGTGCACAAGGTGAGCGACGGCAAGTCGGTCGTCATCCTCGCGGTGATCGACAACCTGGTGAAAGGCGCGTCGGGTCAGGCGGTGCAGTGCTTCAACCTGATGTTCGGGATCGACGAGGCCACCGCGCTCGACGCTCCCGCCCTCGCGCCCTGAAAAGGATGGCGAAGCCGAACATCGTCATCGCCGGCAAGCGGCGCGCGCGCACGCCGCTCCTCATTGCGCTCGGCGCCATGCTCGTCGTGCTGGCGGTGCCGATGCTCTACGGTTTTGCGCACAGCGCCGCGATGCAGGATTCGCAGGCGATGTCTTCGCAGATCGAGCGTGCCAATGCCGATCGCGATCGCATCGCGCGCCAGCTGCGTGAAGCGCTGTCGCGCAATGATCAGCTGCAGCAGGACGTCACCGATCTGCAGCACGGTCGCGACATCGATCGGCAAGCCTGCCTCGATGTGCAGAAGTCGATGTCCGGGGAGCAGCAGGAAGTGGCGAGCCTTCGCGAGCAGCTCGCGTTCTATCGCGGCGTCGTCTCTCCGCAAGCACTGCAATCCGGACTGCATGTGAACGAGTTGCGCATCTCCGCCGGTGCGCAACCGGGCAGCTATCACTTCGATCTGGTCCTGGTGCAGGCGGCCCGGCAGGAGCATCGCGCCAAAGGGCGCGCTGAGCTGCGTGTCATCGGGCGCGACGCGACCGCACAGCGAAGCCTCGGGCTCGCTGATCTTGCGCAAGGCGGCGGCGATCTCGGATATTCGTTCCGCCATTTCCAGGAGCTCGGCGGCGAATTCAGGTTGCCCGCCGGCTTTCATCCGTCGCGCGCGATCGTCACCTTGATGCCCGACGGGGGCGACAGCCCCCACGTCGAAGAGGAGTTCGACTGGACGAGGATCTACGACAAGTCGACGGAGCAGGCCGGATGAGGAAGTGGGGCAAGTCCATCGTGGTCGAGACGCTGATCGGCGAGCAGACCGAGATCGTCGGCGACGTCCAGTTCGCCGCCGGGTTGCATGTGGACGGCCGCATCAAAGGTCGTGTGGTGTCGACGGCGAAAGGCGCGGAGCTGTCGATCGGCGCGAAAGGGATCATCGAAGGCGACGTCTACGCACCGCGCATCGTGCTGCATGGCCGTGTCATCGGGCACGTCTATGCCTCCGAGCACATCGCCCTCGGCGCCAAGGCGCACGTGCTGGGGAATCTCTACTACAAGACCATGGAAATGGCCGCCGGCGCCAAGGTGATGGGCAATCTCGTGCTCCAGGAACAGCCGGCAGCGCTAAAATAGGCGCATGTCAGAAGCTGAAGTCCTTTCCCCCGCTCCGCTCGTCTTCACCGATGCCGCCGCCCGCAAGGTGCGTGCGCTGCTGGACGAGGAGTCCAATCCCCATCAGATGCTGCGGGTGTTCGTCACCGGTGGCGGCTGTTCGGGCTTCCAGTACGGGTTCACCTTCGACGAGAAGGCAGAAGAAGGCGACACGCAAGTCAGCAATGGCGGCGTGACGCTGGTGGTCGATCCGATGAGCGTGCAGTACCTGCAAGGCGCCGAGATCGATTACAAGGAAACCGTCGAAGGCGCGCAGTTCGTGATCCGAAATCCGAACGCGACCACAACCTGCGGCTGCGGGAATTCCTTCTCGGTCTGAACCGCTCTACCGCAGCGACGCGTAACGCGTGTTGCTGAGCGTATCGAGCTGCGCGACCAGCGGCGACGTCTCGGCGCGGAACTGCACGCGATACTGACGGGCGATCGAGTTGGCGCGCGGCAGCGCCACCGTCATCGGATTCTTGTGGATGCCGTTGACGCGGAATTCGTAGTGCAGGTGCGGCGCGGTCGCGAGGCCGGTCATGCCGACATAACCGATGACCTGCCCCTGCTTGATCGAGTCGCCTTCCTTCAGACCCTTCTTGTAGCGAGAGAGATGCGCGTAGACCGTCTCGTAGGCGCCGCCATGCTTCAGCACGATCACGTTGCCGAAGCCGGTTTTCTTGCCCAGGAACTCGACGTGGCCGTCGCCGGTGGCTTTCACCGGCGTGCCCTGCGGGGCGGCGTAGTCGACGCCCTTGTGCGCTCGGATCGAGTTCAGGATCGGATGCAGGCGACCCAGGCTGAAGCCCGAGCTGACGCGGATGAAGTCGAGCGGCGCGCGATTGAAGTACTTGCGCAGCGAAGTGCCGTCCGGGGCGTAGTAACCCGCATGGCCCTCGCGGTCGACGAAGCGCACCGCGCGATAGGTGTCGCCGTCGGTGTTGAACTCGGCGGCGAGGATGTCGCCGTCGCGCAGTTTCTTGCCGTTGCTCCAGAGCGTGTCGTAAGCGACAGCGAAGCGATCGCCTTCACGCAGGTCGAGCGCGAAGTCGATGTCGTAGCCGAAGACCTTGGCGACGTCGAGCACGAGGCGATTCGAAAGACCCGCGGCCTGGCCGGCGGCGATGAACGAGCTGCGGATCGTGCCGCGCGCGTAAGCGGTGCGGTGCTCGATCTGCGCGGTGAGGCGGATGGCTTCGAATTCCTCGCCATCGCGGCGAATCTGCAGCGTCTCGCGCGGATCGGGCGAATAAACGAGCTCCTGCAGGCGACCTTCCGCGACGCGCAATTGAAGCTGGTCGCCAGCGCGCAGCTTGCGCAGCGCGGCGGCGTCGCTGCCGAGCTTGATGATCTCGAGCCAGTCGTCGCTCGGCAGCTGCTGCTCTTCGAAGATGTTGGAGAGCGTCTGTCCGCTGCGGACGCGAACGGTGACCCAGTCAGTGGCCGAAGGCACCAGGACAGGAGTCTGCTGTTGCAGCGGCGAATCCATGATCGGCTGCGCCGCCGCGACCTGCGCGGAGGTCGGGGGCAGCCCCGGCGAGCGCTCGGTGCCCACGCTTTCGCGGGTGATGGTCGCGCCGACGGTGACGGCGAACAGCGTTCCGAGGAGGAACGAGCGCCGGGTCATGCGACGGTTGGCCTGACGCGCTCCGCTATAATCGCTATGCATTGGTTCCGAAAGCCCAGGAAAATCAAACCGTGCCCGACAACGGCCCGGCTACCACGCGCCTCGTTGGGAAATAGTTATTTTTATTGGCTTGTTTTTGGCGCTTTCTTGTGGATAAGGAAACATAATTCGCTGCGGCATGCAAGTCGCGGGTTTGCCCGCAGCCTCATCCTGCAATAAGCCCGAACGGGCTCCGATAGTAAAAATGGCCCCAGCCAGCGAAAGCTTTGCCGAGATCGAGCGCGGAACCGAAGAGGTCATTCCCCGGGACGAGTTCAGGACCCGGCTGTCCGAAGCCGAGCGCTCGGGCCGTCGGCTCGTCGTCAAGGCGGGCTTCGATCCGACCGCCAAGGACCTCCATCTCGGGCACACCCTGCTCCTCAATAAGCTGAGGGCGTTTCAGGAGCGCGGCCACGACGTGGTTTTCCTGATCGGCGACTTCACCGGCATGATCGGAGATCCATCAGGCAAGAACGAGACGCGCAAGCCCTTGACCCGCGCTGAGGTCGAGGAGAACGCCAAGACCTACCAGGCACAGGTGTCCAAGATCCTCGATGCGCAAAAGACCCGCCTCGAGTTCAATTCGAAGTGGCTCGACAAGCTCGGTGCGGAAGGCATGCTGCGGTTGGCCGCTCAGCACACCGTCGCGCGGATGCTCGAGCGGGACGATTTCGCGAAGCGCTACAAGGACAATCAGCCGATCGCGATCCACGAATTCCTTTATCCCCTGCTGCAGGGCTATGACTCGGTCGCGCTGAAGGCCGACGTCGAGCTCGGCGGCACCGATCAGAAATTCAACCTGCTCGTTGGCAGGCATCTGCAGCATGCGTTCGGCCAGAAGCCGCAATGCATCATGACGGTGCCGATCCTCGAGGGTCTGGACGGCGTTCAGAAGATGTCGAAGTCGCTCAACAACTACGTCGGCGTCAACGATGCGCCGAACGACATGTTCGGCAAGCTGATGAAGATCTCCGACACGCTGATGTGGCGATATTTCGATCTGCTGTCGTTCAAGCCACTCGCCGAGATTGCGAAGCTCAAGGCCTCGGTCGATGCCGGCGCCAATCCGCGGGACATCAAGTTCGAGCTGGGCAAGGAGATCGTGGCCAGATTCCACGGCGCATCGGCAGCCGAGAGCGCGCAACGCGCGTTCGTGGCGCAGTTCTCCGAGGGCGCGCTGCCGGACAACATCCCGGAGCTCAACATCGCCGCTCCCCCGGAAGGCCTGCCG
>DASRHK010000080.1:0-26468 GCA_035650495.1 Nevskiaceae bacterium | reverse complement strand
ACGCGATCCGTTTCGACGTCTGCGCGCTGGACGGCGCGAACAAGATCGAATGGCTGCGCGCAGCCTTCGATGCCGGGAGCTGACATGGACAAGATCGAGCAACGCATCCGCTCGCACTTCGAGGCGAGCATCCAGACCAAGCGCGACACGCTGGCGTCGCAATTGCCGGCGCTGCTCAAAGGCGCGCAGCTGATCGTCGATTGCCTGAAGGGCGACGGACGCATCCTCGCCTGTGGCAACGGCGGCTCCGCGGCCGACGCGCAGCATTTCTCCGCCGAGCTCACCGGTCGCTACGAGCGCGAGCGCAAGCCGCTCGCCGGCATCGCGCTGACGACCGACACCTCCGCGCTCACCGCAATCGCCAACGACTACAGCTATCAGGACGTGTTCGCCAAGCAGGTGCTCGCGCTCGGGCGCAAGGGCGACGTGCTGATGGGCATCTCGACGTCGGGCAACTCCGGCAACGTGCTGAAGGCGATGGAAGCCGCCCATGGCATCGGCATGCGCGTGCTCGCGCTCACCGGCAAGGACGGCGGCGCGATGGCGAAGGCGCTCGAGCCCGGCGATGTCGAATTGCGCGCGGCGTCGAAAGTCACTGCGCGGATCCAGGAGACACACATCCTGCTGTTGCACTGCCTGTGCGACGCGATGGACGAGCTGATGTTCCCGGCGGGTTAGCGGCCGACCTCGCCCTCAGTGCGGCATCGAAGCCGGCGCGATCTGCGACCGCCGCAGGTCCGTGATCTCGCCGTGCTGCGTCATGATGACCGCAGCCGCGCGCGTGATGACGCCCGCAAGCTCGTGGTCCCGCTGCGTCGCCTGCCGCGGCTCCCGGAAGTACATCGCGAACGTGCCGATCACCCTGGCGCCCGTCGCCTGGATCGGAAACGACCAGCAGGCCCGATAGCCCGCCTCCTTCGCGAGCCAGCGCCACGATTCCCACAGCGGCGCGGCGAGCACGTCTGGAGTGATTTCGGCATGGCCCGTGTGGGCGGCCAATCCGCACGCAAAGGAGCCCGCGCCGATTTCGACGTCGGCGACACACTTCGCGTAGTGCTCGCTCATGCCGACGACGTGATGCAACACCGGCTTGTCGGCATCCCTGAGGTAGAAGGCGCAGCGGACGGCTCCGCCCAGCCGCTCCATCGAGGTCCGCACGAGCGCGCCGAGGGATTCCTTCAGGGGCGCTCCGTTGACCGCGGCCTCGAAGGCTTGTTTCTGGCCTGCGAGCCAAGCATCGCTCTCGCGCAGCGCGAGCTCGGCGCGCTTGCGCTCGCTGATGTCGGTGAAATTGATCGCGACGCCAGCCACGCGATCGTCGATCAGGTGCGGATAGACCCGCCGCAGGAACCAGCGTCCGTCGACGCATTCCACCTGCGCCTCGCGCTGCTTCCGATCGCGCATGACCGCGCCGACGTCGTCGAGGAACTGCGCGTCCTCGAACTTCGGGATGAGATCGGTGATCCGGCGCGCCACGTCGGCCTGCCGCAGCGGAAACAGATCGCAGATGGCCGGCGTGAACCAGCGCACGCGCAGGTCGGCGTCGATGAACAGCGTCGCCACGGCGCCGGAGCTCAGGACCTGGCTCTGCATCTCGAGCTCGGTCACCTTGTCCTTGAGCTGGTTGTTGGATTGATCCAGCTCGTCGATCGCGACGTTGAGCTGATCGTTGCTCGCCGTGAGCTCTTCGTTGAGCGCCTGCAGCTCCTCGCGCGACGCGTCCAGCTCCTCGCGCGAGAGCCGCATCGCGTCCCGCAGCGCCTGGTGTTTCGCGTGCAGCCGCACTTCGCTCGGCGTCGTCCCGATCTCGCCGATGAACGAAACGAGCAAGCGCCGGCTGCCGCCCGGAGAATCGGCTTCGGGCGTGATGCGGATGCTGACGGACGCAAATGCGTCGTCGCTGGGCGTCGTGATCCGATCGATGGTGACCTCGCTCGCGCGATCGAGCGCACGCCGCACGCCCTCGCGCAGATGCGGAACGAGCGCGGGATGCGCCGCGCGCAGCAGATCGATGGTCGGCTCGCCTTCGGGCGTGCGGATGAAACCACCGACGTCGCCATAGATGCGCAGGATCGTGAGGCTGTCGTTGACGAGCAGGGTCGGCATGCCGAAATGATCCCGGGCCGCACGGTGCGCGCGCGCCGACACCGCAGCGGCATCGCGCGTCCTGGGCCTGCGCTTGGTGACGATGGCGCGCCCTTCCGGGATGGATTCGGACTTGCGATAGATGTGGTGCTTGCCCGAGATCGCAGCGAAGCCGCGTTGTTGCTTGCGCAAGGGCTCGCCGCTGCCGAGGAACAGGATGCCGCCGGGCCGCAAGGCGCCGTGGAGAACGCGGATGACGTGCTCGGCGACCTCCTGCTCGAGGTAGATCAGGAGATTGCGGCAGGTGATCAGGTCGACATCGGTGATCGGCGGATCCATCAGCAGATTCTGCGGAGCGAACACCATGCGCTCGCGAAGGCTTCGCCGCACGCGCCACTGCCCGTCGGCGGCGTAGAAGAATCTCTCGCAGCGCTGCGGCGAAAGCGCGCGCATCGCGTGTTCGGAGAAGATGCCGCTGCTCGCGCGGCTGAGAATGTCGGCGGATGCATCCGTCGCGAAGACCTGGAAGCTCGGGCTCGACGCGGCACGCTCGCTCAACAACATCGCCACTGAATACGCTTCCTCTCCGCTGGCGCACGCGGGCGTCCACGCGCGGATCGGCTGGCGATCACCGTTGGCTGCGATCGATCGCGCCAGCTCATGGTCCAGCGCTTCCCAGGCAGCGGCGTCGCGGAAAAACGAAGTCGTCTGGATCGGCAGGTTGCGCACGAGTGCGTGCAGCTCGGCGGGATCGTCGGCGATCAACGCCTCGTAGTCGCGGAACGCGGCCACTTTGCGTACGTCCATGCGACTCTGGATTCGCCAGAGCAGCGGACTCGGCTTGTAGCCGGAGAGATCGAGACCCGCGTCGCGCTCGATCAGCGCAAGGATGCGATCGAGCGTCTCCGTGACGCCCGAGAGCAGGGCGCCGGATGATTTTGGACGCACGTAGCCGGGCTTGCAGATCGCGCCGAGCTCCTCGGCGATCGCCCGCGCCGGCAGGACCAGATCGGCGCAACCGCGACTGACGACCGCGCCGGGCATCGCGCCGTAGAGTGCGGTCGCGGGATCCTGCACGAGCACCATCCCGCCCGACTGGCGAATGCGCACGGCGCCGGCGGTGCCGTCCATGCCGGTGCCCGAGAGAACCACGGCGAGCGCTCGCGCGCCGCAATCGCGCGCGAGGCTTTCCGCAAACGCATCGATGGTCTCGATCCCCGGGCGTCGCGATCCGCCTTTGCTTGGTCGGGTCCGGAACACGCCATCTTCCAGCGTCAGCACGTGCTTGGGATTCGGCACGTAGACGTGACCTGGCCGAACCTTGAGCCCGTCCTTCGCATCGGCGACGGGCAACGGCGACCAGGCGCGGATCAGGTCGGTCAATCTGCTTCGGCGGTCCGGTGGCAAGTGCTGGATGACGACGAGCGCCGCGCGCAGCTCGCGCGGCAGCGCGCGAAACAGTTCCTGCAGCACGGTGATGCCGCCGGCCGAAGCGCCGATGCAGGCAATCGGGAAGGTGGCGGACTGCGAAAGGTCCGGAGTTAGCGAGGCGATGGGATCGCCGGGTTTTCGGTCGAGCACGGTTCGTTCCGTCTTGGGTTGCGGGCGTGCTCAATCCCCGGTTCGGGCACGGACCTCGTCACCATACGCCCTTTCCAACGGGACCGGGCTGTGCCCGCGCTAGAACTCCAGATCCAGGGCGCCGCACAACCAGTCGACCATCGGCGCGACGCCTTTCAAGCGCTCCAGCGCGAATTTCAGGAAATCCGGTGCGCAGGCCTGCGCGTCGCTGAAGTCGCTGCTGGCGACGAAATCCTTGCGCTTCAGGTCGTCGATCAGCTCGTGCTTCGGATCGAATCCCGAAGGCGGACGCGTCAGCGCATCGCCGCCGAGCGCGAACTGCTTGCGGAACGCGGGCGAGCGCGTCGCCTTCTTCCAGCTCGCGGGATTGGCGACCATGTAGGCGCGTACGCGCCGCATCGACTCGGGCTGCGGATGCCACAGGCCGCCGCCGAGGAAGCATTCGCCCGGCGCGATGTGCAGATAGAACACCGGCGCCTCGCCCATCAGCTCCTTCTTGCGCTCGTGGAAGAGCTGCGAGCCCGCCCAGGTCTTGTACGGCGTCTTGTCCTTGGCGAAGCGCGTGTCGCGATAGATGCGGAACATCGAGCCGCCGACCGGCCGCGGATCGGCGACGAAGTGCGGCGAGATCCTCTTGAGCGGCTCGGCGAGATCGGCGATGAAGCGCTGGTACGGCGCGCGCAGATCTTCTTCGTACTGCGCCTTGTGCGCGTTGAACCACTCGCGATTGTTGTTCTTCGCGAGCGCGCGCAGGAACCTGAAGGTCTTCGGCGTGAAATACGTCGCCATGCTCAGGCCCGCTTGTGATCGAGATGGAGATCCATCAGGCGCACGTCGAGCAGCGTGCCGAATTTCTCGCCGACCTGGCGCATCACGCCGATCGTCTTGAAGCCCAGCGCCTCGTGCAGTCGCACGCTCGCAGGATTGCCCTCGACGATCCGTGCGACCAGAACGTGAATGCCGTGCTGCGGAGCGAGCTCGATGAGCTTCTCCATCAGCGCGCGACCGAGGCCGCGGCCGCGCGCATCGTCGCGCACGTAGACCGCGTTCTCGGCGGTGCGATCGTAGGCGCGTCGGGGCGACCACGCGTACGCGCGTGCCCAGCCGAGCACGCGATTCTTCTCTTCGGCGACGAGCACCGGATAACGCTGTCCCGCGGTGGCGAACCAGTCGAGGCGCTCTTGCGTGGACTTCACCACCGTGTCGAACGTCGCGGTGCCGTGCAGGACTTCGCGATCGTAGATGGCGAAGATGCCGTCGAGGTCGTCGCGCTTGGCTTCACGGATGTTCATGGCGATCTCCGCAACATCGGAGCGACGGCGAGCGCGATCAGCATGGGCAGCGCAAGCCAGATCCAGTGGCGCGTCGACGCGCCGGGCCCGAAGAACGATAGCGCGAGTCCACCGACGCCGATGAGCGCGACCGCGATCGACAGCCAGCGATGCGCCGGCGCTTGTTGCCAATCCGCACGCCGCGCCATGATCCATCCCGGCATCAGCAGCAAACACAGCGGATCGAACTGGAGCACGTGCGGATTGCGCGCGCCGGCCCAATGCTCGGTGAACGCCCAGATCGACAGCGAGACGAGGCCGCCGAATCCGAGCGCAAAGCTCGCGAAGGTCCCGAGCGCGCTGAAGCTCACACGGCCGGATGGACCCGTTGCGCGCGCGAGCAGCATCAGCGCGATCGCAACGCCGAGGCCGATGCCGAGGAACGGCGCGGCGAGCTTCGGGAGCGTGCTCGGCGGCGGCGGCAGATGGTTCGGCAGCAGGCGCTGCTCGTCGAGCACGAGCGGCTGCCCGCCGTTCACGCGCACGTGCCGAACCGCGTCCATCAGCGCATCGGGTACGTAGCTGCGCTCCCACAGGTTGATCGGCCGATCGGAAAGCGGACCGAGCCCGAAATCCATCGCGAGCGCCAGCGCGTGATCCGGCCAGATCAGTCGTACCGCTTCGGAGCGGAACGTTGCATTGGTCGGCACCTTTTCGAGCTGAGGCTTCAGCTCACCGCCGAGCACGCGATCAAGCGCGTCGCGCAATTTGGTCGAGCAGTTCGCGAGGAAGTAGTCGTAGTCGTAGGTCGCGTTCTCGGGCTGCACGTTCCACTGCAGATACTTGTCGAGCGCCGCGCGCTGGCCGGCCGTGAGATTCAGCCGCTGCGCGAGGATGCCGCGACCTTCGGTGTCGTAGAACCACAGCGTCTCGGAGAGCCCGAGCGCGGCGAGGTGGTAGTGCATGCGGCCGCGCACGAAATTCAAGAAGAAGTTCTTCTCCTCGAAATCGAACATCCCGTAGTTGTAGATCGTCGACGTGTCGTCGGTGAGATCGTGGACGAGCAGCGCGTTGTGACCGAAGCGCTCCCAGTAGACCTGGCCGGGCGCGAAGGTGAGGAGATCGATCTCGAGCGCGTCGCCTTCCTCGGCGAGCGCGGGTGCGATCCAGGCGGCGAGCGCGAGGAGCGCGACCCTAAGTATCCGCAAGCGTGACCTGCAGCAGATGCACGCGCCGCGAATCGGCGCGCTGCACGTTGAAGGTGAAGCGGCCGAGCTTGACGCTCTCGCCGCGGCGCGGCATGTGGCCGAAGCGATGGATCACCAGTCCGCCGACGGTGTCGAACTCGGCGTCGGAGAAATCGGCGCTGAAGTAGCGGTTGAACTCCGGGATCGTCGTCAGCCCGTGCACCTGATAGCGGCGCTCGTCCTGCTTGAGGATGCGCGCGCCTTCGGACTCGTCGTACTCGTCGGCGATCGGGCCGACGATCTGCTCGAGGACGTCCTCGATCGTCACCAGTCCGGCAACCCCGCCGTACTCGTCGACGACGATCGCCATGTGATTGCGGCTGCCGCGGAAGTCCTTCAGCAGCATGTTGACGCGCTTGCTCTCCGGCACGAACGCGTTCGGCCGCAGGTAGCGGTTGAGGTCGAACAGCTCCGAATTGCGCGCCGGGATGCTCGCGGTGATCTTCAGCAGATCCTTCGCGAGGAGGATGCCGACGACCTGGTCCTTCGAGTCGCTGACCACCGGGAAGCGCGAGTGACCGGATTCGGTGACGACCTGGACGATCTTGCCGAGCGGCCAGTCGGCGCGCACGACGACCATCTGCGCGCGCGGCACCATGATGTCGCGGACCTGGATCTCGCTCGTCTCCAGGGCGCCGACGAACATGGCGAGCGCGTCGGCGTCGACGACGCCGCCGTCGCGCGCTTCCTTGAGCACTTCGAGCAGCTCCGCGCGCGAGCGCGGGCTGCCGCCGCCGAGCTTCTGCCCCAGCTTGCGCCAGAACGCGCCCGACGAGGTGAAAAGGCTCTGATCGCTCTTGTTGTCCGCCATGGTTCTTATTATCGCCTACCGATACGGGTCCGGAATCCCGAGCGCCCTTAGGATCTTCCGCTCCTTGTCTTCCATGACTTTGGCGTCGGCGTCGCGCTCGTGATCGTAGCCGGCGAGATGCAGGCAGCCGTGCACGATCATGTGGGCCCAGTGCGCGCGCAGCGGCTTGCCCTGCTCGCGGGCTTCCTCGGCGACGACCGATGCGCACACGACGAGATCGCCGATCTGCTTTTCCCCAGGCCCTTCGGCCGCAGGGAACGAGAGAACGTTCGTCGGCTTGTCCTTGCCGCGAAAGCGTTGATTGAGCCCGCGGCTCTCCGCGGGACCGACGATGCGGATCGTGAGCTCGCCTTTCTTCGCGCCGAGCGCCGCATCGGCGAAGCGCTTGAGCGTCGCCGGCGCTGGAACGCCGTGGGCTGCGACCCGTCGCTGGACGACGAGGTCGATCACGTGGAAGGGTTCTGCTGCTCGAACGACTCGTAGGCCTGCACGATCGCGCCGACCAGCGGATGGCGCACGACGTCTTCTTTCTGGAACAGCGTGAAGCTGATGCCCTGCACGCCTTCGAGCACCTGCATCGCGTGCTTGAGGCCCGAGCGCTCGTGTCGCGGCAAGTCGATCTGGGTGACGTCACCGGTGACGACGGCGACGCTGCCGAAGCCGATGCGCGTCAGGAACATCTTCATCTGCTCGATCGTCGTGTTCTGCGCTTCGTCGAGAATCACGAACGATTCGTTCAGCGTGCGGCCGCGCATGAATGCGAGCGGCGCGACTTCGATCACGCTCTTCTCGACCAGCCGCGCGACGCGCTCGAAGCCGAGCATCTCGTAGAGCGCGTCGTAGAGCGGCCGCAGATACGGATTGATCTTCTCCGCCATGTCGCCGGGCAGGAAGCCGAGCTTCTCGCCCGCTTCGACCGCGGGCCGAACGAGCACGATGCGGCGCACCCGATCGCGTTCGAGCGCATGCACCGCGGACGCGACCGCGAGATAAGTCTTGCCGGTGCCGGCCGGGCCGATGCCGAACGACAGGTCGTGCGTCGCAATCGCTTTGAGATAGTGCTTCTGATGCTTGCTGCGACCGCGCACCACGCCGCGCTTGGTGCGGATGACGACTTCGTCCGGGAAACGCTGGACGGTGTTCTCCTCGCCGTCGTCGGCGAGCGTGGTGTCGGCGCCCTGCTCCGCGAGCGACAGATGCACTTGCTCGGTGGTGACGAGACCTTCGGCGGTCTGGTCGAACAGCGCCTTCAGCACAGCCTCGCCGCGCCGCACGTCGGGCTGCATGCCGACGAGCTGGAAGCGATTGCCGCGCGACTTGATCTCGATGCCGAGCCGCAGCTCGATCTGGCGCAGGTGCGAGTCGAACGGGCCGTTGAGATTGGCGATGCGCTGGGCGTCATCGGGCTCGAGCTCGAGGTCGAGGCGCGCGTTCTCGCGGGCGCCGGCCATGTCACGCCGCCGCGGACAGCTTCAGCCGTCCGCGCAGTGAATTGGTGAACGCCTCGGTGATCACGACGTCGACGAGCTGTCCGACGAGCGACGCGGGCGCCTCGAAGTTGACGACGCGATTGCAGCTCAAGTGTCCGGCCATGAGACCGTCGCCGCGCTTCGCAGCGCGCTCGACCAGCACGCGCTGCGTCGAGCCGACCAGCGCTTGCTTGAACGCCGTGTCGCGATCGCGGATGCGGGATTGCAGCAGCGCGAGTCGGCGGTCCTTCTCGTCCTGCGGGATCGAATCGCGCAAGTTGGCGGCCGGCGTGCCCGGTCGCGGCGAGTAGTGGAACGAGAAGGCGCAGTCGAAGCCGGCCTCGTCGATGAGATCGAGCGACTGCTGGAAATCCGCCTCGCTCTCCGAAGGGAAGCCGACGATGAAGTCGGTGGACAGCGACAGATCGGGGCGCGCCGCGCGGACGCGGCGGATCTTGTCGAGATACTGCTCGCGCGTGTAGCCGCGCTTCATCATCGCGAGGATGCGGTTCGATCCGGACTGCACCGGCAGATGCAGGTACGACGCGAGCTTCGGCTGATCCGCGAACGACTCGATCAGCGCGTCGGTGAACTCCGCCGGGTGCGAGGTCGTGTAGCGGATGCGCTCGACGCCCGGGATGCGGGCGGCGAAGTCGATCAGCATCGCGAGGTCGCAGATCTCGCCGGTCATGCCCATTGGACCGCGGTACGCGTTGACGTTCTGCCCGAGGAAGGTGATTTCGCGCACGCCCTGGGCCGCGAGCTGGGCGACTTCGGTGAGCACGTCGTCGAGCGGTCGCGACACTTCGGTGCCGCGCGTGTACGGCACGACGCAGAAGGTGCAGTACTTCGAGCAGCCCTCCATGATCGACACGAATGCGGTCGGGCCTTCGGCGCGCGGCTCGGGCAGACGATCGAACTTCTCGATCTCCGGGAAGCTGATGTCGACCGCCGGCTGATTCGTCTTGCGCGTCTGCTCGAGCAATTCCGGCAGCCGGTGCAGCGTCTGCGGCCCGAAGATCAGATCGACCTGCGGCGCGCGCGCGGCGATCTGATCGCCTTCCTGGCTCGCCACGCAACCACCGACACCGATGACGCGGCCGGGTCTTGCCTTCTTCCATTCCTTCCAGCGGCCGAGCTCGGAGAACACCTTCTCCTGCGCCTTCTCGCGCACGGAACAGGTATTGACCAGGAGCATGTCGGCCTCGTCGGCATTTTCGGTGCGTGAATAGCCGTGCGACTGCGCGAGCACGTCGGCCATCTTGGCCGAGTCGTACTCGTTCATCTGACAGCCGTAGGTAACGAGGAACAGCTTCGGGGCGGACATCGAAACAGCGGGGGCTTATGGGGCGCGAATTATACCGCCCGCTTGCCGGGACCGATCCGCTGCACCCAGTCGTCGACCCCCCAGTCGATGTGCTCGTAGGCGCGCTGGAATGCCGCCTTGTCCTGGCCGAACGGATCGGCGACGTCGGCATTGCTGCGCCACTGCAGCAGCTTGTGGACCCGTCCGCGCAGGACGGGGTATTGGCGCAGCAGTCCGCTGGTGTGGGTCTGGTCGAGCCCGAGGATCAGGTCGGCGCCGGTGAGGAACGGCAGCACGACCTGGCGCCCGCGATGCGCGCTGATGTCGGAGCCGTGCTCGCGCATCACTTCGACGGCGAGCGGATCGGCCGGCGCGCCGACCAGCGCGGCAATGCCGGCGGAGCTCACTTCGATATCGGGGGGCAGCTTCGCCTTGAACAGCGCCTCCGCCATCGGGCTCCGGCAGATATTGCCGGTGCAGACGATCAGGATTTTCTTGAACAACTCGTCATTCCCGCGAAGGCGGGAATCCCGTTTTCATGGCGTGAGCACGACCTTTCCAGTCACCTTGCGCTCCATCATCTCGCGCAGGATTTTCGGCGCGTCGGCGAGCGGGGCCGTCTGCGAGATGTACGGCTTCAACCGCCCTTCGCCGTACCACTGGAACAGCTGCTGGAAGTTCTCCCAGTTCGCCTTCGGCTCGCGCATGACGAACGCACCCCAGAACACGCCGACTGCGGCAGCGCCTTTCAGCAGCAATCGATTGGCGGCGAGATTGGGGATCGGACCGGATGCGAAGCCGATCACGAGATAGCGACCGTTCCACGCGATGCACGACAGGCACTCCTCGCCGAGCGCGCCGCCGACCGGATCGTAGATCACGTCGGCGCCCTGACCCTTGGTCAGCTTCTTGATCTCTTCCTTGAGCGAGGTCTTCGAATAATCGATCAGCATGTCGGCGCCATGCTGCTTGCAGACTTCGAGCTTCTCCGGCGAGCTCGCGGCCGCGATCACTTTCGCGCCCATCAATTTGCCGAGCTGCACCGCGGCGAGACCCACACCGCCCGATGCACCGAGCACGAGCAGCGTCTCGCCACTCTTCAACTGTCCGCGCTGCTTCAGCGCATGGATCGTCGTTCCGTAGACGAACGGGAACGCTGCGGCGTCCTTGAAATCCATGCCGCGCGGCAGCGGCATCACGCCGTCTGCGGGCGCGATCACTTCTTCGGCGTACGCGCCGGTCGGCACGAGCGCCGCGACGGCGTCGCCCGCGCGCAGATGCTTCACCTTCTCGCCCACTTCGAGCACGACGCCCGCGACTTCGCCGCCCGGCGTGAACGGCGGCGTGGCCTTCAACTGGTACTTGCCCTGGATGATCAGCGTGTCCGGGAAGTTCACGCCGGCGCCCTTGATCTGGATCTTGACCTCGGTCGGCTTCACGGCAGGCAGCGTCACGTCCTCGAACGCGAGCTGTTCCGGCATGCCGAGCTGCTTGCAGACGATCGCTTTCATGTGATCCGTTTGGATGGGAGCGTGGGAGGAGCGCCATCTTATACTTTGCGCTCCTCAAGACTCATCTCCTCTTCGCAATGACCATCAAAGCGGATGCGATCATCGTCGGCGCCGGTCCGTCCGGGCTGTTCCAGGTGTTCGAGCTCGGACTCCTCGGGATTTCTGCGCACGTGCTCGACACGCTGCCGCAACCCGGCGGCCAGTGCACCGAGCTGTATCCCGACAAGCCGATCTACGACATCCCCGCACTGCCGATCGTCGGCGCCGGCGAGCTGATCGACCGGCTGATGGAGCAGATCAAGCCGTTCCATCCGACCTTCCATCTCGGCCAGCAGGTCACCGAGGTGCGCAAGGAAGAAGGCGACTCGTTCTACGTGAAGACGAGCGCGGGCACGGAGTTCTCCGCACGCAGCGTCATCATCGCCGGCGGCGTCGGCGCGTTCCAGCCGGTCGAGCTGAAGCTGCCCGGAATCGAGAACCTGATCGACAAGTCGGTCTTCTACAAGGTCAAGGATCCGTCGCAGCACGCCGGCAAGCACATCGTCGTGCTCGGCGGTGGCGATTCCGCGCTCGACTGGACGCTCAATCTCCACGGCAAGGCCAAGAGCGTCACGCTCATCCATCGCTCCGACAAGTTCAAGGCGCAGCCGGCGTCGGTCGCGCGCATGCAGCAGCTGTGCGGCGAGAAGCAGATGCAGTTCATGACCGGCAACGTCACCGCGCTGCACGAGGAAGGCGGCGCGTTGAAGAAGATCACGGTCACCGGCATCGACCAGAAGACGCAGGAATTGCCGATCGACCATCTGCTGATCTTCTTCGGCTTGCACCCGAAGCTCGGGCCGATCGCCGAGTGGGGACTCAACCTCAACAAGCACCAGATCAACGTCGACACCGAGAAATTCGAGACGAACGTCCCGGGCATCTACGCGGTCGGCGACATCAATTTCTACCCGGGCAAGAAGAAGCTGATCCTCTCCGGCTTCCACGAAGCGGCCCTGGCGGCGTTCGCGATCAAGGCGCGATTGAACCCGGGCGAGAAAGTGCATCTCCAATACACGACGACCAGCCCGATCATGCACAAGCGGCTCGGCGTCGACGACAACGTCGAGGTGAAAAAGACCGCATGAGACGAGCGATCCTCGCTGCCCTGCTCCTGGCGCCCCTGGCCGCGAGCGCGGCCGAGGGTCCTCTGCCCGATCTGTCCTGGCGGCTGGTCGGACCGTTCCGCGCCGGCTGGGCGACCGTCGCAATCGGCATCCCCGAGCAACCCGACACCTTCTACTTCGGCGGCGCCGGCGGCGGCGTGTGGAAGACCACGAACGCGGGCCGCACGTGGAGGAACGTCTCCGATGCCGCCGGCATCGTGTCGGTCGGTGCGATCGCCATCGCGCCGAGCAATCCCAACATCGTCTACGTCGGCAGCGGACAATCCGAGCCGCGCTACGACATCGCGGCCGGCGACGGCGTCTATCGCTCGAGCGACGGCGGCACAACCTGGCAGCACGTCGGGCTCGAGCAAGTGCGGCACATCGGCCGCATCGTGATCGACCCGCGCAATCCCGACATCGTCACCGTCGCCGCGACCGGTCATCTCTTCGGCGACGACAAGAATCGCGGCGTCTATCGCACCACCGACGGCGGCAAGACGTGGAAGCAGACGCTCGCGATCGATGAGAAGACCGGCGTCTCCGACATCGTCGCCGATCCGAATCGTCCCGCGATCCTCTACGCGGCCTCGTGGCAGGCGCGGAATTGGCCGTGGCTCTCCTACTTCGAGCCGCTGGTCGGCGCCGGCACGGGCATCTACAAATCGATCGACGGCGGCGCGGACTGGACGCGCCTGTCCGACGCCGAAGGCTGGCCCGAAGGTCCGCTCGGTCGCATCGCGCTCGCGGTGACCGACATCAAGCACGGCGCGCGCATCTACGCCCGCATCGACGAAGACAAGGTCGGCGGCATCTGGCGCTCCGACGACGACGGCAAGCACTGGCAGCGCGTGAACGAGGACAACGATCGCTTCGGTGGCTGGTACTTCAATCGCCTCGTCGTGGCCAACGACAATCCCGACGTCGTCTATGCCGCGGGCCGATCGATCCTGAAATCCAGCGACGGCGGCCGCACCTTCAGCGAATTCCGCGGCGCGCCGGGCGGCGACGACTATCACGATCTCTGGATCAACCCGAAGCACCCCGAGCGGATGATCACCGGCAGCGATCAGGGCGCGATCGTGACGGTCGACGGCGGCAAGACCTGGGGCGATTGGTACAACCAGCCGACCGGACAGTTCTATCACCTCGCGACCGACAATCGTTTCCCGTACTGGATCTATTCCGCGCAGCAGGACAGCGGCACCGTCGCGATCGCCAGCCGCAGCGACTACGGCGCGATCTCGTTCCGCGATTGGCATCCGGTCGGGGCCGACGAGCGCGACTACGACATTCCCGATCCGCAGGATCCGGACATCGTCTACGGCAGCGGGCTCGGCGGCGACATCCGGCGATGGGACGCGCGCACGGGACAGTCGACCGACGTCACGCCCTGGCCCGTGAAGGCCTACGGCAAGCGCCCCACGACGATCAAGTACCGCTACACCTGGATCACACCGCTCGCGGCCTCCGCGAAAGCGCCCTACTCGATCTACACCGGCACGCAGGTGCTGTTCCGCACCCGCAATCGCGGCGACAGCTGGGACGTGATCAGCCCCGATCTCACCGGCAAGCAGGAAGGCGCGAAGAACTGCGACGAGCATGTCGCGATTGCGGACGCGATGGCGTGCGGCTACGGCGTGATCTACACGATCCAGCCGTCGCCGCATGCCAACGACGAGATCTGGATCGGCACCGACAACGGCCTTGTACAGCTCACGCGCGACGGCGGCAAGCACTGGAGCGACGTCACGCCCAAGGATCTGCCGTCGTGGTCGCGCATCGATTCGATCGACGTGTCCGCGCTCGACGCGGGCACCGCGTACGTCGTCGCCGACAATCATCGGCAGGATGATTTCCGTCCTTACGCCTGGCGGACCAAGGATTACGGCAAGACCTGGCAGCGCATCGAATCCGATCTGCCGCGCGATCATTTCCTCGCCGTGCTGCGCGCCGATCCGGTGAAGCGCGGGTTGCTCTACGCCGGCACCGACACCAGCGTGTTCGTCTCGCTCGACGATGGTGAGCATTGGCGCTCGCTGCAGCAGAACCTGCCGCACGCGTGGGTGCGCGATCTTTCGGTGAAGGACGATGACCTGATCGCCGCGACGCAGGGCCGCGCGATCTGGGTGCTCGACGACGTCGGGCCGCTGCGCCAGATGAGCGATGCGATCACGCAAGGCAGCGCGCATCTGTTCACGCCGGCGCCGGCGTATCGCCTGCGCATGAGCAACAACCACGACACGCCGCCGCCGCCGGAAACCGCGCTCGGCGAGAACCCGCCGATCGGCGCGGTCATCGACTACTGGCTCGGCACCGATGCCGGCGAGGTCGTGAAGCTCAGGATTCTCGACGCCGGCGGCAAGCTCGTGCGGGAATTCTCCAGCACCGACACGCCGCCGAAACTCAAGGCGGAGCAGTACTTCACCTCCGACTGGCTCGGCAAATTTGCAGCGCTGCCGGCAACGCCCGGCATGCATCGCTTCGTGTGGGATCTGCGTTATCCGCGGCCACGCACGCAGTCGTACGAGTACAGCATCGCGGCGGTCTATGGCGACGGAACCCCGATCACCCCGGCCGGCGCGTTCGTCGTGCCAGGTCAGTACACGATCGTGCTCGAAGCTGGCGGCAAGGAGCTACGCGCGAAGCTCGACGTGAAGCTCGATCCGCGCGTGAAGGTGAAACCCGAAGCGCTGCGCGCGTCGCTCGATTTCTCGCGCGAAGCGGCGAAGCACCTCGAGCAGGCGTTCGTCGCCGGCGGCGAAGTCGAAGCGCTGCGCAAGCAGCTCGAAGCGCTGAAGGCGCAGGCCAAGGGCAAGGGATCGCTGGAAGCCTCAATCGACGATCTGATGGCGAAGACCGAAACGATCGGCAAGAAGAAGGATGGCCGCGAGTCGGATTTCGCGACGATCGGCGCCACCATCGCCGGGATCGAGACCGAGGTGGAAGCCTCCGATGCCGCGCCGAACGCCGGCCAGCGCTCGGTGATGGATCACTACGCCGCCGAGCTGCGCAAATCGCTGGCGACGTGGAGCGCGCTGCGCAGCGGCGACGTGGCGAAGCTCGATGCGGACCTGAAGTCGAACGGTCTGCCCGCCATCGTCATGCCCACGCCGGAGCAGATCGAAAGCGCGGCGCCGGGGTCCAAGGATCTGCCGTGAAGAAGACCGCGATCGCCTGGCGCGCCGAACCCAAGAAGGAGGAGTACCCCTCCGCATACCGCTTCCTGAGCCTGATCCAGCGGCCCAAGCACGCCAAGCGCACGATCGATCGGCTGCGGCGCGCAGCCGTGAGCGAGCACAAGGCGATCGACGTCCTGCGTGCCTCGCGCGAGCCGCTCCTCGACGTCACCAACTCGCACGTCAAGGAAGACCACAACAAGATCGTCGCGGGCGAGAAGCTGTCGCCGCCGATGCTGGTGCGTGACCCGCGCAATTCGCGGGTGATCATCGTCGACGGCTATCACCGCATCTGCGCGGTGTGCTCGTTCGACGAGGACGCCGGGATTCCCTGCAAGATCGTCTGAAGCGCGATCGCAAGATTCTCCAAGTCGCGCCGGCGCGGCGCGGGCACGATGGCGCCATCACCCCAGGAGAGCGGTCATGGCATCGATCCATCGTGAAGCGGTCATCGGCGCGACGCCGGAACGGGTTTGGGACGCCGTGCGCGACGTCGGCGCCATCCACACGCGGCTCGCGCCCGCGTTCGTCACCGACGTGAAGCTCGAGCCCGGTGCGCGCATCGTCACCTTCGCCAACGGCATGGTCGCCAAGGAGCTGATCGTCGACGTCGACGATTCCGCGCGACGACTCGCGTGGTCGGTCGTCGGCACGCAGATGACGCATCACAATGCGTCGATGCAGATCTTCGCGGAAGCCGACGGCCGCGCCCGCGCGGTCTGGATCGCCGATCTGCTGCCGAGCGAGCTGGCGCCGCGCATCGCCGCGATGATCGAGCAAGGGCTCGCCGCGGTGCAGAAAACGTTCGGCTAATCGGCGCTGCGGATCCGCAGCAGAGAGATCTCCGGCGGCACCAGGAATCGCACCGGCAGGATGCTGGTGCCGATGCCGGGCGTCACGAACAAATGTCGATCGTCCTCGACCACGTGGCCGACGACGTAGCGCTGGTTGCGGATCGAGCGGATGTGCGGATGGCCGTAGAGCGGGAAATACACCTGGCCGCCGTGACTGTGACCCGCCATGGTGAGGCTCACGCGCGCCGGCACTTGCGGGAACACGTCGGGATTGTGGGTGAGCGCGAGGACCGGATCGGCGTCGTTCACGTCCGCCATCGCCGTGCTCACGTCGGGATGGCCTGCCCAGAGATCGCCGACGCCGACGAGCCAGAAGTGATGGGCGCCCGAAGTGATGTTCACCGCGCGCTGATCGATCATGTCGATGCCGGCGCTCGACAGCGCGCTCGCGACCGCGTCGTGGTCGAGCCACCAATCGTGATTGCCGAGCACGGCATGAACGCCGAGCGGCGCGTGCAGATCGCGCAACGCTTCGGCGATCTGCTGCGGAGGTACGAACGTGCCGCCGGGCACATCGGTGATGACGAAGTCGCCGGCGAGCAGGATGAGATCAGGCTGCGCGGCGTTGGTCTGCTCGACGACGCGCTTCAGGTGATCGAGCCCGTTGAACGGCGAGCCGACGTGCAGGTCGGCGATCAGCGCGACCTTGAGCTCGGGCTGATCGCGCGGCCAGGTTCGCAGCGGCAGATCGTATCCGGCGACCCGCAGCGACGCGGGCTCGATGCACGTGGCCCAGATGGCGGGAGCCAGCAGGACCGCGAGGGCGATCACGAACGGCCAGCGGACGCGCATGGGATCAGTCGGCTTGCTTCCACGCCACGCCGCCGCGCACGGCGACGGCGATCAGCATCACGATCGCGAGCGTGCACACGACCAGCGGGCCCGACGGCAAGTCGAGCGGCACCGACGCCCACAATCCGATCGCATAGGACGCCGCACCGATCGCGTAAGCAGTGAGGAGACCGCGCCATTGCGGAAGATCGCGCACCGCGAGTGCGGGAAGGATCAGCGTGGCGAAGACGAGATAGACGCCGACGAGCTGAACGGACGCCGTCACCGCGAGCGCGAACAGCGGATAGAACAGGACCGGCTTGTTGCGCGCCCCGCCCCACCACGCCGCGAGCAGCACCGCGTAGAGCGCCGCGACCGGCCACACGCGCGCGTAGCTGACCCACAGGATCTGTCCGGCGAGCAGCTCTTCCAGATGCTCGCCGCCGTGCGGGTTGTGCGCGAGCATCAGGATCGCTGCGCACGCTGCGACGACGTAGAGCGATCCGATCAGCGCTTCCTGCACCGCGCCGAACTTGCGCTCGGTCCACGACAGCAAGCCCGCGGCGACGAGCGCTGCGGCGCCGGCGGCGATCTGCATGATCCAGCCGTGCGCCTCGATCCCGGCCGCGTCGACCGCGATCGCGCCGAGCGCCGCGACCTGCGCGATGGTGAGATCGATGAAGATGATCCCGCGCTTCAGGACTTCGCGACCGAACAGCACGTGCGTCGCGCACACGACGAGGCCCGCCGCGAGCGGCGGGCCGAGCAGGGACCAGTCGAAGGAAAGGTCCATCACGGTTTTCCTTTCTTCAGCGCGTCGAGCAGCCGGTCGATCGTGACCTGATACAGCTTGAAGAGATCATCCGCGCCGTCGGCGCCGACGGTGAACGGCAGCTCGACCGCCGGCAGACCCGAGCGGCCCGCGAGGAATTCGGAGGCCTTCGAATCCTCGTACGCGGAGCGCACGATCATCTTCACTGGCTGGCGCTTCACCACGTCGAGCAGTTCTTCGAGATGCGCGGCGCTCGGCGGCAGGCCCGGCTTCGGCTCGAGCGTCGCGACTTCCTTGATCCCGAGCCAGTCGTAGAGATAGATCCACGACTTGTGATGGCTGATCACCGCGACGCCGTTGAGCGGCTTGCCCTGCTCCGACCACTTCGCGATCGCATCCGACCAGCGCTTCTCGAAATCCGCTGCGCGCGATTTGTATTCGTCGGCGTGCCTGGGATCGAGCTCGGCGAGACGTTGCGCGAGCGGGGCAATGACCTTGCCGATGTTGCGCGGGTCGGTCTGGATGTGCGGATTGCCGTAAGGATGGATGTCGCCCTCGGCGCGATCGAAATGCGCCGGCACTTCGAGCATCGTCACCGACTGGAACGCTTCGAACAGTCCGGGCTTGCCCGTCTGGATGCGCGGATTCGCGCCATTGCTCATCAGCACCGGAAACCAGCCGATCTCGAGCTCGGCGCCGGTGCAGACGGCGATGTCGGCGGACCGATAGTGCGCGAGCAGCGAAGGTCGCGCCTGCACCTGATGCGGATCCTGCATCGCGGTGGTCGCGGTGTAGACGTCGGCGTTCTTGCCGGCGATCTCCTTCACCAGCGCGGCCCACTCGGGCTCGCAGGCGAAGACGTCGATGGCGCTCGCGATGTTCGGCAGTGCGCACAGCGCGGCGATGAAGATGAGTTTGCGCATGGCAGTCACCTTTAGAACGAATGCGCCGGGTGCGACCCGATCGCGAAGATGTATTGCAGGAAGACCTGGTTGTCGGCCACGCGGTTCGGCCGCGACTCGTCGCGGTTGTACTGCAGACGCACGCGCGAGAACTCGCTGTGCGACCAGTCGACCATCGCGCTCCAGCGCTGCGGATCGCGGCCCATGTCGTCGGCGAGCAGCGCGAGCGAGTCGCCTTCCGGATTGTCGAGTGTGTTGTGCGCATGCACGCGGTCGTAGCGCACGCCGGCGCGCCATTGCGGCACGAACTGATAAACGCCCTGCACGTAGAAGCCCCACTGCCTGCCGTCGTACGCGCTCGCGTCGGCGAAGCCATCCGGATCGAAGATCACGCCGCCGTGCTCGGTGCGGCGATAGAACTCGCCCTGCAGCACCGCGTTGCGCTGCGTCGGATTGCCGTTCGGCGCCCACTTGAAGACGACATCCGCGCCGGCCATGCGCGTGCGGCCGGTGAACGAGGTCTCGATCGGATCACCGGTGCGACGGTTCTCGCCGTTGGTCGCGAAATACGACGCGCCGATGCGATACGACCAGCTCGGGCCGAGATCGTCGCCGAGATGCACGAACACGGATTTGGCGGGGATCCCGCCGCGTCGATCGCCGCCGCCGGGAAACGCCGCGCCGCGGAACAATTCGATGCCGGCATCGAGGAACACGGGAAGCGGCGCGACCCAGCGCACCTGGGCGCCGTCATCGCCGAGCTGCCCGCCGAGGAACGCGCGATAGACGAGCGGCGCGTCGACGAATTCCCACGCGTGCGCGTGCTGATGGTTCTGATAGCCGAGGTCGGAGAAGAAGCGCCCGAGCTTCAGCGTGAACCCTTCCGGCAGCTGCAGCGTGTTGACGTAAGCCTCTTCGACGCGGACGTGATCATCCTCGTCGATCGAGATCGCCGCCCACGCGTGGAACAGATCGTCGACGTTCGATTCGACGGCGAGCTCGGTCTCGCCGAGCGACAGGCCCGACGGGCGGAAATCGCTCTCGCCGCCGAGCAGGAAGCCGGGCATGTCGGCGGGCGCGTCGCTCGAATAGTGCGCGAACGTGCCGTTGAGGATGAGGCTGATCTTCGGATTGAACGCGGTTGCGGCTCCGCCATCGGCGAAGGCTGCGATCGGAATGGCGAGGCTCGCAACCGCGAGCGCACGTGAAGCAATGGGATGATTCGGCATGAAGCCCTCGTGACGCTGAAGAAGGAAACGGCGCGCCGGCTCGGGCGCGATCCGATCAAGCGGTCTTCAGGTCTTGCGAGGGTGGCGCCCGCGATCGCGGTCGTGAGAGGGCCAAGCGCGCGAGCGGCGCCGGCTGATACGTGATGAGCGGCTGCGATTCGAGCCGCGGCAGCTCGGGCGCGCGCACCGTCGCGGGCGTGCCACCGGCGCTGTGCGCGACGATGCAGATCTCGCAGGCGGGCTGATCGCCCTTCGCAGCGAGCTCGTGCTGCGTCGCGTGCGCGACGGCGAGCAGCTGACCGACGAACAGCAGCATCGCCAGCCAGAGGCTGGTGCGCGGGAGCTGTCGGCGGATGGCGTCGATCACTTCGGTGGCCGTGACGGTCTAAACGCATTATGCCCGATGCCGAAATGCTGACCATCGCGCGCCACGAAGTCCGGGTGACCAACCCGGACAAGCCCTACTTCGCGCGCAAGGCGAAGCTCAGCAAGCTCGACGTCGTGCGCTATTACCTCGCCGTCGCCGACGGTGCGCTGAACGGCATCCGCGATCGTCCGCTGATCCTGAAGCGCTTCGTCGATGGTGCGGAGGCGCCGCCCTTCTATCAGAAGCGTGCGCCGGACCCGCTGCCCTCCTTCGTCCGCACCGCCCATTGGACGTTCCCGTCGGGACGCACGGCGGACGAAGTCGTCGTCGACGACGCGGCGGGCCTGGCATGGGTCGTCAATCTCGGCTGCATCGAGCTGCATCCGCATCCGGTGCGCTCGGGCGACATCGACCATCCCGACGAGCTGCGCGTCGACCTCGATCCGACGCCGGGCGTGAAATGGGCCGACGTGCGTCGCGTCGCGCTCGAAGTGCGCGCGTTCCTCGACGAGCTCGGCTTGATCGGCTGGCCGAAGACGAGCGGATCGCGCGGCATGCACATCCTCGTGCGCATCGAGCCGCGCTGGCCGTTCGCGGACGTGCGTCGCGCTGCGCTCGCGCTGTCGCGCGCGATCGAGCGGCGGGTGCCGAAGCTCGCGACGTCGAAGTGGTGGAAGGAAGAGCGCCATGGCGTCTTCCTCGACTACAACCAGAACGCGCGCGATCGCACCACTTGCGCCGCCTACTCGATCCGGCCGCTTCCCGATGCGCGCGTGTCGGCGCCGCTGACCTGGGACGAAGTCCCGGACTGCGATCCCGCCGACTTCACGACGGCGACGATGCCGAAGCGCTTCGCAAAGCGCGGCGACCTGCATGCCGGCATCGACGCGAGATCCGGATCGATCGAAGCGCTGCTCGAGCTCGCCGCGCGCGACGAAGCCGGTGGACTCGCCGATGCGCCGTGGCCGCCGCACTTCCGGAAAGCTGCCGGCGAGGCAAAGCGCGTCACGCCGTCGCGGGCGAAGACCGCTTCCTCTTCGCGGCGTCGCGCGCGAAGATCGCCTTGAGCTCCTGCGGCGGCACCACCTCCAGCTGAGCGAACGTGCAATCGCGCGGCGACTTGTCCGGTCGCCAGCGCCGGAACTGCGCGGTATGGCGGAAGCGGTCGCCCTGCATGTGGTCGTACGCGACTTCGACGACGAGCTCGGGATTCAGCGGTTCCCAGGAGACGTCCTTGCCGGTGCTCCATCGGCTCGTCTCGCCGGGCATGCGCGCGTGCGAAGGATCGCGATAGGGCGCGAGCGTCTTCACGAGCTCCTTGCGCTTCTGCGCGGAAAAGCTCGCGACGACGCCGACGTGATGCAGCTCACCGGCATCGTCATAGAGGCCGAGCAGGAGCGAGCCGACGCTTCCCTTCACGGCCTTGTGCCAGCGGAAGCCGACCACGACGCAGTCGCAATCGCGGGTGTGCTTGACCTTGATCATCACGCGCTTGTTCGGCTGATAGACCAGTGCCGCGTCCTTCGCGACGACGCCGTCGAAGCCCGCGCCCTCGAAGCGCTCGAACCAGTCTTCGGCGACGCGGCGGTCGCGCGTCGCAGGCGTGACGTGGAGCGGCGGCCGGAGCTTCAGCTTCTCGAGGCGCGCGCGCCGCCGTGCGAATGGCTCATCCCTCAGGTCGTCGTCGCCGAGCGCGAGCACGTCGAAGAACACCATCGACGCCGGCATCTCCGCCGCGAGCTTCTGCACGCGCGAAGCGGCCGGGTGCAAGCGCAGCTGCAGCGCGTCGAAGTCGAGCGCGTCGCCGGTCGCGATGACGATCTCGCCGTCGAGCACGCAGCGCTTCGGCAGCTGCGCGGCAAGCGGCGCGAGAAGATCGGGGAAATAGCGCGCGAGTGGCTTGCCGTCGCGGCTCTGCAGGAAGACCTCGTCGCCGTCGCGGAAGACCAGCGCGCGGAACCCGTCCCACTTCGGCTCGAAGATCCAGTCGTCGCCGGGCGGCAGCGCTTCGACGCGCGCGGCGAGCATCGGCATCAGAGGCGGGTGAATCGGCAGGCTCATCTCTCACCTTTGAGCCTGCGCCGGCCGCGCCGGTTCTAGAACGGGATGTCGTCGTCCTCGAAATTCTTGTCGCTCGGCTCGGCGACCGTCGGCGTCTTGCCGCCACGCGGCGCGGACGAGGCGCCGCTGCCGATGTCGCGATCGCCGCGATCGAACGAGGCGCTACCGCCGCCGCCCGGCTTGCCGCCGAGCATCTGCATCTCGTTGGCGATGATCTCGGTGGTGTAGCGGTCGTGGCCTTCCTTGTCCTGCCACTTGCGCGTGCGGATCGAGCCTTCGACGTAGACCTGCGAGCCCTTCTTCAGGTACTGGCCGACGATCTCGGCGAGCTTCTGATAGAAGACGACGTTGTGCCACTCGGTGCGCTCTTTCGCCTCGCCCGTCTGCTTGTCCTTCCAGCTTTCGGAAGTCGCGAGGGTGACGTTAGCGACGGCGCCGCCCGACGGCAGATACCGCGTCTCCGGGTCCTTGCCGAGATTGCCGATGAGGATGACCTTGTTGACTCCGCGCGCCATGATGTTTCCCCGGATGATCCTGTTACGTCCGCGCCGTCGGCGCGGGCCTGAACTTTATCGCAAAACCCAGCCACACGACCGCGAGTCCCGCGGCCGCCGCGAGCGTCGCCGCCGGACCGTGATGCTCCATCGTCCAGCCGCCGAGACCGCCGCCGATCGGCTGGCCGAGGAACTGCGCGGTCGCATACACGCCCATCGCGGCGCCCTTGTGCTCGATCGGCGCTCGCCGCGACACCAGCGACGGCAGCAGCCCTTCGAGCAGGTTGAACGCGACGAAGAACAAGGCTAATCCGGCGACGAGCCCCGTCGTACCTGTCCATCTGGACGCGACGAGCAGGCCCGCCATCAAGGTGACCACGCCGCCGACGAGCAAGGGCTTCGCCCAGCCGCGATCGGCCTGACGCATCAACGGCAGCGCGGCGATCAACGTGCCGAGCAGCACCGGCAGGTAGATCTTCCAATGCTGAGGCGCCGGCCAGCCGAACTCGCGCTCGATCAGCACGGGCGCAGCAAGGAACAGGCACGGCACGAGCGCGTGCAGCACGAGGATGCCGACGTTCAGTCGCAGCAGCTCGCGATCGGTGAATACGCCGCCGAAGCCTCCCGCCGTCGTCGCGGCGACACGCTCGGTCGTCGGCGCGGCCCACCACACGACCGGGATGGCCAGCACGGAGAGGACCGCGGTCAGCAGGAAGATGCCCGGCACGCCGACGAAGCCTTCAGCGATCGGACCGAGGATCAGCGCGAGCACGAATGCGAAGCCCATGCCGGCGCCCATGACGGCCATCGACAGCGTGCGGACTTCCTCGCGGGTGACGTCGGCCAGCAACGCCGTGACGGCCGACGAGATCGCACCGGCGCCCTGCACCGCGCGCCCGACGGCGATCCATTCGATACTCGTCGACAGCCCCGCGATCAGGCTGCCGAGCGCGAAGATCAGCATTCCCATCGCGATCACCGGCTTGCGGCCGATGCGGTCCGACAGGCGCCCGAGCGGGATCTGGAACAGCGCCTGCGTGAGGCCGGACGCGGTGAGCGCAAAGCCGATCAGCTGCTCGCTCGGATGCTCCGGAAGGCCGGTGGCATAGAGCCCGAACACCGGCAGGATCATGAACACGCCGAGCATGCGCAGCGCGTACACGGCGCCGAGCGCAAGGGTGGCGCGCCACTCTCGGGAATTCATGCGTTCTTGGGGACTAGAAGTGAGCCGCAGCGGCCGCATATAGTAGCCGGTTCGCCTCACTCGTTTGCCTTTCGATGGACGCCATCCGGATTCGCGGCGCTCGCACGCACAACCTCAAGAACGTCTCGCTGGAGCTGCCGCGGGACAAGCTCATCGTCATCACCGGCCCATCGGGATCGGGTAAGTCGTCGCTCGCCTTCGACACCCTCTACGCGGAAGGCCAGCGTCGCTACGTGGAGTCACTGTCCGCCTACGCGCGGCAGTTCCTGTCGATGATGCAGAAGCCCGACGTCGACACCATCGAGGGCCTGTCGCCGGCGATCTCGATCGAGCAGAAGTCGACCTCGCACAACCCGCGGTCCACCGTCGGCACCGTCACCGAGATCTACGATTACCTGCGCCTCCTGTTCGCACGCGTCGGCACCGCGCGCTGCCCGGATCATGGCGTCGCGCTCGAGGCGCAGAGCGTCGCGCAGATGGTCGATCAGGTGCTGGCGCTGCCGGAGAACTCCGCGTGGCTGCTGCTCGCGCCGATCGTGCGCGGCCGCAAGGGCGAGCACGTCGACGTGTTCGACCAGCTGCGCGCCCAGGGCTTCCTGCGCGTGCGCGTCAACGGCAAGGTCTACGAGCTCGACGAAGTCCCCGAGCTCAACCGCAAGCTCAAGCACGACGTCGAAGTGGTCGTCGATCGCTTCAAGGTCCGCGGCGATCTCAAGCAGCGCATCACCGAGTCGTTCGAGACGGCGCTGCGTCTCTCCGACGGCCTCGCGCTCGTCGTCCCGAACACAGAAGGTCAGGGCGAAACGCAGACCTTCTCCGCCCGCATGGCCTGTCCGCATTGCGGCTATAGCGTCGAAGAGCTCGAGCCGCGCCTGTTCTCGTTCAACGCGCCGCACGGCGCCTGCCCGAAGTGCGATGGCCTGGGCTCGCTGCAGATCTTCGATGCGGAGCGCGTGGTCGGGCATCCGGAGCTGTCGCTCGCGGCGGGCGCGATCCGCGGCTGGGATCGGCGCAATCCCTACTACTGGCACTTCGTGAACTCGCTCGCCGATCACTACGATTTCGACGTCGACACGCCGTTCCGCGAGCTGCCGAAAAAGCAGCAGAACGTGATCCTCTACGGCAGTGGCGATGATCGCATCCGCTTCGAGTATCCCGACGAGCGGGGCCGCCTGCAGATCCGCTCGCATCGCTTCGAAGGCATCCTGCCGAACCTCGAGCGGCGCTATCGCGAGACCGAGTCGGACGCGGTGCGCGAAGAGCTCGCGAAATATCTGTCGCAAGCGCCCTGCCCCGACTGCAACGGCGAGCGCCTCAATCGCGCCGCGCGCAACGTGTTCGTGGCCGAGCGGCGGCTGCCGGAGCTGTGCAATCTCTCCGTGCGCGAGGCCGAGCGCTTCTTCACCACGCTGAATCTGCCCGGCCACAAGGGCGCGATCGCCGGAAAGATCCTGAAGGAGATCTCCGCGCGGCTGGGCTTCCTGAACAACGTCGGGCTCGATTACCTGACGCTCGCGCGCTCGGCGGAGACGCTGTCCGGCGGCGAGGCGCAGCGCATCCGCCTCGCATCGCAGATCGGCGCGGGTCTCGTCGGCGTGATGTATGTGCTCGACGAGCCCTCGATCGGCTTGCATCAGCGCGACAATCGCCGCCTGCTCGAGACGCTCACGCGGCTGCGCGATCTCGGCAACACGGTGATCGTCGTCGAGCACGACGAGGAGGCGATCCGCGCGGCGGACCATGTGATCGACATCGGTCCCGGCGCCGGCGTGCACGGCGGCCAGATCGTCGCCGAAGGCACGCCGCGCGACATCGAGCGCTCGCGTGCTTCGACGACCGGAAAATATCTGTCGGGCGCTCTGTCGATCGAAGTGCCCGAGCTGCGCACGCCGCGGCAGCCGAAGAAGCAGGTCGTGATCCGCGGCGCGATCGGCAACAACCTGAAGAACGTGACGGCGGAGATTCCGGTCGGCCTGTTCACCTGCATCACCGGCGTCTCGGGCTCGGGCAAGTCCACGCTGATCAACGACACGCTCTATTGCGCGGCCGCGCGCCAGCTCAACGGCGCGTCGACGCATCCGTCGGCGCACGAGGCGATCGAAGGCCTCGAGCAGCTCGACAAGGTGATCGACATCGACCAGAGCCCGATCGGCCGCACCCCGCGCTCGAACCCCGCCACCTATACCGGCGCCTTCACGCCCATCCGCGA
>DASRHK010000079.1:0-23323 GCA_035650495.1 Nevskiaceae bacterium | reverse complement strand
GACGGCGTCGTCGCGGACGTGCTGCCGCAGGACAAGGCGCGCATCGTGAAGGATCTGCAGGCCGACGGCCGCGTCGTCGCGATGGCGGGCGACGGTGTCAACGACGCGCCGGCGCTGGCCCAGGCGCAAGTCGGCATCGCGATGGGCACCGGCACCGACGTCGCGATGGAATCCGCCGCCATCACGCTGGTCAAGGGCGACCTGCGCGGCATCGCCAAGGCCGTCGCGCTCTCGCGCAAGACCATGAGCAACATCCGCCAGAACCTGTTCTTCGCGTTCGTCTACAACGCGCTCGGCGTGCCCATCGCGGCGGGCCTGCTCTATCCGGTCTTCGGCGTGCTGCTGTCGCCGGTGATCGCGAGCGCGGCGATGAGCGTGAGCTCGGTTTCGGTGATCGGCAACGCGCTGCGGCTGCGCAAAGCGTCGCTATAGGCCGGCGCGCACGGCGCGCCCTACGGAATCACCGGCAGCTCGATCGCGCTCGCCTTGCCCGACGCGTGGTACACGCGCTGCGTCGCCTTCTGATAATCGGCGGCCTTCGCGGCCATGATGTTCGGCACGAATTTCTGCGGATTGCGATCGTAGAGCGGGAACCAGCTCGACTGGATCTGCACCATGATCCGATGACCGGGCAGGAACGTGTGGCTCGCCTGCGGCAGCTTGATCGAGTAGTCGAGCGCCTTGCTGGACGCGATCGGCTTCGGCGCCGAAAAACTTTCGCGATAACGCCCGCGCTGCACATCCGCCGCGATCATCTGCTGGTAGCCGCCGAGCTTCACGTCGTCCGGCACTTCGTCGGGCCACACGTCGATCAGCTTCACGACCCAGTCGGAATCGGTGCCGCTGGTCGACGCGACGAGCTTCGCGATCGGCTGGCCGGCGATGCGGATCGGCGCCTTCAGCGGCTCGGTCTCGTAGACGAGCACGTCGGTGCGCGACGCGGCATGCCGCTGGTCGTCGGCGAGCCACTCGCCCCAGGTCGAATCGTCGACGTAGGTCGGACGCGTCGGACGGGCGCGATACGGCACCGGCTTCGCCGGATCGGAGACGTATTCGTCGAACGCGTCGCCGGAGGAAGGCCGGTCGAAGCCGAGCTTGCCGCCCGGCAGCAGATACAGCGCGCGCGATTGCGCCGCGCAGCCCTGCTCGCACGAGCGCGGCCAGTCGTCGTAACGCTGCCAGCGATCCGCGCCGGTCTCGTATGCGAGCACGCGCGGAACATCGGGCGCCGGTGCGTCCTTCAGGTAGTGGTCGAGGAACGGCTGCATCACGTTCTGCCGGAACCACACGGCCGTGTCGCCTTCGAACTTGATCGCGCCGAGCGAGCGCATCGACTTGCGAGCGCCGCCGTGATTCCACGGCCCCATCACGAGATGGATCATGCGGCCGGCGGGATCCTTCGCCTTCAGTCCCTGATACAGCGCCGGCCCGCCGTAGATGTCTTCCTGATCGAAGAGCCCGTCGACGATCAGCATCGGAACGGTCGGCGCGAGCGCATGGTCCAGCGCCTGCGCCTGCCAGAACGCATCGTAGGAAGGATGCGCGAGCAGCGAGCGCCAGAAGCCGAGCTGCCCGAGCCCGCGTGAATCCGCGATGTCGCTCGCCGAGCCCAGGCGCAGCCATTCGTCGTACTGATCGTAGACGCCGCCCCACCACTTCTCGCCGGACTTGCGCGTGGCTTCCTGGTCGTAGATGTAGTCGAGATTGATCTGGCGGAACGCACCCTGATGGAACCAGTCGTCGCCCATCCAGCCGTCGACCATCGGCGCGAACGGCACCGCGACCTTCAGCGCCGGATGCGGATGCACGGTCGACATCAGCGTCGTGTAGCCCGCGTAGCTCCCGCCGATCGTGCCGACGCGGCCGTTGCTCTCGCGCACGTTGTGCACGAGCCATTCGATGGTGTCGTAAGCGTCGGTCGCGTGATCGACGCCGGTGGGATTGAGCGGACCGGCGAGCGGCCGCTGCATCACGTAGTCGCCTTCCGAGCCGTGCTTCCCGCGCACGTCCTGCGCGACATAGATGTAGCCGGCGGCAACGGCGGTGTCGCACATCTGCGGCACGGCGGCGGCGAGGTGCGGGCTGTTGAATCGCTGGGAGCGGTCGGACGCGTCGTACGGCGTGCGCTCCAGCAGCATCGGCGCGTCGTGAGCGCCTTTCGGGATCAGGATGAAGGTCTTGAGCTTCACGCCATCGCGCATCGGAATCATCTCCTCGCGCTTGTCGTAGTCCCAGGACGTGGTGATCGGCTTGAACTCGGCCGGCGTATCGCTGGGCCAGTCAGGCTTGTCGCCGGCGAATGCCGTCGAAGAAAGCGCCAGCAGCGCGAGAGCCAAGGTCCGCATGGAAGTCCCCCAGTGATCTGCACGCATTGTACGAGGCGAATAAAATCCCGGAATGCCTTCCCTCTTCGTCAACGGCCGCTGGATCGACGGTCACGGCCCCGAGTTCCAGAGCTCCGATCCCGCGACCGGCGCCGTGATCTGGAAAGGTCGCGCGGCCTCGGCGGAAGACGTCGATGCCGCCGCGCGCGCCGCGCGCGCCGCGTTTGGATCCTGGGGCTCGATGCCGTTCGCCGAACGCGAGGCGTTCCTGCGCCGGTTCGCGAAACTCCTCGAAGAGAACAAGCCGCAGCTCGCGCTCGCGATCAGCAAGGACACCGGCAAGCCGCTGTGGGAAACGCAGACCGAAGTCGCGGCGATGATCGGCAAGGTCGACATCTCCGTGCGCGCATACAAGGAGCGCACGGGCACGCACGAGTCGCAAGCCGGATCGACGAAGAATGCGGTGCGGCACAAGCCGCACGGCGTCGTCGCGGTATTCGGCCCCTACAACTTCCCGGGCCATCTCCCGAACGGACACATCGTGCCCGCGCTGCTCGCGGGCAACACGGTGCTGTTCAAGCCGAGCGAGCAGACGCCGCTCGTGGCCGAAGAGACGGTGAAGCTCTGGGAGAAGGCGCAGCTGCCCGCGGGGGTGATGAATCTGCTGCAAGGCGAGCGCGCGACCGGCGAGGCGATCGTCAAGCATCCCGAGCTCGACGGGCTCTATTTCACCGGCAGCTCCCGCACCGGCGCGATCCTCAATCAGCAGCTCGCGGCGACGCCCGGGAAAATCCTCGCGCTCGAGATGGGTGGCAACAATCCGTTGATCGTCGGCGAGATCAGCGACGTGCGCGCCGCGGTTCACGACGTGATCCAGTCGGCGTACGTCACGTCGGGCCAGCGCTGCACCTGCGCCCGACGGCTCTTCGTCAGGCGCGGCGACGCCGGCGATCGTTTCCTGAAAGCGCTGGTCGAAGGGGTAAAGGCCCTGAAGATCGGGCGCTATGACGACGCCGAACCGCCGTACATGGGACCAGTGATCTCCCCGCAGGCCGCGGACGCCCTCGTCGCCGCGCAGGCGAAGCTCATCGCGATGGGGGCAAAGCCGCTGCTCGAGATGAAGAAGCTGCCGCAAGGTCCGGCGTTCGTGTCGCCGGGCTTGCTCGACGTCACCGACGTCCGCGAGCTTCCCGACGAGGAGGATTTCGGTCCGCTCCTCAAGCTCATCCGCTACGACGATCTCGATGAGGCGATCCGTCTCGCCAATCGCACGCGCTACGGACTGTCGGCGGCGTTGCTGTCGGAGCGCCCGGAAGACTGGGATCGCTTCTACGGGAAAATCCGCGCCGGCATCGTCAACTGGAATCGCCAGACCACCGGTGCGTCGAGCGCGGCGCCGTTCGGCGGCGTTGGCGCCAGCGGCAACCATCGCGCAAGCGCGTACTACGCCGCCGATTACTGCGCATATCCGGTGGCCTCGGTCGAGGCGCCGAAATCGGAGCTGCCGGCGACGCTGTCGCCGGGCCTGAAGTTGTGATCGGGTTCCGGCGCGCATGGCGCGCCCTACCCGCCGCCGCGCTCCTCCTCGCCTCGTGCGCGACGCTGCCGGAGCTGTCGCCGGAAGAAGCGCAGTCGCGCGCCGAGCGGTGCACGTCCGTCATCCCCGACGCGACGCTGCGCGAAGCCGTCGGCGCGAGCAGCAAGGCCTTCGACTATGCACGCAGTGTGGCGACGACCGAATGCGCGCTCACCGGGCAGCGTCACATCCCTGGCAACCGCGTCACGCTGCTCGAAGACGGCGTCGCGACGCATCGCGCGCAGCTGGCGGCGATCGAGTCGGCGCGCCATTCGATCCATCTCGACGTCTACATCCTGCGCGACGACGATCTCGGCCAGCAGTACGCGAAGGTCCTCGAAGCCAAGGCCCGCGCCGGCGTGAAGGTGCGGCTCATCTACGACAGCTTCGGCTCGATCACCACGAGCGACGCCTTCTTCGACGGCTTGCGCGACGCTGGCGCGGAGCTGCTCGAGTACAACGACGTCAATCCGCTGAAGGACCCGCGGCTGTGGCGATGGAACCATCGCAACCATCACAAGCTGCTCATCGTCGACGGACGCGTGGCGTTCACCGGCGGCATCAACGTCAGCAACGAGTATTCGGGCGAGTCGACGCTGCGCAAGTCGGCGCGCAAGGCCGGACGCGAAGGCTGGCGCGACACGCAGGTGCAGATCGAAGGACCGGCGGTCGCTGCGTTCCAGCGCACGTTCCTGCGCCTGTGGGCGCGCAGCAAGCCGCCGATCGAGGAGACGCCCGATCTGTTTCCCGGGCTCGAGCCGCGCGGCCACGACATCGTGCAGCTGCTGACGAGTCCCGGCGCCGATCTCATCGACGTGATGTTCCCGATCGGCGAATCCAAGCCGAATCGCAAGCGCATCTACACGGCGTATCTGGCCGCGATCAGCCACGCGCAATCGCGACTCTGGATCACGCAGGCGTACTTCGCGCCGGACGACCAGTTCGTCGATGAGCTCAAGGCCGCGGCGGCGCGCGGCGTCGACGTGCGGCTGATCATGCCGGGCATGAGCGATGTCAGCACGTCGCTCAACCTGCAGCGGCACTACTACAGCCGGCTGCTCAAGGCCGGCATCCGCCTCTACGAATACGAGCCGGCGGTGATGCACGCCAAGACCGCAGTCATCGACGGCGTGTGGTCGACCGTGGGCTCGAGCAACCTCGACTATCGCAGCTTCATTCACAATGACGAGGCCAATGCGATCATCATCGGGCGGGATTTCGCGACGCAGATGGAGAAGCTGTTCGAAGCCGATCTCGAGCACTCCACCGAGATCAAGCTCGAGCAGTGGAAGGATCGCGGCTTCTGGGAGCGAACCAAGGAGATCGGCGCCGTGCTCGTGAAGTACTGGATCTAAGGGATGTGGAAGCTCGCGGGGGCATTCCTGCTCGGCGCGGCGAGCGCGTCGGTGATCCTCTTGTCGCGATCGCCGGAACCGGTCGCGATCACCACGAATGACGCGCGCGCTGAGCGTCCGGCTTCGATCCCAACTCCGGAGACGGCTGCGGCGCAGAGCCCAGGCGTGGCCGCGACTCCTGCTCTCCCGGCTGCAACCGCGGTCGCGACGAAATTTGATCCCGCATCGATCGCGGCGACGCCCGCCGACGTCGCAGCCGCCGCTACCGAGCAACCGCGCGATCGCCGAGGGCCTCCGCCGCGACGTGATCCGAAGAGTGAGCTGTCCGAAGGCTCGGCGGCGATCGTCGCCAAGGATCGGCTGCATCCCGACAGCATCTCGCAGCTATACGAGGACTTCAGCGCGCAGCGAAGCGACAGCGGCTGGGCTCTCGCGACGCAGCAAGCGATCAGCGACTTCCTCGGACGAAGCGCCGCGCAGAAAGGCTTCGACGTCGCAGCCGTCGCCTGTCGCGAGAGCTTGTGCGAGATTCAAGCCTCGACCTACGAAGGCGGCGATCGTGGCATCGCCTGGACGGACCTCATGCATGGCCTGTATCGCCAGGCGCCACCGCTCAACATCGGCGAGGAGCGCTGGAAACTGGACGATCAAGGCGGCCGCGTGTACGTGCTCACCTTCATCAAGCGGCCGCTGCGCCCATGACTGCCATCGAAGCCAACTTCGACGGCCTCGTCGGCCCGACGCACAACTACGCGGGGCTGTCGTTCGGCAACGTCGCTTCGTACAAGAATGCGTCGCGCGCGTCGAATCCACGCGAAGCGGCGCTGCAGGGCCTGCGCAAGATGAAGGCGCTCGCGGACCTCGGTCTCGCGCAAGGCGTGCTGCCGCCGCACGAGCGTCCGCACATCCCGACACTGCGCAAGCTCGGCTTCCACGGCGGCGAGGCCGAAGTCCTGGCGAACGCGCGCAGCGACGCGCCGCATCTGCTCGCGGCCGCGTGCTCGGCGTCGGCGATGTGGACCGCGAATGCCGCGACCGTCTCGCCGAGCGCCGACACCGGCGACGGCAAGGTCCATTTCACGCCGGCGAATCTGACCAGTCATCTGCATCGCGCGATCGAAGCGCCGGTCACGGCACGTGTGCTGAAGGCGATCTTCGCGGAGCGCAAGTATTTCGCGCATCACGCGCCGCTGCCGGCGACGCCGGGCTTCGGCGACGAAGGCGCGGCCAATCACACGCGACTGTGCTCCGAGTACGGCGCGCCGGGGCTCGAGCTCTTCGTGTTCGGCGCGGGCGACGAGCGTCGCGGCGAGCCGTCGCCGAAGAAATATCCGGCCCGACAGACCCGTGCGGCGTGCGGCGCGATCGTGCGGCTGCATCGGCTCGAGCCCGAGCAGACGCTGCTGATGCAGCAGCATCCCGACGTGATCGACCAGGGCGCCTTCCACAACGACGTCGTGTCGGTCGGCAATCGCGAAGTGCTCCTGTACCACGAGCGCGCGTTCCTCGATGCCGCCGCGATGCGCGCTTATGTCTGCACGCATTTCTCCGGCGACCGGCGGCCCGCGTTCATCGAAGTCCGCAGCTCGGAAGTCCCGGTCGAGGACGCGGTGTCTTCGTACCTGTTCAACTCGCAGCTGGTCTGCCCGCCCGACGCGCACGGCAATGCCGACAAGATGCTCCTCATCGTCGCGCGAGAGTGCGAAGAGAACCCGCGCGTCTGGTCGCGCATCCAGCGGATCGTCGACGACGCGTCGAATCCGATCGCGGGCGTGCGCGTGTTCGACCTGCGCCAGTCGATGGACAACGGCGGCGGGCCGGCCTGCCTGCGCCTGCGCGTCGTGCTGAATCCGCAGGAGCGCCTCGCGGTGAACGATCGCTGCTGGATCACGCCGAAGCGCTTCGAGCAGCTGTCGGCCTGGGTGGAGAAGCACTACCGCGATCAGCTCGAGCTCGCCGATCTCGCCGACCCGCAGCTGCTCGACGAGTCGCGCACCGCGCTCGACCGGCTGACGCAGATCCTCGGGCTGGGATCGGTATACGACTTCCAGCGGTGATCACAGGGTCCGACATCCTCTGGCGCTGGTACACCTGGCGCGATCTCGACGCCGACACGCTGCACGCGATCGTCAAGCTGCGCGGCGAGGTCTTCGTCGTCGAGCAGAAGTGCGCTTACGCCGACGTCGACGGCTTCGATCCGCAGTGCGATCACCTGTGCGGCACCACCGAGCTGGGGCATTTCCTCGCCTATCTGCGCGTGCTGCCGCCGGGCGTCAAGCATCCGCAACCGTCGATCGGTCGTGTCGTCGTCGCGCCGAACGCGCGCAAGCACGGGCTCGCTCGGCGCGCGATGCTCGAAGGGATCCTGCGCTGCAACGCGCGCTTTCCCGGCGAGCCGATCCTCGTGCAGGCGCAGCAGTACCTGCAGCGCTTCTATGCGTCACTCGGATTCGAGGCGATCGGCGCGCCGTACGTCGAGGACGGCATCCCGCACGTGGACATGCGCCGCACGCGTATGTCCTGACCACACGCCTCGCCGCGCGGCGGCGTGATACTGGCCGTGATCGTTCCCCGGAGTTCGCGGCCGATGCTCCATTCCCCCAGTCCCAGCTCGCGCGGCAACATCCTCATCGTCGACGACGACGATTACATCGGCACCACGCTGATGCGCCTGCTGGAGCGCAACTTCGACGTCGCGGTCACGACGCGATCGAAGCAGGCGCGCGACTGGCTGCTGCGCGGCGATCGCTACGACGTGATCCTGTGCGACCTGCTGATGCCCGAAGTCACGGGCATGGATCTGCACGATCAGCTGGCGACCGCGGCCCCGGACCAGGCGCACCGGATGATCTTCCTCACCGGCGGATCGCTGAACACGTCCGTGCGCGACTTTCTCGATCGCGTGCCCAACCCGCGCCTGGAGAAGCCGTTCGAGCTCGGCAGCCTGATGACGCTGATCAAGGCACGCCTGCACCAGTAAGTCTTGACTACAAGGAAACTCTTGTGGCGGCGGCCGCCCCCGCGCGACGCTGGGGTCTACTTCGTTCCGGGAGAAGCGAGGCGGCGGCATGCTCAAACGGGACCAATGGCTGGACCTTGCGCGCAAGCTCGACTGGGAGTTTTCCTATGTCGGCGAGCGCGACGTCTTTCCCGATGTCGTCAGCGGCACGCCCTGGCTGCCGCAAGCGGCGTGGAAGGATTGGGATGAGCCGTACAAGACGACCTACGCCGAATACGTCTCCACGCAGCACGCGAAGGACGCCTCCGTTTATGCGGTGCGCGACGCGGTCGGCCGCATCGAGGACTACCGCAAGCTCGACGCCTCCTGGCTCAACGCGCTGAAGCTGCATTCGGCGACGCTGCCCCTCGCGGAGTTCGCAGCGGTGGTCGGCAACCTGCGCGCGACGCGCTTCGGGCGCGACAGCGCGTGGCGCACGATGGCGAACTTCGGCGCGCTCGACGAGTTCCGCCACACGCAGATCCCGCTGATGGTGATGCACGAGCTGGTCAAGCTCGATCCGCAGTTCGACTGGACGCACAAGTTCTTCCACACCAACGACTGGGTCGCCATCGCGGGACGCCATCTGGTCGACGAGATGCTCACCGCGTCGAACCCGATCGAGTTCGCGATCGCGACGCACTTCGTGTTCGAGACCGGCTTCACCAATCTGCAGTTCGTCGGCCTGTCGTCGCTCGCGCAGGCCGCAGGCGACCGCATGTTCGAGAAGATGGTGAAGAGCATCCAGACCGACGAGGCGCGCCACGCGCAGATCGGCCATCCGGTGCTGCTCACGCTGATCAAGCACGATCGCGAGTACGCGCAGCGGCTGGTCGACAAGTGGTTCTGGCGCTCGTGGCTGTTCTTCGCGGTGGTCACCGGCTTCGCGATGGATTACCTGACGCCGCTGGAGCATCGCCGGCAGTCGTTCAAGGAATTCGTCCACGAATGGATCCTCGACCAGTTCCAGCGCTCGCTCGACGAGATGGGCCTGAAGCGTCCGTGGTACTGGCAGCAGTTCCTCGACGCGCTCGACAGCTATCACCACATGGTCTACGCGAGCGCCTACACCTATCGCGCGACGGTGTGGTTCGACTTCGCGATGCCCGGGCCGGAAGAGCGCGCGTGGCTCGCGCAGAAATATCCGAAGACCTGGCCGCAGATGGACCCGATCTGGGAGCGCGTCGCCGAGCGTTGGCGCGAGTCCGGTCCCGGTGTCGAATGGCACACGCACGGCGCGACGCCGGTCACGTTCTGCTCGACCTGCCAGCTCGTGCTCTGCGGCGGCACACCCGCGCACAACACCGCGCGCCTGCACGCGCACGAAGGCCGCAAGTATTTCTTCTGCTCCGAGCCGTGCGAATGGATCTTCAAGCAGGAGCCGGAGCGCTACGCGGCGCACAAGGACGTCGTGATGCGCATCCTCACCGGCGAAGCGCCGGCGAATCTTCTGGAGCTGCTGCGCAAGTCGTTCGGCCTCACGCAGGACATGTGGGGCAAGGACGTGGCGCGCGGCAACTATCGCTGGCTCGAAGCGCAGATCGAGCGTCACAAGGAAAAGGAAGTCGCCTGATGCTCGTGCCTCTCTATGGATTCCTTCGCGGCGACACCATCGGCATGGTCGTGCTGGTGCACGATCACCAGACCATCGCCGACGTCGCGAAAGTGCTGCAGCAAGCCGCATCGGTCCGCGTGAAGCCAGCGGCGCGCGCCCGCGTCTACATCGGCACGCATGCGCTCGATCCAGCGCTCACGGTCAAGGCAGCCGGCCTCGGCGCGCTCGATCGCGTCGACGTCGTGCAGGAGCACTGACATGTTCTCCAAAGCGATGCCGCTCCGCGAGCTCTGGGACGGCGACATGCACGCGTGCAACGTCGACGGCCGCAAGGTCCTGCTGATCCGCAACGGCGATCACGTCTACGCGTACGAGGATCGCTGCGCGCATCTGGGACTGCCGCTGTCCGACGGCTATCTCCACGGCTGTCGGCTGACCTGCGCCGGCCATCACTTCGAGTTCGACGTGCGCACCGGCTGCGGGCTCAATCCGCGCAACAAGCATCTGACGCCGTTCGCGGTGCGCGTCGAGGACGGCGTGATCCTCGTCGACGTTTGCCCCGAGATTCCCGAGACGTCGCATGGCTGAGATCCGCGTTGCGGAAACGGTCGGGCCGGTGCTGGAGAACGGTCCGGCCGGCGACGCCGTGATCGCCGCCATCCGCAAGCTCAACGACAACGTCACGATCGAGGATCGCGGCTCCTACGTGCGCGTGCTCGTGCCGCGACGCTGCGTCGTCACGCGCGAAGCGATCGAGGCCGTGACCGGCCAGTCGTTCGCGCTGCCGGCCGATCTCGAGCTGGTCATGCCGTCGTTCAAGGGTCGCTTCCTGGTCAACGAGGATCAGGCGACGTGGACCGCGGAGAACGCCCGATGAGCACTGCCACGGCGCGTCGCACCTACTGGCATCTGGAGAACCTCGGCCGCAAGCCGAGCGAGTACGACATCGTCACGACGAAGCTCCTGTTCTATCCCGAGCGCGGCTTCGAGGTCGATACGCCGATCGCCGCGTGGTACGCGAAGCATCAGAAAGGATCGCCGCTGCGCTGCAAGGACTGGGAAGCGTTCCGCGATCCGCGCGAGACGACCTACACCAAGTACACCGAGCTGCAGAAAGCCAAGGAAACCTTCGTCGACGGCCTGCTCAACGCGGTCGAGGCGACGGGCTACGACGCTGCGATGACGGCCGCCTGGCGCATGCGCCTCGAGCGCGTGCTGCCGGTGCTGCGCTATCCGCTGCATGGATTGCAGATGATCGCGGCCTACGTCGGGCAGATGGCGCCGACGGGTCGCGTCGTCATCACCGGCGCGCTGCAGGCGGCCGACGAGATGCGCCGCATCCAGCGCTGCGCGTATCGCATGCGCCAGATCCAGCAGACGCGCGCGTCGTTCGGCGCCGACAGCAAGTCGCTCTGGCAAGAGGATCCGATGTGGCAGCCGCTGCGTCGCGTGATCGAGCAGATGCTGGTCACCTACGACTTCGGCGAGGCGTTCGTCGCGCTCAGTCTCGTGCTGAAGCCGGCGTTCGACGAGCTGTTCATGGCCCATTTCGCCAAGCTCGCTGCGAGCCAGGGCGATGAAGTGCTCTCGCAGATGTTCCTTTCGCTCAACGAGGACTGCCTCTGGCATCGGCAGTGGAGCTCGACGCTCGCCGCCACGCTCGCCCGCGACGACGAGGCCAACGTCGCGACGATGCGGGCGTGGGCTGCCAAGTGGCACGAGCCGGTGATGAATGCGATGCGCGCGTTCGCGCCGCTGTTCTGCGAAGGGCTCGAGCGCTTCGCGCCCTGCCCGTTCGAGACGATCCTGCTCGATCTCGATCGCGCGTGCACCCCGACCTTCGCGCTCATGCCTGGGCCGGAGCGAGAGTTCTGATGAGCCGGCACGCCAAGGTGCAGCTGCTGCGCGAGCCGCCGCGCGAGGAGATCGAGGAGCGCTTCAGGATCATGGCGGACTGCGCGCCGGTCCTGCTGTGGATGGCGGGCACTGACGCGCTCTGCTACTTCTTCAATCAGCCGTGGCTCGCGTTCACCGGCCGCACGATCGAGGAGGAATACGGGAACGGCTGGGCGGAAGGCGTGCACGCCGAGGATTTCCAGAACTGCATGCACGTCTACATGGACTCGTTCGTCGCGCGCAAGCCGTTCCGCATGGAATATCGCCTGCGCCGCCACGATGGTGAATATCGCTGGATCCTCGATCAGGGCGTGCCGCGCTTCGCCGCCGACGGCACTTTCGCCGGCTACATCGGCTCCTGCGTCGACATCACCGAGCAGAAGGACATCCAGGCCGAGCTCGATCGGCGTGTGAAGCAGCGCACGATCGAATTGGACGCCGCGCTGAAAGAGCTCGAGGCGTTCAACTATTCCGTCTCGCACGATCTGCGCGCGCCGCTGCGCGCCATCGACGGCTTCTCGCAGGCGCTGCTCGAGGACTGCAGCGCAGAGCTCGACGGCAAGGGTCACGACTACCTGCACCGCGTGCGCAACGCGGCGCAGCGCATGGGCAACCTGATCGACGATCTGTTGCGCCTGTCGCGCGTGGGCCGCGCGCAATTGCATCACCGAGCGCTCGATCTGTCCGAGATGGCGCGCAGCGTCGCGAGCGATCTGCAGAAGACGCAGCCCGATCGCAAGGTCGACTGGGTCATCGCCGATGGCGTCAGGAGCGCGGGCGATCCGTCGCTCGTGCGCGCCGTGCTCGAGAACCTGATCGGCAATGCCTGGAAGTACACCGGCAACGCCGCCGCGCCGCGCATCGAGTTCGGTGCGGAGGACGATCACTACTTCGTGCAGGACAACGGCGCCGGCTTCGACATGGCGCACGCCGCCGCGCTGTTCTCGCCATTCCACCGCCTGCACACGGACGCCGAGTTCCCCGGCAACGGGATCGGACTCGCCACCGTGCAGCGCATCGTCCATCGCCACGGCGGCCGCATCTGGGCGCAGGCCGAGAAAGGCAAAGGCGCCCGCTTCACCTTCACCCTGCCCGCTCCAGAGAATCGCCAAGAGAGTCGTTGATGAGCCGCATCCCCCTGATCCTCCTCGTCGAGGACAATCCCGACGACGTCGCGCTGACGCTGCGCGCGTTCGAGAAGTACCACATCGCCAACCAGATCGTCGTCGCGCGCGACGGCGAGGAAGCGCTCGATTACCTGTTCTCCGCCAACGGCAAGCGCATCCTGCCGCAGGTGGTGCTGCTCGATCTCAAGGTGCCGAAGTACGACGGGCTCGAGATCCTGCGCCGGATCCGCGCCGACGAGCGCACCAAGCTCCTGCCGGTGGTGATCCTCACCTCGTCCGAGCAGGACGAGGATCTGATGGGAAGCTATCGCGCCGGCGCCAACTCCTACGTGCGCAAGCCGGTCGACTTCGTCGAGTTCACCGAAGCCGCGCGCCAGCTCGGCCTGTACTGGATGGTGCTGAACAACGCCGCTCCGACAACGCGAGCCCATGGCTAAGCCGCTGCGAGCGCTGATCGTCGAGGACAACGAGGACGACGCCGTCCTGCTCGCCCGCGAGATCATGAAGGGCTACACGCTCGAGTTCACGCGCGTGCAGACCGCCGACGCGCTGCGCGCCGCACTGCGCGATTCGCGGTGGGACATCATCTTCTCGGATCACAGCATCCCGGGCTTCGGCGGCATGGCCGCGCTCGCGATCACCAAGGCGAGCGGGATCGACATCCCGTTCATCCTCATCTCCGGCGCCATCGGCGAGGAGATCGCGGTCGACGCTCTAAAGGCCGGCGCGCACGATTTCATCGTCAAGGGGAAATTCTCGCGACTGCTGCCCGCGATCGAGCGCGAGCTCGCCGACGCCGCCGTGCGCCGGCTGCATCGCGAGTCGCAGGAAGAGCGCAACAAGCTGCAGTCGCAGCTCTTGATCTCCGATCGCATGGCCTCGGTCGGCACGCTCGCCGCGGGCGTCGCGCACGAGCTCAACAATCCGCTCGCTGCCGTGATGGGCAATCTCGAGCTGATCGCCGACGACTTGGGCGAGCTCGCCGTGCCTGGCGCCGACCCGCGCATCGGCAAGGCGGTCGACGCGGTCAGCTTCGCCCGCGAAGCCGCCAATCGCATGCGCGGCATCATCCGCGACCTGAAGATCTTCTCGCGCACCGAGGACGAGACGCGCGGTCCGGTGAACCTGCACCCGCTGCTCGACTCCGTCGTGCGCATGGCATCGAACGAAATCCGTCATCGCGCGCGGGTGGTGAAGGAGTTCGGCGCGATCGCGCCGGTGAACGCCAACGAGTCGCGCCTCGGCCAGGCTTTCCTGAACATCGTGATGAACGGCGCGCAGGCGATCGCCGAAGGCCGCGCCGAGCACAACGAGATCCACGTGACCACGTGCATGCACGCGAGCGGCATGGTCGCCGTCGAGATCCGCGATTCCGGCTCCGGCATGACGCCGGAAGTGCAGAAGCGCCTGTTCACGCCGTTCTTCACCACCAAGCGCATCGGCGCGGGCCTGGGGCTCGGCCTGTCGATCTGCCATCGCATCGTCTCGGCGCTCGACGGGCGCATCGAAGTCGAGAGCGAGGTCGGCAAGGGCACCACGTTCCGCGTCCTGCTGCCTGCAGCCACCCCCGAATCGCGCGTGCAGCCGCCGGTGGATCAGTCGCTCGCCGCACGACGCTCGCGCGTGCTCATCGTCGACGACGACATGGTCGTCGCCTACGCGCTGAAGCGCCTGCTCGAGCGCAGCCACGACGTGACCGTGAAGACCGGCGCGCGCGACGTGCTCGACGGCATCGGCGGCGGCGATCGCTACGACGTGATCCTCTGCGACCTGATGATGCCGGAGATGACCGGCATGGATCTTTACGAAGCGCTCGCGCAGCAGGTGCCGGACGAGGCGCAGCGGATGATCTTCCTGACCGGCGGCGCATTCACGCAGCGCTCGCGCGAATTCCTCGATCAGGTTTCGAATCGCCGGCTCGAGAAGCCCTGCGACCTGCGCCAGCTGCTGGCGCTGATCGAAGGCTATCCGCCGCTCGGACGCGCGGCCTAGCCCTTCTTCGCTGTCTTCGCGGTCGTGCCCGTCGACTGCAAGCCGCGCTTGGCGAGCGCTTCGCGCAGCAGATACTCGACCTGGCTGTTCACCGAGCGCAGCTCCGTCGCCGCGAGGCGCTCGATCTGCTCCCAGACCTCGGGCGCCACGCGCAGCAGGAAGGCTTTCTTGTCCGGCGATGCCACGCGTCGATCAGGCCCGGATCACGTGTACAGCGTTCCGGTATTCACCACCGGCTGCGTGTCGCGATCCGAGCAGAGCACGACCATCAGGTTCGACACCATCGCCGCACGACGCTCGTCGTCGAGCTCGACGAGGCGCTTCTCGGACAAGCTCTTCAACGCGGTCTCGACCATCGACACCGCGCCGCTGACGATCTTGGTGCGCGCCGCGATCACCGCTTCGGCCTGCTGACGGCGCAGCATCGCGCCGGCGATCTCGGGCGCGTATGCGAGATGCGTGAGCTTGGCTTCCTCGACGAGCACGCCGGCCTGATCGACGCGCGCCTGCAGCTCTTCACGCAGCGATTCGGCGACGGCTTCGGCGCCGCCGCGCAGCGTGATTTCGTTGGCCTCGTGATCCTCGCCGAAGTCGTAGTTGTAGCGCGTCGCGACGTGGCGCAGCGCCGACTCGCTCTGCACTTTCACGAAATTCTCGAAGTCCTCGACGTCGAACAGCGCCTGCGCCGTGTCGGCGACGCGCCACACCACGACGGCCGCGATCTCGATCGGGTTGCCGCGCTTGTCGTTCACCTTGAGCGTGTCGATGTTGTGGTTGCGGGCGCGCACGCTGATGCGGCGACGGCCGTTCCACGGCAGTGTCCAGCGCAGGCCCGCGTTGCGCTCCGTGCCGCGATAGGCGCCGAACAGCGTCAGCACGCCCGACTCGTTCGGCTCGAGCTTGAAGAAGCCGCCCGCGATGAACGTGATCGCAATGGCGATCACGGCGCCGATCGCGCCGAAGCGCTCGTGCAGCGAGGAGAAGCCGAGGAGCTCGACGACGCCGAGGCCGATCAGCAGCAACAGCATCGCGATGCCGTTGGCGGTCGAAGCGCCCTGCTCCGAGCTGCCTTGGGTGGGTTGGGCCGACATTGGTTCAGACTCCCCGGCGGGACGCCGCTATTGAAGTGATATCACTTTAGTAGCAGGCCGCGGCGACGTCAAGTCGAGCGGGAGCGCCGGCGCGGTCGGCTATACTTTTCGCCCGTTTTCACCCCGGTCGATCGTGTACACGCATTTCTTCAAGCTCCGGGAGCCGCCGTTCTCCATCACCCCGGACCCGACCTACCTCTATCTGTCGCCGCGCCATCAGGAGGCGCTCGGGCATCTGCTCTACGGCACCGGCCAGCACGGCGGATTCGTGCAGCTCACCGGCGAGGTCGGCACCGGCAAGACGACGATCGTGCGCACGCTGCTCGCGCAGAAGCTCGAGAACGTCGACGTCGCAGTGATCCTGAACCCGCGCCAGAGCGAGCAGGAGTTCGTGCAGTCGATCTGCGACGAGCTGCACGTCGCGTATCCGAAGGAGGGACTGACGCTCAAGGTCCTGCACGACGCGCTCAACGCCCATTTGCTCGCAACCCACGCCGCCGGCCGGCGCACGGTGATCATCATCGACGAGGCGCAGAACCTCGAGCGCAACGTGCTCGAGCAGGTGCGCCTGCTGACCAATCTCGAGACGCACAAGGACAAGCTCTTGCGGATCATGCTGGTCGGCCAGCCGGAGCTCGCGCAGATGCTGTCGCGCGCGGATCTGCGACAGCTCGCGACACGCATCACCGCGCGCTATCACCTGACGCCGCTGTCGCCGACCGAGACGGTCGAGTACATCCGCCACCGCCTGCGCATCGCCGGCAACAACGAAGCGCTGTTCAACATGCAGGCGCTCGCGCTGATCCACAAGCTGACCGGCGGCATCCCGCGCCTGGTGAACATCCTGTGCGATCGCAGCCTGCTCGGCGCCTACGCGAGCAACGAGCACGTGGTGACGCCGCAGATCGTGCAAGGCGCCGCCGCGGAGTCGCTCGGCGACATGCCGGTGACGCCCAAGCGCGCGGCGCTTCCGTTCTGGCGGCTCGGAGATCGCCGGCGCTGGAGCTTCAGCGAAGTCGTGATCGTCGTGCTGATCGCCGCCGTGTGCGTCTATTGGTGGGCGACGGCGTCGCGAACGCAGAATGCGTCGATCGACACCGCGCAGACGATGCCCGTGGCGCCGGCAGTCGCGTCGGTGCCGGCGCCGAGCGCCGCGCCGGCGGAAGCGTCCGCGCCGTCGACGACGACGGAGGCCGCCGCGCCGCGGCTGCGCGACGTGCTCGCGAATTCGGAACCGTTGGCCGTCGTCACCGGTCATCTCATCCATCTGTGGAGCCCGGGCCTCACGGTCCCTGCCGGCGCGCAGGTGTGTCCTTCACTCGCCGCGCAGGGCTTGCAGTGCTACCGCGCCCAGGGGGATTGGAAAGACGTGCAGATGCTGAATCGCCCTGCGATCCTCACGCTCGCGACCGGCCGCGGCGTGCTGAAGTACGCGCTGCTGCGCGATTTCGACGGCGACGACGTCGAGCTCGACACCGCGCAAGGCCCGCTCAAGATTCCGCGCGAGGATCTGTCCACGGCCTGGACCGGCGAATTCCTCGTGCTGTGGCGTCCGCCGACGGATCAGCTGCGCATCACGGCGGGCACCCGCGGCGCTGCCGTCGTGTGGCTGCGCCAGCAGCTCGCGCTCGCGGCGGGTCAGCCGCTGCAGGAGCCGGTGTCGGAGCTGTTCGACAACGCGCTGCGCGAGCAGGTGCTGCGCTTCCAGCGCGAGCGCGGGCTGAATCCCGACGGCGTCGCCGGCGCGCGCACGCAGATGCTGCTGTCCGCGCTGTCGTCCGATCCGGCCGAGCCCCGCTTGCATACCGCGATGAACGCCGCGAGCATGCCCTGATGTCGTACATCCTCGAAGCGTTGAAGCGCGCGGAGCGTGAGCGCGCGCAAGGCCAGAATCCGGTGACCGGCGATGCTTCCTCGCCGCGTCCTCCAGATCGCGGCCGCAACACGCTGCTCAAGATCATCATCGCCGCGCTGGTGGTGAACGCGCTCGTGATCGCCGTGCTGGTGCTGCGGCACAGGCCGGACGCGAGCAAGCCGGAAAGCAAGGTCGCTGCAGGCAAGCCGGCGTTGCGGCCGACACGCGGTGCGAGCGAATCGACATCGGAAGAGCGCGCGTGGACTTCGCAGCCCTCGCCGAAAGCAGCGCCGGTCACTGCACCCGCGCCGCCGCCGCCGAGCGCGCCCGCGCAGGAAGAGCCCGCCGTCCAGCAAGGCGTCGCCTCGATGGACGATCTCGGCGCGAGCGATTCCGACGACGCCGATCGCGAAGGCTCGACGAAGATCGCGCAGACGCCCGCGGTCGCCGCGGTCGAGCATCACGGCAGCGTGACTTACGCGAAGAAGCCGCTGACGCCGGACGTGCCGCCGCCGGCGCAGGAAAGCGACGACGCGACCGCCGACGCGGGCACGGAGACGTCGGAGGCGCTCGAGAATCCTCCGCCGCCGGATGAGCCCGCCGAGGCAGCGCCCGAGCCGAGCGAGCAGATCGCGAGCGCAAAACCGATCGCTCCGCGCGCAGCGCCGCCGGCCGCGGCTTCTGCGATGCCGACCCCCGCTGCGTCGGCGCCGGGGAAAGTGAAGCCGCTGTCGGAGATGTCGGCGGCGTATCAAGGCAGCTTTCCGCAGCTCATGCTGCAGGTTCACGTCTACGATCCGTCGCCGCAGAAGCGATTCGCGATCATCGACGGCACGCGCTATCGCGAAGGCGATGCGCTGCCGCAAGGCGCGCGGCTCGAGCGGATCGTCGCCGACGGGCTCGTCATCGCGTTCCGCAACGAGCGCGTGCTCTACCCGCTCGGACGTCACTAGAAGCTTTCGCGGGACCTCTGTCGTCGCGCTGCGACGTCGATAAATTGACTGCTTGTGATCCTGGCGATCTGCACTAAGATCGTCGCACGCGTATCGCAATTTGCAGGAAGCAAACCGGGGCGGCACGCGGGACTACTTTTTCGCCGGGGGATTTTTCTGTGCTCGTGCTCACGCGTTTCGCGCGGCTGTCCATCGCTGCGCTCGGCTTGTCTTGCTTCTCCCTTCTCACTGCTTGCGGCGCCGATCTCGGGACACCGCCGATCGGGCACAGCGATTCAGCCACCAGCGACCGCGCAACCGACACTGCCGACAGCACCACCGATGCGGCCGACACGTCGAGCGAGGGCGTCGTCGAGGCGGCTGCTCCCGGCGAAATGCCCGACGACGTGGCGTCGGGCGACGACACGGGCAAGGCTTACGTCGGCGCACCGAGCAGCTACTTCGATCTCACGCGCTGGTATCTGACACTGCCTTCCGCTGCGCAAGTCATGCCGGCGGAGCTCAACAGCGGATATCAGTACGCCGATACCTTCTTCACCGACACGCGCAGCGGCGGCATGTCGTTCCGCTGCCCGAACATCGCTGGCAGGACGGCGAACTCGACGCACTCGCGCACCGAGCTGCGCGAGATGCTGAACCCGACCAACAACAAGCTCTCCGATCCGTCGAACAACTGGACGATGGCGCAGGGCGGCACGATGAACGCCGCGTTGCGCATCGATCACGCGTCGACCACCGGCACGACCAACGTCGGCAACGTCGTCATCGGGCAAATCCACGGCCCGAGCACCGAGGTGATGCGCCTGCACTTCGTGAAGGGACCGAACGACGCGACGGGTCGGATCTTCGTCGCGATGGAGAACACCGCCGGCAAGGGCGTGCATTCGCCCGACCTCGTGAGCAACGCGAGTGGCGGCGGCATCAGGCTCGGCGAGCGCTTCACTTACCAGGTCCGCCTCTATGGCACCGCGCTCACGGTGTATATCGGCCGCTCAAATCATCCGACGGTGAAGTACGTGGCGAAGGTCGATCCGGGCTACGCGGGGCTGGGCCTCTACTTCAAGGCCGGCGTTTACAACCAGGACAACACTGGCGACGCCGCTGACTACGTCCAGGCGACGTTCTTCAAGCTGACGCACACGCATCCGTAAGCGCGTGTCCGGGCGAGCTGGCGCCGCCCGGCGACGCCGAGAATTTGACGACGATAAATTCTCGTCGGGAATTTAACGGCTTGTCGTTCCGGCGGCCGGAACTAAGATGGCGGCACGCGCTGAGCACTGCTCCGGGGGGATGCAAGACAAGGCGCGCTGAAACCAACTCCCCCTCACCGGAAAATATTTCAACGTGCTCCGTTTCGCCCGCTCCGCCCGTTTGTCCTCGGCTTTCCTGCTCCTCGCTTCTCTCACCTTCCTCACCGCCTGCGGCGCCGACCTCGGCACGCCGCCGATCGGCAAGAGCGACACCGCCATGACGAACGACGCGACCGCGTCCACCACGGACGCTGACGCCGCGCCCGCCGAAGACAGCGATGTCGTCGGTGAGGTCGAGGAAATCGCAGATGGCGCAGCGCCGGAAGCCGACGCCGGCTCGACGACGGACGAGAAGGCACTCAGCCTGATCCTGACGCCGCCCAGCATCAACTTCGATCTCACGCACTGGTATCTGACGCTGCCGTCGTCGGCGCAGATCATGCCCATCGAGCTCAACAGCGGCTATCAGTACGCCGATACGTTCTTCACCGACACGCGCACCGGCGGCATGTCGTTCCGCTGCCCGAACATCGCGGGCACGACGGCGAACTCGACGCATTCGCGCACCGAGCTGCGCGAGATGCTGAATCCGACTTTGAGCACGCTGTCCGACCTGTCGAACAACTGGACGATCGCGCAGGGCGGCACGATGAACGCGGCGGTCCGCATCGATCACACGTCGACGACGGGCACCACCAACGTCGGCAACGTCGTCATCGGCCAGATCCACGGCCCGCATACCGAGGCGATGCGCCTGCACTTCGTCAAAGGCCCGAACGACACCACCGGCCGCATCTTCGTCGCGATGGAGAACGTTCTCGGCAAAGGCGTGCATTCGCCGGATCTGGTGAGCAACGCGACGGGCGACGGCATCAAGCTCGGCGAGCGCTTCACCTACCAGATCCGCCTCTATGGCACGACGCTCACGGTCTACATCGGCCGCGTCAATCGCCCGACGGTGAAGTACACGGCCACGATCGATCCGGGCTACGCCGGCCTCGGCCTCTACTTCAAGGCCGGCGTCTACAACCAGGACAACACGGGCGATCCGGCGGACTACGTGCAGGCGACATTCTTCAAGCTGACGCACACGCACCCGTAAGCAAGGTCGCTATGATGAGCCGGCGCTACAACGCGCCGGCTCATTTTTTTGGAGCGACCATGAAACGACAACTCTTCGCGCTGTTGCTGGCTACTGTCGCATCCCCTGCGATTGCGCAGGTCTCGGCGTCGATCACCATCGGCGATCCGCACTTCTACGGCACGATCAACATCGGCGACGTGCCGGAGCCCCCGCAGCTGATCTATCGCGAGCCCGTCGTCGTCGAGCACGTGCACGTCGTGGAGCAGCCGGTCTATCTCCACGTGCCGCCCGGCCACGCCAAGCACTGGAGCAAGCACTGCGCCGCGTATCACGCGTGCGGACGCCCCGTGTATTTCGTCAAGGACGAGTGGTACGAGAACGTCTATGCCCCGGCGTATCGCGAGAAGCACGGTCATGGTCATCATCACGGCGATGACCACGATCAAGGCGAACACCATGGATGGGGCCACGGCCATGACGAGGGGCATGGCCACGGCAAGCACAAAGACAAAGACTAGAGCGGAACGCAGCCCGCGCGGATGTCGTCGCAGTGGTGCATCACGCCGCTGCGATCGGGGAACGCGCGCGCGCTCCGATAGCGGAAGCTGAGCTTCTCGCGGCCTTGCTCGCCGTCGTCGTCGAGCAACCGCGCGTCGGCGTCGTCGTAGCCGATCTCGCCGGGCTTCTTCAGCCAGCGATCGAACCACGCGAGCGTGTAATGCTGCGCGAGCGGATTGCCCCAGCCGCCGGCGCAAGCGCCGCTCGCAGTCGACGGACACCACGAGCTCGCTGGGAACGTCGGCAGCAGGCTCCACTCGTAGTGCGAGCTCCCCTGGATGGTGATCGTGAACACCGGCATGCCGGCGTCGCGCCACTTCGCGAACGCGTGCTTATGCGCCTCGGGATCGGGCGGCTGCGTGAACGGGACCGGCGTCAAGCCGTACTCGCCGGCCTGATTCATCGACGGCGTGCGGATGCCGATCTGCGTCGATCCGGTTCCGGGCGGTCGTGGCAGCGGCACGTTGCCGCCGGCGCCGCCGTCGCTCGTGCCATCCGGCCCCGCGAGTCCGTCCCACGCGACCGTGACCTTCACCGGATTTTCCGGATCGAGCTTCCCTGGCCACGGATCAGCGCCCTCCGCACCGTAGCCCTGCACGATCGACACGCCTTGCGCGCCGAGCGAATGTCCCGCGATGCCGAGGCGATCGCGATCGATGCGATCGAAGAACGGATTGAAGTCGACGACCTCGGTCGGATACGTGCCGGCGCACGTCGCGTTGTGCGGATACGGCATCACCGGCGTCGAGCGGAAGAAATCGATGACGTCGACGAGCCCGGTCCAGAACACCGACGAGTTCGCGTTGCTGCCCTGCTCGAAGCTCGGCGTCTGCTGATCGGAGCGTCCCTGCCCGCGCGGATCGAACGTCAGCACGACGTAGCCGCTGCGCACCAGCATCTGCGCGGCCCACCAGTACAGCGTCTCCGGCGCCTGCACCGAGCCGTTCTCGATGACGACGTTCGGCAGCTGATCGCCGGACTTCGATCCTTTCGGTGCCCAGACGCGGCCGGAAATGCGCGCGCAGCCGTCGTCGTAGATCACGAACGGGATCACCTCGGCTTCACCGGAATAGAAGCTCGCGCCGTTGGGTCCGGGCGCGTCGGGATAACGGAACGGATCGCCGGCGCACTGCAGGCCCCACGTCGTGCACAACGGCGTCTGCGGCGTGTTGCCCGAGGGCAAACCGAGCCAGCTCGGATCGGCGGCGGCGCGCATCGTCCACTCGAGGAAGTTCGCCTGGCTCTGCGCCTGCCACGTCGTCAGGAAATCCGGATTCGCGGCCTGCTCGCGCGGACCTTCGCCGACCTTCGCGAAATTCTGCGCTTCGCACTGCGTCCACAGCGCGGACGGGAATGTCGCGAGATCGCAGGTGCGATCGATCTGCGCTGGCGTATACGGCCGATCGCCCGATTGCGAGGGCGCGGAAATCGTCGACATCGTCGAGCTGTCGCCGCACGCGGCGAGCGTCAGCGAGATCAACAGTGCGAATGCGTTGCGCGTGGCAATCATTGCCGTGCTCCCCCGTCCAGGAACGTTAGGATCGCAGAGTTCACGGCTTCCGGCCGCTGGGCGAAGGTGTCGTGGCCGGTGTCGGGGATGATCCAGAGCTGAGCGTGCGGCAAGGCGCGATAGATCGACAGCGTGTGGCTGCGCGTGATGACGTCGTGATCTCCGGCCATCACCAGCACCGGCTGCTGGATGCTCTTCA
>DASRHK010000078.1:0-10809 GCA_035650495.1 Nevskiaceae bacterium | reverse complement strand
TTCCCGGCCGATCAGATCGCGCTACGATGGAACGCGGCACTGGGGATGCCGGTCCATAGCACTAACAACAAGGGAGTCCCATGGCTGTCGCATTGCCGCCGCCGCTCACGCCGCAGCTGGGCAACGTCGAAGAGCTGCGCTCACGCGCCAATGGCGCGATGACGCTGAGCTATCAGCAATACCACCTGCACGTCTACGGGACCGACGTCATCCCGCAGGGCACGCTGCAGGCAGCGATCCAGAACGCCGACACGCTCTCCAATGCCGTGCGCGGGATCGCCGGTCTCTACTACAACAAGGGCTATCCGGCCGTGCAGGTCGTCTACGCGCTCGCCGGCGACGATCTCTACATCCTCGTCTCGCTGGGCGTCATCACGACCACCGCCGGCCCCGATCACCTGACGCGCTATTTCACCGGCATGGACGCTTCAGCGCCGCTCACGGACCTCATGCTCGAGCCGCGACGCACGCTGGCGAGCCTGCAGGCCGACCGCGCGGGCGAGAGCGTCACGCCGGAGTTCATCCTGCAGTCGAACGGCACGTATCAGCTGGATCTCAAGACCGATCCGAACGGGCCGCCGCAGACTGCTTTCAAGTTCGAAGTGAACAATCCCGGCAATCGTTTCGTCGGGCGGCACTTCGCAGATGTCGACGCCAAGGTCGACGATCATTGGGGCGACGAGTTCCACGCGCTCGCCCGGCGCTCGATCGATTTCCTCAACAGGCACAACGAGGGCAACGACTATCTCGAAGGCGACCTGGCCTGGAATCGCGTCACGCCGTACGGCGTGCTCGGCATGTCGGGCAGCAACGTCCACTATCACGTCCGCCTCGACCACGTGGACCTCGGCGTGCCGAACTTCAACGACGTCAGCCTGCCGCTGGTGGGCGACCTCAAGACCGGCGAGCTCGACTGGTTCGGGCTGCTCACTGCCGGCTTCTCTTCGCGCTGGACCCTGCAGGCCCGGCTTGGGCGCACCGACAAGCGCACGGACGCCGAGGCCTACAAGGACCTGATCGGCGAAACCCAGCAGCACGAGCTCTACAACTGGGCGGAGCTCACCACCATCTACTCGCGCGTCTACGCCGTCGGCGAGGACCATGTCAGCGTCGAGACCGGCTTGAGCGTCGGCAAGGGCATGTCCGGCATGCGCCGCGGCCCGGCGGCCGATCGCAACACCGGCGTGCCGTTCGACAATCCGACCGACTTCGCCTACCTGTTCTGGAAGCCCTCGCTGAAGCTGCAGCTGCAGACGACGAATTCCTGGACGTTCATCTCCGACACGACCGCGCAGTTCACGCGTCACACGCTGCCGGAGCAGCAGCAGTGGATCCTCGGCGGGCTCAACAACGGCACGGCATACCTGCCGGGACTGGCGACCGGCGATAGCGGGCTGATCACGCGACTCTCGGCGGAGCCGGCGGTGCTTCCGCTCGGCTCGCACCTGAGGATCCTGCCGAAGCTCTTCGCCGAGTACGCCTATTCCAAGCTGCAGCTCGAAGGTGTCGAGCTTCCGCCAGACGAGCCGCATCTGCGTCCCACGATCGCCGACATCGGCCTCGAGCTGGGCGTCGGCGTCTACGACTGGCTGGAGACGACGCTCACGTACGCGCAGCCGATCTACCACCACGACATCAGCGACGAAGAGCTCGATGCGTCGCGCGCGTATCTCTACTTCCAGATCGCCGCGAAGTTCTGAGCCTAGATGTACTCGACGATGCACTGCGCCGTCGGGTGCACGCCCGGCGCGCGCGTCTCGCGCAGCACCAGCGTCGCGCTGCGCATCGCATCGAACTTGTCCGGCGGCGGCGACGGGATCGTCTCGTAGGCGATGAGATCCGTCCTCGCGACCCGCCGGCCCAGATCGTCGCCTTCCAGGATCGCCAGCACCTCGCGGCGATCGTCGTCGTAATCGTTGGCGAGCTCGAAGCGATAGGGGCGATTCGGGGCGCCCGCCGCGGGCAGGATCCAGGTGACACGCAGCACCAGCGCTCCCGGCGCGAGCATGGCGCGCGCCTCCTCGCCGCTCGGCAGGCGCCCGTCGGCGCTCGAGCCGAAGCGCAGTGCCTTGATCGGCGCCTGCGTCGTCGGATGCGGTCCCTGCACGCCCAGATCCCAATCGGTGACGTGCTCGGGCGCGGACTCCATGCGGCACGCGCGGAAGCGCAGGTGCGGCCGCAGCAGCATCGAGCTGCCGCCGTCCGGCACGAGGCGAACGTACGAATGGATGTTGCTCGCGGCAGGATCGTTCGGCGGTCCGCAGAATTCGCAGTTCTGGTACTGGATCGTCGCGGGCACGTAGGCCGCGTCGCCGGTGCCGCGGAAGACGAAGCGATGGATGCCGGTGAAGCGGCCGTTGGCGAACCAGTACTGCGCACCGGCCGCGGCGGCGCCCTCGCCCGACTGGCCGAGCTTGGATTCGCTGACCGCGTTGCTGATCCGGAGGTCGAAGCAGAGATGCTCCGTGTTGCGCCAGTTCACGTCGTCATAGCCGTCGATCACCACCGTCCCGCGCTCCCAGCGGCAGCGCAGGAAGCGCGCGTGCTCCGACAGCGGCTCGAAGCGCGCGTTGCGCACGATCAGGCTGTGGATGTCGTCGCTGTAGCCGCCGACTTCGGGCAGGTCGATCAGGTAGCGATCGCTGCCCGGCTTGTAGCCGGACACGTCGAGATTGGTGATCGTCACGTGCCCGCCACGGCGCAGCCGCACCAGGCCGCCGGAGCGCGTGCTGTTGATGTTGCTGAGCCAGTAGTTCAGGAACTGCGCCGACTGCAGCGCGTCGTTCTCCGCGTCGCACAGGAACGCGTCGGTGAACGTCGCGCCGATGTTGATGCGATCGAACTTGAATTCGGAATTGCAGTTGGCGCTCTTCGGATCGGCCGTGGGCGCCGACAGTCGCACGCCCGCGCGCCAGCGCCCGCCGAAGCCGAGGTTCTCGAACGTGAAGTACTGCTGCGGTCCCCCCGATTCGGTGCGCAGCCAGTCCGCCGGCTCCGCGTCGTCGCGCGCCTCGAAGCTGATGTTGCGCACGACGAGCCCGAACACGCGGTTCGACGCGAACAGGAGCGGTCCGGGCGTCTTGGGATCGTAGAACACCGTCGTCTGCAGGCCGTCACCCTCGATGACGTAGCCCCAGATCGTCGGTCCCTCGCCGTAGCGCAGGAGCAGCAGCGCGCCCGGCTCGGTCACGCGGATCAGCCCGGACGGCAGCACTGCCTTGCACAGCGGATGTAGCAGGCCGTACGCGTCGGGATACGTACCCATCCCGAGGATGCTGTCGCGCCAGTTCTTGACCTCGGCGGTGGTGTCGGTGCCGTCGGTCTTGATGCCGAAGCGCAGGCCGTGCCCGTACGGGAATTCCGGCGCGACTACGCCGACCTCTCCCGAGCGCACGGGATACTGCTGCACGGCGGCTCCGGCGAGCGGCTCGGGATTGGCGCGCAGCAGCGGCGGCACCTCGGCGTCGTCGGCCGATCCTGAGCGATTGGCGAGCGCCTGCACGGTGAAGCCACCGGCGGCGGCTGCGGCGAGTTTCTGCAGCAGGCGGCGTCGGGCGTTGCTGTCCTCTTCCATCCCGTCAGCGGAGCTTCGCGATCGCCTGCTGGAAGCGCGCCTTGCCGTTGGGCGCGTCCGGGTCGTCGGCGACGTTGCCCGACGCGAATGCGCTCAGCTGTGCGAGCCGATCCGCGGGCTGCGGATGCGTCTTCAACAAAAGCGTGAGCGACGCGTCGCTCTGATTCATCGCCTCCAGCGTCTGCAGCACCGCGATGAGCCCGTAGGCGTCGTAGCCCGCGCGCTGCGCGAGCTGCATGCCGCCGCGATCGGCTTCCAGCTCGTCGTCGCGCGAAAGCCCGCGCGAGTAGAGATCGGTGAAGACCTTCGTCGCGAGCCCGGTGTATTCGCCGCCGCGACCGCCGGTCGCGTACTGCAGCGTCTTCGTCGCGGCGCTGTTGAGCACGCCCGACTGGATCAGCGAGCGCAGATGATGCTTCTTCTCGACGTGCGTCACTTCGTGCGCGAGCACGCCTGCGAGCTCCGACTCGTCGTTCAGCCGGCGCAGCATGCCCTTGGTGATCAGCACGGTTCCGCCCGGTGCCGCGAACGCATTCACCGTATTGTCGTCGAGCACACCGAAGGTCCATTCGAGATCGGGCCGCGAGCCCGCGCGCGCGACGTGCAGGCCGACGCGATTCACGTAGGTCTGGATCGCGGCGTCGTTGAGCGCCGGCGCCGCGCCGAGCAGCGTCGCCGCCGCCTGCTCGCCGATGCGCTTCTCTTCGGCGTCGTCGATCTGCGGCGCGACGCCGGTCGCCATCGCGATCTTGCCGAGCGCGGAGTCAGGGCTGAACAGATCGGATGCGCAGGCCGCGAGCCCGCACGCGAGCGCTGCACCCACTGCGATCCGGATCCTCATCGCTTGGCTCCGCGCGGCAGCTCGGCGACGAAGCGATCCGCGTCCTGCGGCGTCGCGCGGTACTGCTTGAGCTTGTTGAGCGCGTTGTAGTCGGGCTGCGCTCGCGCGAGCGAGCCCTCGTCCATGCCGCGCACGCCGATGACGGCGGCTGGCTCGAGCGGCGACGAGATCGCGCTCGTTTTCTTGCCCTGCGTGAGCGACGTGAGCTTGATCGACGCCATGCGCAGCCAGCCGCGCCAGCCGGACGTCGAGCTCACTTCGTACCAGGCGCCGCGGCGATCGAGGATCTGCACCGGCTCGTTCACCGGCGCTTGCGTCAGCGCTTTGGCATCAGTGGACGGCGCTGCGCGGACGTCCGCGTTCTGCGTCACGATCGCGGAGCCGCCGGCCTGCGCGCCGAGCGGCGCGCACGCGAGACCACACAGGACGCCTGCGAGCCGGACGATGCGCTTGAGCTCCCGATGCATGCGGCACACCGTACGCGGCCGCGTCGCCAAGGTCAATCGAGGCGTTCAGCGGCTACCGTTGCTCGTACTGGTTGAGCTCGGCTTGCGCGTCGCGCATCTGCGCGTTGCGCCGCTCGATGCGGTCGCGATATTCCTGCTGACTCTGCTGAGCCTGGTCCGGCTGCGCCTCGACCATCGCCGCGAATTCCGCGGTGTCGGCCTCGTTCTCGCGCTGCAGCCGGATCTCGCGGGCGTGCAGCTCGCGCGTGCGATTGTCCTGCGCCAGCCGATCGACCCACTCGCCGAGATGATCGGCGCGCGTGCTCTTCACCACCGAAGGCTCGCCAACCTGCACGAGGTTCTGCGTGTAGTCCTTGCCGCGGCAAGGCGCGTCCTGATAGCTCACGCCGTGCGAAGTGTGGCAGCGGTAGACCGTCGCGGCGTCGGCGCCCGACGACGCGACGGCGAGACACGACAGGACGATCCACATGCGGCGCATATCCCTAGGACCCGAGGCCTCGCCCGGCGTTCCGGCGGCGCGGCCTTCGCGTCGCCTTGTCCGGCACCGGACCGACGCCGTCGCGCGCGCATGTGAGGAATGTGCATCGCCGAACCCGGATCGGACTCATGCGCGCTCTCGTGATCTTGCTTTGCTTCGTTCCCGCGTTCGCAGACGCCGCCAACACGATCACGCTCACCGGCGGGGAGATCGGCAATCCGGGCACCGACACGCCGTTCACCTTCTGGCTGAGACGAAGCGGCAACGTCGACGAGGGTGCGTTCATCCGGTACCAGACCGTCGACGGCACTGCCAAGGCGGGCGTGGACTACGGCGCCGCGGGCGATGGCGTCACCGTTCCGCCGGGCGTGGACACGTTCGGCATATCCATCGGCCTCATCGGCGAGCCCGGCCCGCAGCCCGACAAATCGTTTTCGCTGAATCTCGGGCGCGTCATACCCACCGCCGGCCCGCGCACGTTCACGATGCCGCAGAGCTTCCCCGCGCCGCATGCGGCAGGCCGCCCTGCCGTCGGCGACTTGAACGGCGATGGGCTTCCCGACCTTGCGACCTTCTACTTCACGGAAGCGCCGGGCCACGAGTTCACGACGCACGTCATGGTGTTCCTCAACACCACGCCGGCTCGCGCGGCGAGGACGAGCTTTGCGTCACCACAGACGCTCGACTTCCGCGGTTTCAGCACCGCAGCGATTGCGCTCGCCGACGTCAACGGCGACGGCAAGCCGGATCTCGTCCTGCTGCGCAGCCTGTTCAATCCCGGCGTCAGCGTGCTGCTCAACACGACCGATGCCGGCGATTCCACCGTCACCTTCGCGCCCGCGCAAGGCGTCGCGGCGAACGGCCCCGGCGTCGCACTCGCGGTCGCTGACCTCGACGGCGATGGCCGGCCCGACCTGATCGCGACCGACAACACGAACAAGCTTGTGGTGGCGTTGAATCGGACGGACGCCGGCAGCTCCACGATCAGCTTCACGCATGACGTCTTCAGCAACATGAACGGGAGCCAGCCGGTCGTCGCCGACGTCGATCTCGACGGGAGGCCCGACATCGTGCAGCTCTCCGGAGGGGGCATCGCCTTCCTGCCCAACCGCACCACGAGCGGCACCAACGCAGCCAGTTTTGCGCCGGTCGTGCGCGTGCCGTTCAACACCGACCATGGGACGCCGGTGAGCCTTGCGAGCCTGAACGTGAACGCGGATCGGCGGCCCGATCTGGCCATCGGCATTTCGAAGGGTCAGGTCTACGAGCTGCTCGTCGTCGTCAGCCGGCTCGGCAAGGACGGCCTGCCGCATCGGTCGCAGACACGGCTGCCGGTGGATCACGACGTCAGCTCGCTCGCCGTCGCGGATTTCAACGGCGACGGCCTCGACGATCTGGCGATCGGCGACCTGGCGGATCAGGATCCACGCCTGACGATTCTCGTGAGCGTGACGCGCAACGCGTCGATGACCCCCGAATTCGTCGCCACGGAGTATCACGTCGGTCAGGGCGTCTATCCGTCGCGCCTCGCGATCGGGGACGTGAACGTCGATGGCAATCCCGACCTCGTGTTCGCTGGCGACGCCGTGTTCACGGTGCTCAACCGATTCCATCGCGCCGTCATCGCCAACCACTCGGCGACCGCGACGATTCACTATCCCTGAACGAAAAAGGCCTCGAGGATCTCGAGGCCTTTTTGATCGGCCTTCAGGCCGACGGCTACATCAATGCGCGCGCGGACTGTCCGCGGCGGCCGCGGGCTGCTGCGGCGGCTGCGGATTCGCCGGCAACGGCTCCGGCGCGCGCTCGAGCGCGTGCTTGAACACCTCGTCGATCCAGCGCACCGGATGGATGTCGAGCTTGCCCTTGATGTTGTCGGGAATCTCGGCGAGGTCCTTCACGTTCTCCTGCGGGATCACGACCGTCTTGATGCCGCCGCGATGCGCCGCGAGGAGCTTCTCCTTCAATCCGCCGATCGGCAGTACTTCGCCGCGCAGCGTGATCTCGCCGGTCATCGCGACTTCGCTCTTCACCGGGATGTTGGTGAGCGCGGAGACGATCGCGGTGCACATCGCGATGCCCGCCGACGGGCCATCCTTCGGCGTCGCGCCTTCCGGCACGTGCACGTGGATGTCGTTCTTCTGATAGAACTCCGGATCGATGCCGAGCGCCTTCGAGCGCGCGCGCGTCACCGTGAGCGCGGCCTGGATCGACTCCTGCATGACGTCGCCGAGCGAGCCGGTCTGCGAGAGCTTGCCCTTGCCCGGCACCAGCGCGGCTTCGATCGTCAGCAATTCGCCGCCGACTTCGGTCCACGCCAGACCAGTGACCTGCCCGACCTGGTTCTTCTCCTCGGCCTTGCCGTAGCGGAACTGCGGCACGCCGAGATACTTGTCGAGGTTCTTGTCGGTGACCTTGATCGCGCCGTCCTTTGGCTTGAGCAGCAGCTGCTTCACGACCTTGCGCGCGATCTTGCTCATCAGGCGCTCGAGGTTGCGGACACCGGCTTCGCGCGTGTAGTGGCGGATCGTGCTGCGGATCGCGCTCTCGGTGACGACGAGCTCGCCGTCCTTGAGACCGTTCTCCTTCATCTGCTTGGGGATGAGGTACTTCTCGGCGATGCTCGCCTTCTCGTCCTCGGTGTAGCCCGGCAAGCGGATCACTTCCATGCGATCGAGCAGCGGCGCCGGGATGTTCAGCGTGTTCGCTGTGGTGACGAACATCACGTCGGAGAGATCGAGATCGACCTCGAGGTAGTGATCGTTGAAGTTGAAGTTCTGCTCGGGGTCGAGCACTTCCAGCAGCGCCGACGACGGATCGCCGCGGAAGTCCATCGACATCTTGTCGATCTCGTCCAGCAGGAACAGCGGGTTCTTGACGCCGACCTTGGCGAGGTTCTGCACGATCTTGCCGGGCAGCGAGCCGATGTAGGTGCGGCGATGGCCGCGGATCTCCGCCTCGTCGCGCACGCCGCCGAGCGACATGCGCACGAACTTGCGATTCACCGCTTCGGCGATCGAGCGACCGAGCGAGGTCTTGCCCACGCCGGGAGGACCGACCAGGCACAGGATCGGGCCCTTCATCTTCTTCATGCGCTGCTGGACCGCGAGATACTCGAGGATCCGCTCCTTGACCTTTTCGAGGCCAAAGTGATCCGCGTTAAGGACCTTCTCGGCGCCGTTGATGTCGCGCTTGATCTTTGTGCGCGTATGCCACGGGATCGACAGCATCCAGTCGAGGTAATTGCGCACGACGGTCGCCTCGGCCGACATCGGGCTCATGCTGCGCAGCTTCTTCAGCTCCGCCACGGCCTTGTCGTGGGCTTCCTTCGACAGCTTGGTCTTGGCGATCTTGTCCTCGAGTTCGGCCATCTCGTCCTTGCCGTCCTCGCCCTCGCCGAGCTCCTTCTGGATCGCCTTCAATTGCTCGTTGAGGTAGTACTCGCGCTGGGTCTTCTCCATCTGGCGCTTGACCCGGTTGCGAATGCGCTTCTCGACCTGGAGGACGCCGATCTCGCCCTCCATGAAGCCGAACACCTTTTCGAGCCGCTCGGACACGGTCTCGGTTTCGAGGAGCCCCTGCTTCTCGGGGATCTTCAGGGCGAGGTTCGAGGCGACCGTGTCGGCGAGCTTGCCGGGATCGTCGATCTGATTGATCGAGACGAGCACTTCCGGCGGGATCTTCTTGTTGAGCTTGATGTATTGCTCGAACTGCGCGACGACGGTCCGGGCCAGCGCCTGGATCTCGGGATGCCCGCCCGGGCGCTCCTCGATCATCTCGGCATAGGCCTGGAAGAAATTCTCGTTCTCGGCAAAGCCGCGAATGCGGGCGCGCTGCCCGCCCTCGACCAGCACCTTGACGGTGCCGTCCGGCAGCTTCAGGAGCTGCAGCACGGTGCCGATCGTGCCGACCGTGAAGATGTCGGCCGTCGTGGGATCGTCCTGGGCCGCGTTCTTCTGCGTCACCAGCAGGATCTGCTTATCGTCCTTCATCACGTCTTCGAGGGCGCGAACGGATTTTTCGCGGCCGACGAAGAGCGGCACGATCATGTGGGGGAAAACCACGATGTCGCGGAGCGGCAAAACGGGATAAAGCGCGGCGCGTGCGGTGTCTGACATAGGCCCTCTTTCAGTTCGACGCCCAGCCTCAATACGAACGCGGGCGGTCGTCTAGCTCTCCGAAAAACAGGCAGGCAAGCCGTGATTAGGTTGGCCTCCTCGCGCCATCAGTCAAGCCGGCGCGAAAATGCCGGATCGGTTTGCGGGCCGCCGCGACGATCAGTCGCCGTGGCGTCACCGTCGGCAATCAGTCGCTGGCGCCGATCTCGCTGCGGCGATCGGAGTAGATGTGCAGCGGCATCGCCCGCCCCTCGACGACCTCGCGATTGATGACGATCTCGCTGACGCCGGTGAGGCTCGGCAGCTCGAACATCGATTCGAGCAGAATCGCCTCCATGATCGAGCGCAAACCGCGGGCGCCGGTCTTGCGGGCGATCGCCTTCATCGCGATGCCGCGGAGCGCCTCGTCGGTCAGCTCGAGCCGCACATCCTCCATCTCGAAGAGGCGCTGGTACTGCTTGACGAGCGCATTCTTCGGCTTGGTGAGGATATCGACGAGCGCATCCTCGTCGAGGTCGTCGAGCGTCGCCACGACCGGCAGGCGGCCGACGAATTCCGGGATTAGCCCGAACTTGAGCAGATCCTCGGGCTCGAGGTCGCGCAGGATCTCGCCGGTCTTGCGCTCATCGGGGCCGCGCACCTCGGCGCCGAAGCCGATCGAGGTGCCCTGCCGGCGCTGGGCGATGATCTTTTCGAGCCCGGAGAATGCGCCGCCGCACACGAACAGGATGTTGGTCGTATCGACCTGCAGGAACTCCTGCTGCGGGTGCTTGCGGCCGCCCTGCGGCGGCACCGAGGCGATCGTGCCCTCCATGATCTTGAGGAGAGCCTGCTGCACGCCCTCGCCCGACACGTCGCGGGTGATCGAGGGGTTGTCCGACTTGCGCGAAATCTTGTCGATTTCGTCGATGTAGACGATGCCGCGCTGGGCGCGCTCGACGTTGTAGTCGGCCGCCTGCAGCAGCTTGAGAATGATGTTTTCCACGTCCTCGCCGACATAGCCCGCCTCGGTGAGCGTGGTGGCGTCGGCCATCGTGAACGGTACGTCGAGGATGCGCGCCAGCGTCTGCGCCAGCAGCGTCTTGCCCGAGCCGGTCGGGCCGATCAAAAGGATGTTCGACTTGGCGAGCTCGACGTCGTTGTGCTTGGCCTGATGATTGAGGCGCTTGTAATGATTGTGGACGGCGACCGCGAGCACCTTCTTGGCGTGATCCTGGCCGATCACGTAGTCGTCGAGAACTTTGCGGATTTCCTTCGGCGTCGGGATGCCGTCGCGCGATTTCACCAGCGAGGATTTGTTCTCCTCGCGGATGATGTCCATGCACAGCTCG
>DASRHK010000077.1:0-26843 GCA_035650495.1 Nevskiaceae bacterium | reverse complement strand
CGAGACACATGTCGACGCGCTGATCCTTCACGACGTGCTCGTTGAAGGCGCGGATCGCGACGGTGTCCTTGTCGTTGACCGACTCGTCTGCAACGCGTCCCGACCAGAGCGTGTTGTCGACGGCAATCAATCCGCCGGAGCGGATGAGCTTGAGGCAGCGCTCGTAGTAGCCGACGTAGTTCTCCTTGTCGGCGTCGATGAACGCGAAGTCGTAGCTGCCCGCGTTGCCGGCGGCGAGCTCCTCGTCGAGCGTCTCGAGCGCGGGTGCGATGCGCAGGTCGATGCGCGAGCGCACGCCGGCCTGCTTCCAGTAACGCTGTGCGATGTCGGTCCACTCTTCGTTGACGTCGCACGCGAGCAGACGTCCGTCGTCCGGCAGCGCGAGCGCAGTGATCATGCTCGAATAGCCGGTGAACACGCCGACCTCGATGCAGCGCGTGGGCTGCAGCATCATCAACAGCAGATCGAGGAACTGGCCTTCCTCCGGCGCGATCTGCATGCGCGCCATCGGCAGCTTGGCCGTCTCCTCGCGTAGCTGCGTAAAGAGCGGCGGCTCACGCACGCCGACGCGCGAGAAATAGTTGCCGAGGGCTTCGGAGAAGAGGAAAGCGCGGGACATCGGGAATCCTTGGTTAGAGCGGCTGGCGTCCGGAGATCGCGTGCGCGAGCGTGCCGCCGTCGACGTATTCGATCTCGCCGCCCATCGGCACGCCGTGCGCGATGCGCGTGACCTTCACGCCGCGCGCCTTCGCCATCTCGGCGAGGAAGAACGCGGTCGCCTCGCCTTCCTGCGTCGGGTTGGTCGCGATGATCATCTCCTTCACGCCTTCGTCCGTGAGGATGCGACCGAGCTGCGGCAGGCCGAGCTCATCGGGACCGACGCCGTCGAGCGGCGACAACCGGCCCATCAGCACGAAATAGCGGCCGCGGAACGGCGTCGAGTTCTCGATCGCCTGCAGGTCGGCGGGCCCTTCGACGACGCAGATCGTGCCCGTCGCCTTGCGCGCCTCGGTGCAGTAGCGGCACGCAGCGTCCTCGAAGAACATGCGGCAGCTCGGGCAGCGGCCGACGCCGGTGAGCGCGTCGTGGATCGCGTTGGCGAGCTGTTCGGCGGCGGCGCGATCGCGATCGAGCAGATGGAATGCCATGCGCTGCGCCGATTTCGGGCCGACGCCCGGCAGCTTGCGCAGCGCGTCGATCAGCCGCGCCATGCGCGGCGTGTAGTTGGAGGCGTCGCGGGATTTCACTTTAGAACGGCAAGCTCATTCCGGGCGGAAGGTTCAGGCCGCCGCCAACCGCGGCCATCTTGTCGCGCGTCGCCAGCTCGACCTTCTCCGCCGCGGCGTTGATCGCGGCCGCGATCAGGTCCTCGACGAATTCCTTGTCTTCCTTGAGCGCGTCGGGCGAGATCTCGACCTTGCGGCACTGGTGCTTGCCGGTCAGCGTGACCTTCACCATGCCGGCGCCGGATTCGCCGGTGACCTCGAGCCGCGCGATCTCTTCCTGCGCGGTCTTGAGCTTCTCCTGCATCTGCTGCGCCTGGCGCATCAGGTTGCCCAGCGCACCTTTCATGTTCGGGTTCATCGTCGATCAGCTCTGCTTGTGGGCACTCTTGGTCAGGGGCTCGACCGAGCCCGGTCGCACCGTGGCGCCGAAGCGCTCCTTGAACATCTGGATCACGGGATCCTTCTCGATCGCGGCTTCGGCATCGGCGTTGCGGGCCGCAGTGCGTTGCAGCTCGCGCTGCGCCGGCGTGTCGTCGACGGGCTGAGCGCCGACGTCGATCGCGAGCTTGACCGGCTGGCCGGATTGCTTCGTCAGCGCCTGCTCGATCGACACGCGCCGCGGCTCGGACAGCAGATGCTTCATCCGCGGATCGAGCGCGAGGCGGATCGCGTCGGTCTTCGCTTCGACGCACGCACAGTTGCGCGCGAGCTGTTTGACCAAGCCTTCGAGGCCGAGTTGCTCGAGGCGCTGGTCCCAGTCGCCCACCGGGGCGGGCTCGGCGATTGCGTGCTGCGTGGGTGCCGGCGCAGCGCTCGCGATCGGTGCTGCAGCCTTCGGCGCCGGCTTCGGCGCCGCGGTCTTCGTCGCAGCACGCGGCGTTTCCACGCGCTCGCCGCTGCCCGCGCCACCGACGCGGAACGCGAGCAGCCGCAGCAGCGTCATCTCGAAGCCGAGCCGCGGATCGGGCGCCCACGGCAAGTCGCGACGGCCGAACACCACGATCTGGTAATAGAGCTGGACGTCGGCGGCGTCGATGCTGTCCGCGAGCGTGCGCAGCACCGGATCGTCGTCCTCGTTGCCCGCATCGGGCAGCACCTGCAGCACGGCGATGCGCTGCAGGATCGCGGCGAGATCGTTGAGCAGCGCATCGTAATCCGGCGCCTGCGCGTCGAGCCGCTGCATGCACGCGAGCACGGCCGCCGGATCGCCCTTGGCGACCGCCTCGAGCACTTCGAACAGCGTGCGGCGTCCGACGACGCCGAGCATCTCTTCGGTCTGCGTCCGCGTGAGCGCCGCCCCGCCCGCAAACGCGATGGCCTGATCGGTGAGCGACAGCGCGTCGCGCATCGAGCCGTCGGCAGCGCGTGCGAGCTCGGCGATCGCGCCTGGCTCCGCGCTCACCTTCTCTTCCTCGAGCACCTTGGTGAGCAGATCGCGGATGGTCGCCTGCGGCAGGCGCTTCAGGTTGAACTGCAGGCAGCGCGACAGCACCGTCACCGGCAGCTTCTGCGGATCCGTCGTCGCGAGGATGAACTTCACGTGCGGCGGCGGCTCCTCGAGCGTCTTCAGGAGCGCGTTGAAGGAGTGGCCCGACAGCATGTGGACTTCGTCGATCAGGTACACCTTGTAGCGGCCGCGGACCGGCGCGTACTGCACGTTGTCGAGCATGGCGCGCGTGTCGTCGACCTTGGTGCGGCTGGCGGCGTCGATCTCGAGCAGGTCGACGAAGCGGCCTTCGTCGATCTCCATGCACGCCGAGCACTTGCCGCACGGGCTCGCGGTGACCCCGTTCTTCTCGCAATTGAGCCCCTTGGCGATGATCCGCGCCAGAGTGGTCTTGCCCACGCCGCGCGTACCGGTGAGCAGGATCGCGGGGTGCAGCCGGTCGCCGTTGAGCGCGTGCTCGAGGGCCTTGACCACGTGGCCCTGGCCGAGCACGTCGGCGAACGTGCGGGGGCGCCATTTGCGGGCAAGGGCGAGATAACTCATGGGCAGACGCATTGTCTCAAACTTCGATAAGCGGCGGCTATCCGCGCCATTGGAAAATTTGCTTTGCTCCGGGCGGACGCGATCCCTAGAATCATCGCCTCGTCACGCGGTCCGACCCACACCAGTCCCACCGCCTCACAACAGGAGTTCAAAGAGATGAGCGTACTCGTCAATCGCATGGCCCCCGACTTCAAGGCCGCCGCCGTCATGGCCGACGGCTCCATCAACGAAGCCTTCAAGCTCTCCGACTACCGCGGCAAGAAGTACGTCGTGCTGTTCTTCTACCCGCTCGACTTCACCTTCGTGTGCCCCTCCGAGATCATCGCGCACGATCACCGCATCAAGTCGTTCGAGGAGCGCGGCGTGCAGGTCGTCGGCGTGTCGATCGACTCGCAGTTCTCCCACTACGCCTGGCGCAACACGCCGGTCGACAAGGGCGGCATCGGCCCGGTCAAGTTCCCGCTGGTCGCCGACGTCAACCACGAGATCACGCGCGCCTACGGCATCGAGCACCAGGACGGCGTCGCCTTCCGCGGCACCTTCCTGATCGACAAGAACGGCGTCGTGCAGGCGCAGATCGTCAACAACCTGCCGCTCGGCCGCGAGGTCGACGAGATCCTGCGCCTGGTCGACGCGCTGCAGTTCAACGAGCAGCACGGCGAGGTCTGCCCCGCCGGCTGGAAGAAAGGCGATGAAGGCATGAAGCCGAACGCCGAAGGCGTCGCCAAGTACCTCGCGAAGCACGCGGCGAAGCTCTAAGTGAGCGCACAGCACCATCGCCTGATCATTCTCGGATCGGGCCCGGCCGGCTACACCGCCGCGGTTTACGCGGCGCGCGCCAACCTCAAGCCCGTGCTGATCACGGGCTTGGAGGTCGGCGGCCAGCTGACCACGACCACCGAGGTCGACAACTGGCCCGGCGACGTCGAAGGGCTCATGGGCCCGGCGCTGATGGAGCGCATGCGCAAGCACGCCGAGCGCTTCGACACGCAGATCGTCTACGACCACATCCAGTCGGTCGATCTCAAGAAGAAGCCGTTCACGCTCACAGGTGATCAGGGCGTCTACACCTGCGACGCGCTGATCATCGCGACCGGCGCGTCGGCGAAATATCTCGGCATCCCGAGCGAGCAGAGCTTCCGCGGCAAGGGCGTTTCCGCCTGCGCTACGTGCGATGGTTTCTTCTACAAGGGTCAGGACGTCGTGGTGATCGGCGGCGGCAACACGGCCGTCGAGGAAGCGATCTATCTCGCGAACATCGCCAAGCACGTCACCGTCGTGCATCGCCGCGACAAGTTCAAGGGCGAGAAGATCCTGCACGACAAGCTGTTCAAGCGCGTCGCCGAAGGCAAGGTCGAAGTGATCTGGCATTCGACGCTGGACGAAGTGAAAGGCGATGCGAGCGGCGTCACCGGCGCGCGCGTGAAGGACGTGCGCGACGGCAAGACGCGCGACCTCGACGTCAAAGGCGTCTTCATCGCGATCGGCCACGAGCCCAACACGAAGCTCTTCGAAGGCCAGCTCGACATGGCCGGCGGCTACATCAAAGTGAAGTCCGGCATCAGCGGCGACGCGACCGCAACGAGCGTGCCCGGCGTGTTCGCCGCGGGCGACGTGATGGATCACGTCTATCGTCAGGCGGTGACGTCGGCGGGCACGGGCTGCCAGGCGGCGCTCGATGCGGAGCGGTATCTCGACAAGATCGCCACGGTTGCTTGAGCGTCATCGATCAGGTCCCGGCAGGGGACGCCTGAAAATTCCTTCCCTGGAGCTCGTATGCGGCCATCCATGGCCGCATACGCCCCCGCCAGAACCTGATCGACGCCGCTCGTAACCGTACAATGCGGGTCATGGAACAGCCCGCCACCAAGATGAAGTTGTACTGCAGCCTCACGTCGCCATACGCGAGGAAGGTACGGGTGGTGATCGACGAGCTCGGCATGAGCGATCAGGTCGAGGAGATCCTCGCCGATCCGTTCAACGCCCCCGACGAGCTGCTCGCGGCGAATCCGCTGTCGCGCATCCCGACCCTGATCGGCGAGCGTGGCGAGCTGCTGCCGGACTCGCGATTGATCATCGAATACCTGCAGGCGCGCGGAAAGCATTTGTCGCCGATGCCGCGTGGGACGCAGCGCTGGGCCGCGGCGCGGCGCCTCATGCTCGCCGACGGGATCATCGACGCGGCAGTCGCGACCGTGCTCGAGAAGCGCCGGCCCGAAGGGATCATCTACACCGCGCATCTCGATCGCCAGGCACAGCGCATCCGCCGCTCGCTCGACGCGCTCAACGCCGAAGCGTCGTCGCTCTCGCTGCGCAGCGTGGGCCTGCTCGAGATCACCACCGGCGTCGCGCTCGGCTATCTCGACTTCCGCCTGCCCTATCTCGAATGGCATCGCGGCCACGAGGCCCTGGTGCAGTGGTACGAATCGTTCCAGCATCGGCCGTCGATGCAGAAGACGCAGCCGAAGGCGTGATGCTTCGCTTCGCGGCTGCAGCGCTCGCCGTCGCGGGATCGCTCATCGCCGGTTGCGCGAGCCACCCGCTCGACAATCCCGAGATGCGCCAGACGATCATGATCGGCGCGCTCGCGCAGATCGGGAAACCCTATCGCTCCGGTGGCAACGATCCTCGAGGATTCGATTGCAGCGGGCTCGTGCAGTACGTGTTCGCGCAAGCAGGCATCAAGCTGCCGCGCTCGGCCAGCGAGCAGCGCCACATCGGCGACGACGTCGACTTCGACGACGCGCAGCCGGGTGACCTGCTCTTCTACAAGATCGACAGCTGGTTCGGCGTCGATCACGTCGCCATCTACATCGGCGACGGCCATGCGGTGCACGCGCCCGCGCCGGGCCGCGCGGTCGTGGTCACCGACATGACCACGCCGTTCTGGAAGGATCACTTCAAGGAAGCGGTGAACGTCCTGCGTTAGGGCGCCGGCTGCGTCTCGGTCTGCGGCAAGCCGTCGCAGCAGGCGCCGCCCTGGCAGGTCTGGATGCGGTACTGCGTACCCTCGTTGTCCTTGCTGAAGGCCACGCCGTTGAAGCTCCAGGTGCCGGTACCGCCCGTCGCCGGACAGTTATTGCGAACGGCCTTGGTCCATTCGCTCATCAACGCGGTCAGCGCTTGCGGCGCATTGGTCGGCGGCGCGCCGCCGGCCTGATCCGCAGTGTTGATGCCGTGACAGTTGCCGCACACGCGCATCTCGCCGGGCTTGAAGCTGACCCAATTGCGCTCGCGCACGATGCCACGCGCCCAGCCGGTCTTGCTGTTGTCGACGAGCTGCCAGGTCATCGCGCGGCCCGCTGGCACGAACGCCGCGATCGAGCCGTCGGCCGCGATCGGCGTCTGCGCGGCGCTGTCGACCCGCGCGCCCATCGCCGCGAGCGCGGTCGCGTCGTGCATCGGCTGCGCGAGCAAGCGGCGTCCCGGGGTCACCGTGCCGCCGGTCTGCGGCGTGCCGTTGTTCGCGTAACCGCGCAATTGATCGCCCTGATACAGCTGCAGGTGAGAGACGTTGTAGACCGTGCCGGTACTGTTCGTGCCGATCGTTTGCGTCGTCGATCCAGTGACTTTCAGGTTGAACGGCTGCTGCAGGTCCGCGCGATCGCGCTGCGTGACATTGCGCGAAACGATCAGCGCCAGTCCCTTCTGCTGCAGCCACAGACGCAGCAGCGTCTCGTTGCTGCCGACGAGGCTCGCCTCGGACGACGGCAGCGCGGGCTGCGTCGTCTTGGTCGGCGCTGAGCGGGAAACGACTTCCGCCGGATCGAGCTCCCACAGCGTGCCGCTCCAGCTCACGCGCTGATCGGGATCCCAGTACTGCACACTCTTGCTGATCCCTGCGCCGCTCAGATAGCTCGATGGCGCATAGCTCGCGCCGAGGAAGCGCAGACGGAAGTTGTAATTGAATGTCGGCGCCGTGCTGGTGCCGCCTGCGGCGAGATCGTCCGTGTTCGGCGTGAACGCCGCGAGGAAATTGCCGTCGCGCAACGGCAGCGGATTGCGATAGCGTCCGCCCGCGGCGGCCACGCTCGCCAGCAGTTCGAGCTTCATGCCGTCGGGATTCGTGCCGGGCGCGCCCGCGATGCGCACGAGATCGCCGCCCGTCGCGGTGGAGAACTCCGGCGCGACGACGCAGTAGTACATGCCGGGCACCAGCGGATCCTCGCGCAGATGGAACGTGCCGCCGCCGTTGATGAAGTAGGTCGCGCCGTTGAACTTGCCCGGCTGCGTGTCGCGCAGCGCGCCGTCCGCGCGGAAGTTGCCGAGATCGTAGCTGCCGCCGATCTCGTGGCGGCCGACGTGATCGAGCGTCTCCTCGACCGAGCCATCCTGGTTGATCATCCACGGGATGAACTGGTTGAACGCGAAATCGTTGTACGGATAGTCGGCCGCGGTGGTCTTGCCGTCGGGGCTCGAGTACTTCGCCAGGCGCAGCTCGGGGAACACTTCGGCGCGCGAGTGCGTGGACGGAACGTTCGGATCGGTCTCGGAGTTGTAGTTGAAGCTGCCGTAGGTCTCGCCGTCGAACTGGTCGTGATCGGCCTGCTGATCGCGGATCAGGTGATCCCACTTGGTCATCACGATGCGGCCGCTGGCGTCGAGGCTTGGATAGGTCGCGCCTGACGGCGTGTGATCGATGATGCGCAGGCTCGTGCAGTCGGCGGGATTGAGCTTCCACAATCCGCTCTCGGTCGGCTGCGACTCGTACTCGTCGCGCTGCGGATACAGGAACGCGACGCCGTTGCGCGGACGATCGGACGTGAAGATCACCTGATCGTCCGAGCCGTAGAACGGCGCGATGTTGTTGTACTGCGCCGGCTGGCACGCGACCTTGGTGATCGACGCGGTCTGGCCTTTCGCGAGGCCAGTCACTTCGTAGATCTGCCACTTGAACGTCGCGACGTCGTACTGCTTCGCCGGCGCGCCGACGAGCATCGAGAAGATCGCCTTGTTGGCGCTCCAGTGCACGGTCGGCTGGCGCACCGCGATGGCATTGGCGCCGTCCTGCGATCCGGACGGCATGCCGAATCCCGCTTCGGCAGTGAGATTGCGCAGCGAGCCGTCGGGATAGCGGATGTAGAGATCGCCACCGCGCGGCGTCTGCTGCACGCTCGTCTGAATTGTGCCGAACGCCGACGCAACGTTGAGGAACGCCGCCGACGGAACCTGTGTCACGAACAAAACGGGATTTGCCGTCGTCTTCACGACACCAGCGACCGGCGTCGCGCTGACTTCGCTCGACAGCGTGCTCGTGCCGACGCTGTTGTACGCGGCGACCTTGAAGAAATATTTCGTGCCGTTGACGAGGCCGGTGATGGTCGCGCTCGCCGCAGAAACCGTCGCCACCGGCGACGCGCCCTCGCCGCCCGCGCTCGTGCCCTGGAACACCTTGTAGCCGGTCGCACCGCTCGACGCAGTCCACGACAGCGTGATCTGCGAATCGCCCGCATTGGCTGTCACGCCGATCGGCGCGGCGGGAACAGTCGGCGGCGGCTGCGTGCTGTTCTGACCCTTGCCGGTCAGCGTCACGCTGTGCGGACTCTGGTTGTCGGGGTTCGTCGTGATCGACAGCGCGCCGGTGATCGCGGCATCGGACGTCGGCTTGAACTGGATCTGCAAGGCGCACTTCGAGAATGCCGCAAGCGAGCCGCCGCACGTCGACGACGCGATCGCGAAGCCTGCGCCGCTCACGCTCGTCGCGACGCTCACCGCGGAGGATTGGCGATTCGCGACATTGACGGCCTGCGTCGCGCTCGTCGCGCCGACCGTCACGGTGCCGAAGCCCAAGCTCGACGGCGTGACCAGAACCTGCGTCGCGGAGCTTCCGGTGAGCGCGACGGTTGCCTTGGTGGCGTTCGTCGCATTGTTGATGTTGAGCGTCGCGCTCTCGGCGGCGCCGGTCGGCTGGGTCGGTCTGAACGTCAGCGAGATCGCGCAGGTCTTGCCGGCGAGCTTCGCGCCGACGCACGTGTTGCCGGTGATTGCAAAGTCAGATGCGTTGTTGCCGCCGAGCGTGGGCTTGCCGAATGCGAACGTCGTGTTGTTCACCGTGACGGTCACCTGGCGCACGACGCTCGTGTTGCCGCGCGCGACGTCGCCGAATGCCAGCGGATTCGGAGATGCGCTCACCGGCGCGCCAGCAGCGCTGGCGAGCGACGCGTGCATCGCAAGGAGAACCGCAGCAGCGGATCGCAGTGTGAAGCCCATGGAACCCCCCGGTCTGGACGGCTGCAGTTTCGCAGCAAACCGCGCCGGAACAACGGCACTTCGTCACAGAGCCGATGAGCGGGCCTGCGCCATGGATGGGCGGCGGCGCGGCAGCGCCTCGGCCGTCAGCCGACGATGATCCTGCCCGGCTCGCTGCCGCCGAGCACGAGCTTGTTCAGCCGCTTCACGAACGCGGCGGGATCGTCGAGCTGCGCGCCTTCGGCGAGCACCGCCTGACCGTAGAGCAGCTCGCCGAAGTCCACGAACGCTTCGTCGCTGGTCGCGGCTTTCAGGCGCTCGACCAGCGGATGCGACGGATTCAGCTCCAGGATCGGCTTGGTCTGCGGCAGGTTCTCGCCGGCGCGCTTCAGCAATTCCTCGAAGCGGCGCGACAGCGCGTGCTCGGGCGCGACGAGGCAGCTCGGCGATTCGGTGAGGCGCGACGACAGTCGCACTTCCTGCACGCGCGATTCGAGCACCTTGCCGAGCCGCACGAGGACGTCCTTGTACTCGGTCTCGTAGCGCGCCTTCTCCGGCGTCTCGATCCGGCTGTCGACGTCCTTGCTCGCGCGCGCGACCGACTCGAGCTTCTTGCCCTGGTATTCGTGTAGATGCCCGACCAGCCATTCGTCGACGCGATCGGCGAGCAGCAGCACTTCGAAGCCGCGCTTGCGGAAGCCTTCGAGATGCGGGCTGTTGCGCGCGGCGGCGAGCGTTTCAGCCGTGAGGTAGTAGATCTCCTTCTGCTCCGCCGGCATCCGCGCGATGTAATCCGCAAGCGTCACCTTCGCAGCGTCGGGCTCGCGCGTGGAATGGAAGCGGCACAGCGCCGCGATGCGCTCGCGATTGGAGACGTCCTCGACCACGCCTTCCTTCAGCACTGCGCCGAAATTCGTCCAGAACTTCGCGTAGTCGTCGGGACGCGCGGCGGAGATCTCGTCGAGCAGGTCGAGCACGCGCTTGACCAGCGCGCCGCGGATCTTGTCGACCACGCGATTGCCCTGCAAGAGCTCGCGCGAGACGTTGAGCGGCAGATCGGCGGAGTCGACGAGGCCGCGCACGAAGCGCAGGTAGGTCGGCAAGAGCTCGGCAGCCTTGTCGAGGATGAACACGCGCTTGACGTAGAGCTGCACGCCGCGCATGTGCTCGCGATCCCACAGATCGAACGGCGGATGCGCAGGGAGATACAGCAGCGATGTGTATTCCAGCGTGCCCTCGACCTTGTGATGCGCCCAGGCGAGCGGCGGCTGATGATCGTGCGCGAGGTGCTCGTAGAACTTGATGTAGTCCTCGTCCTTGAGCTCGGACTTCGGGCGCGTCCAGAACGCGCGCGCCTGGTTGATCACCTGCGACTCGCCCTTGTCGTCCTCGAGACGGATCGGCAAGCCGATGTGATCGGAATAGCGGCGCACGATCGCGCTGATGCGCCCAGGCTCGAGGAACTCCTTGGCGTCGTCGCGCAGATGCAGGATCACCTCGGTGCCGCGATCGAGCCGGTGCGCAGGCTCGACGGTGAACTCGCCTTGCCCTTCGGATTCCCAGCGTACGGCATCGGCGTCGGCGCGCTTGGTCAGCACGGTCACCTTGTCGGCGACGATGAACGCCGAGTAGAAGCCGACGCCGAACTGTCCGATGGCTTGTGCGTCCTTCTTCTGATCGCCCGTGAGCGACTCGAGGAATTTCTTCGTGCCCGAGCGCGCGATGGTGCCGAGGTTCTCGATCACGTCCTCGCGCGACATGCCGACGCCGTTGTCGCGGATCGACAGCGTCCCCGCCGCCGGATCGGGATGGATCTCGACCGCGAGCTCGCCGCCGCCGAGCAGCTCCGGCTTGCCGATCGCGAGGAAGCGCAGCCGATCGCAGGCATCGGACGCGTTGGAGATCAGCTCGCGCAGGAAGATCTCGCGATTGGAGTACAGCGAATGGATCATGAGGTGCAGCAGCTGGCGCACCTCGGCCTGGAATTCTCGTTTCTCGGACTGGACGGTTTCGGTCATCGTGGCTTCCTCGTGGTGCCACTTCTGGGGTGGCCTTCGCGGATTTTCAAGCGGCTATTTCGCCGGCAACAGCGGCAGCGGGTCGATCGGCTTGCCGTGCTCGCGGATCTCGAAATGCAGCAGTGGCTTCTGCTCCGGCCCGGTGCCGAGCTCGGCGACCGGCTGTCCCGCGGTGACCATGTCGCCTTCGTTCACGAGACGCTTACGGTTGTAGCCGTACGCCGAAAGATAAGTCTCGTCGTGCTTGATGATGACGAGCTCGCCGTAGCCTTTCAGGCCCGACCCGCTGTAGACCACGCGACCCGGCGCGGCCGCAATCACGGTCTGGCCGAGATCGCCGGCGATGTCGAGGCCCTTCGATCCGCCTTCGGGCGCGTAGGTTTTCGCGATGGGTCCGCGCAGCGGCCACTGCCAGGCGTAGTAGCGCTCCATCGCCGCGGCCGCCGGCTCGGGCTTCTCGCGCGGGGCGACGCTGGGCTCTTCCCGCGCCACTTCCGGTGACGGTGCCGCGATCGGCTTCGCACGGTGCTTGCTCGACGCCCGTGCCGACGATCCGGAAGCGCCGAGCTTCAACACCTGCCCGATCTCGAGCCGGTAGTCCGAGCCGATGCCGTTCCACTTCGCGAGATCGTGATAGTCCGCGCCGTACTTGCGCGCGATCGAGTAGAGGGTGTCGCCGGCCTTGACGGTATAGGTGCGCTCGCCGCTGCCGGCATCGCGGAGTGTGTTCGTGCTCTCGTGGTGCGATCGCCGCGGCGGCTCGTCGCTCCAATGCATGACACAGGAAGAGAGCGCGATGCATGCGAGAAGCGAGACGACGGATAGGTTCAGCCGGGGGCGTCGTGCGGCCAGGGACGGCCGCACACGAGCTATCCGGAGCTTTGCAGGCGTCCCCCGGCGGGACCTATCCGCCGACGATGCTGACTCGGTGTCAGGCGCGGCCACTGAGCAACGGGACGAAGCTCACGCCACAGAGATCGGTAGTGCGCACGCCCTTGTCGCCGCGCTCCACCTGCTTCAGGTTCTGGAATCCGAGCGGCCCGACCGGAATCACCAGGCGTCCGCCGGGCGCGAGCTGATCGATCAGCGGCTGCGGGATTTTCTCGGCAGCGGCGGTGACGAGGATCGCATCGAACGGCGCGTAGGTCGGCCAGCCGGCGTTGCCGTCGGAATAGGAGAAATGGATCTTGTGATAGTGCAGCCGCGCCAATCTTTCGCGCGCCTGTTCCGACAACCGCTTCAGGCGCTCGATTGTGAACACCGCGGGCACGAGCTCGGCGAGCACCGCGGTCTGATAGCCGCAGCCGGTGCCGATCTCCAGCACGCGCGCGAGCTTCTGCTTGCCGGCGAGGATCGCCTGCGTCATCAGCGCGACCACGTAGGGCTGCGAGATCGTCTGCGCCTGGCCGATCGGCAGCGCGTTGTTCTCGTAGGCGCGCGAGCGCAGCGCCTCTTCGATGAATTGCTCGCGCGGCACCTTGGCGATCGCGCCAAGCACGCGCTCGTCCTTGATCCCTTGCGTACGCAGCTCGTCGAGGAGCCGCCGCCGCTGCGAGTCTAGCGTTGCAGCAGGACCACTCGGCGGTCGAAGGACGCGCATGTCGTTCACAGGGCCTGGACCCAGTGTTCGACCTGCCCGAGCGCCGAATGTCGCGTGAGGTCGGTGAGGATCGGCGTGATCGACACCGCGCCCGAAGCGATCGCGTGGAAATCAGTCCCGGGCCCCGCGTCGGCTTCCGGCCCCGCCGAGCCGACCCACCAGATGTCGCGCCCGCGAGGATCCTTGGCCGGGATCACCGGCTCAGCGCGATGGCGATTGCCCAGCCGCGTCGCGCGGAATCCTTTGATCTCGTTCCACGGCAGGTCGGGCACGTTGATGTTGAGGATCGAATCGCTGGGCAGCGCCTGCTGGCGCAGCCGGTCGATCACAGCGAGCGTCGCGCGCGCGGCCGTCTCGTAGTGCTTCGGCGCCGGGCTGCAGCAGGACACGGCGATCGCCGGATAGCCGAGATTGCGGCCTTCCATGGCGGCTGCGACGGTTCCCGAATAGAGCACGTCATCGCCGAGGTTGGCGCCTTGATTGATGCCGGAGACGACGATGTCTGGCAATTCCTTCATCAGCCCGGTGAGTGCGAGGTGCACGCAATCCGTGGGCGTGCCGTCGACGCAGGTCACGCCGTCCTCATGCCGATTCGCGCGGACCGGATAGTGCAGCGTCAGGGAATTCGAGGCGCCGCTGCGGTTGCGATCGGGCGCCACGACCGTGAGATCGTGATGCTCGCGCAGCGCGCCGGCCAGGCAGCGCAGGCCCGGGGCCTGGCAGCCGTCGTCGTTGGAAAGAAGGATTCGCATGGAACGCGTGATAGTGTACTTCGAGCGGCGCTCCTGCGATGAATATTTCCACGCCACCCGACGACCCCGACGAGGATCTCGACTTCACTGAGGCGATGCGCGGCGTCTCCCGCAAGCCCGAGCCCAATCGGGCGACGCCGCATCGGCCAAAGCTCTCCGGCCGGGCGCTCCAGCGCGAAGCCGACGAGCGCGCCGTGCTCGACGAGCTGCTCGAGCACGACCCGGAGGAATTCGCCGAGACCGGCGAAGGGCTCATGTATCGCGCGCCGGGGCTGCAGGAGTCCGCGTTCCGCCGGCTGCGTCGCGGCACCTATCGCATCGAGGCCGAGCTCGACTTGCACGGGATGAACAGCGAGCGCGCCAAGGTCGCCCTGCATCAGTTCCTCGCGGAGTCGATCGCCCAGCGACTGCGCTGCGTGCGCGTCATCCACGGCAAGGGCTTGCGATCGAGCCATCAGGGGCCGGTGCTCAAGCAGCGGGTGGACCGCTGGCTGCGACGGACCAAGCACGTGCTCGCGTTCGTATCGGCGCGGCCGCAGCATGGCGGCACCGGAGCGGTTTATGTGTTGTTGCGCGCGGGATCGCGCGACTGACGATCAGGCGGCCTGGGCGACCGCGGCGGCGTTCTCGCCGAACAATTCCAGCGACATCTGCGCGAGCAGCTGATGCAGCCGCTCGGCGCCGGCGACGCGCGCGATCTGCAGGCCGCCCTGAAGCGACGCGCCGATCTCGACCGCCTTGTCCTCGGCGTTGCCGATGAACTTCAGGCTGCCCTGCTGGCGGCCGAGGTTCAGCGTCTCGATGAGCCAGTCGTAGATCTCGCCCATCAGCAGCTTCGCTTCGGCGCGCATCTCTTCCGGGATCGCCTGGAATTCGGCGCCGAGGATGCCCGAGGGGCACACGCGGCATTCCGCGTTCAGATAATCGAGGTACAGATCGAAGTACCGGTGCAGCCGCTGCCAGGCCAGCTCGATCTTGCGGACTTCGACGAACCATTCCGCGAAGCGCGCGCGATAGCGCTGGATCAGCGCGACGCCGAGGTTCTCCTTCGACGGGAAGTGGTAATGGATCGCCGCGTTGCGGATGCCGAGCTGGATCGCGATGTGGTGATAGGAGAAGCCGTTGTAGCCCCGGCCCTGCCACAGCGCCTCGGCGCAGCTCAGGATCTCTTCGCGAGTGTCGCGCCCTCGCCGACGCGTCGCGTCGGCGCTCGTGATGGACTTCAGCATGGCGGGCAGCATAGCCCCGCCAAAAAACAAATGCCAGATTTTTTCTATCCCGGCGCGACGGTTTCCTGCACGGTCGGCGCGCCGCTCTTGCCGAGCATCACGACCGCGTGGGCGGCGATGCCTTCCGCGCGGCCGATGTGACCCATGCCTTCGTTGGTCGTCGCCTTGATGTTGACGCGCTCGATCGCGATGGCGAGCTCGCCTGCGATGATCTTCTGCATCTTCTCCGAGTGCGGCGCGACCCGCGGCACCTGGGCGATCAGCGTGAGATCGGCGTTGACCACGTCGAAGCCGCCGGCTTTCACGCGCGTCATGACATCCGCCAGGAGGCGCTGTCCGGCCATGCCCCGATATTTCACGTCGGTGTCCGGGAACAGCTTGCCGATGTCGCCACCGCCGATCGCGCCGAGCAGCGCATCGCACAGCGCGTGCAGCATCACGTCGCCGTCGGAATGGGCAATGATCTTGTACGGGCAGGCGATGAACACGCCGCCGAGCATCATGCCCTCCCCGGTCTCCAGGCGATGGACGTCGAAGCCGTGGCCGATGCGGTAGAGGTCGTTCATCGTTCGGACTCCTTGCGCGCCAGCCAGAACGCGGCGAGCGCGAGGTCTTCGGGAAAGGTCACCTTGATGTTGCTCTTGCGGCCCTGGACCAGTCGAGGGCGGTGCGACTGCGCTTCCATCGCGGCCGCCTCGTCGGTGATCTCGGCGCCGCGGGCTGCAGCATCTTCCAGTGCAGAGCGCAGCAAATCGAGGCGGAACATCTGCGGCGTCTGCGCGGCCCAGAGCTCGCGCCGGTCGACGGTCTCCTTCACGCGAGCGTCGTCGCCGCGCTTGACCGTGTCCGCGATCGGCACGGCCAGCAGACCGCCGTTCTCGTCGCTGGCTTCATCGCGCAGCCGCTCGATGTCCGTGCGCGTCACGCAGGGTCGCGCGGCGTCATGGACGAGCACATGGGTCGGATCGACGCCGGCGAGCTCTGCGATCTGCTTCAAACCCGCGAGCACCGAATCGGCCCGTGCGGCGCCGCCGGTCGCGACATGCACGCGAGGATCCCGCGAGAGCGGCAGCTTGGCGAACGCGTGATCGTCCTTGGGCAATACGACGACGATGCCTTCGATCCACTTGAGCTTCAGGAACGCATCGATGCTGTGCTCGATCAGCGCACGGCCGCCGGCCTTGAGGTACTGCTTCGGCGTCGCGGCGCGCATGCGCGATCCGCCGCCAGCGGCAGCGATGATCGCCCAGTACCGGGAGCTCAACGATGGACGACGAGGTAGAACGTCTCGCCCTGGCGCACCATGCCCAGGGATTCGCGCGCGCGGATCTCGATCTCGTCGAGGCCCGACTTGAGATTGCGCACGCCTGCGTCGAGCGCGGCGTTGCGTGCGCGAAGGCGCTCGACGTCGCTGCGCTCGTGCTCGAGCTGGGCGCGCAGGCGCAGCGTGTGCGCGATGCCCCCGTCGGCCACCCAGAGCCGGTACTGCAGGGCGACGAGCATCGCCACCAGCAGCGCCGGGATCCAGGTCTGCGCTTTCACAGCTTCACCGGGAACGCGGCCTTGCCCGGATAGTGCGCGCGCGAGCCGAGCTGGCGCTCGATGCGCAGCAACTGGTTGTACTTTGCGGTGCGATCGGAGCGGCACAGCGATCCGGTCTTGATCTGCGTCGCGGTCGTGCCGACGGCGATGTCGGAGATCGTCGAGTCCTCGGTCTCGCCCGAGCGATGCGACACCACGCTCTTGTAGCCAGCCTCGCTCGCCATCTGGATCGCTTCGAGCGTCTCGGTCAGCGTGCCGATCTGGTTCGGCTTGATCAGGATCGAATTGGCGATCCCCTTGGCGATGCCTTCCGACAGGATCTTCGGATTGGTGACGAAGAGATCGTCGCCGACCAGCTGCACTTTCTTGCCGAGCTTGTCGGAGAGCAGCTTCCAGCCTTCCCAATCGTTCTCGGCGCAGCCGTCCTCGATCGAGATCACCGGATACTTCGCGACGATGCCGGCGAGGTAGTTCACGAATTCCTGGCGCGAGTAGCTCTTGCCCTCGCCTTCGAGGTGATATTCGCCTTTCTTGTAGAACTCGCTGGAAGCAACGTCGAGGCCGAGATAGATGTCCTTGCCGGGCTTGTAGCCCGCCGCTTCGATCGCCTGCAGCAGGCAATCGAGCGCGGCGACGTTGGATTCGAGATTCGGCGCGAATCCGCCTTCGTCGCCGACCGCGGTGTTGAGCTTGCGATCCTTCAGGACTTTCTTGAGCGCGTGGAACACTTCGACGCCGTGGCGCAGCGCGTCGGAGAAGGTCTTCGCGCCGACCGGCAGGATCATGAATTCCTGGATGTCGACGTTGTTGTCCGCGTGTGCGCCGCCGTTGATGACATTCATCATCGGCACCGGCAGCGTCGCGCTGGAGATGCCGCCGAGATGGCGATAGAGCGGCAGGCCGCATTCGGCGGCTGCGGCTTTCGACGCGGCGAGCGACACCGCGAGGATCGCGTTCGCGCCGAGACGCGCCTTGTTCTCGGTGCCGTCGAGATCGATCATCGCCTGATCGAGCGAGGGCTGATCCTGCGCGTCCATACCGATCACTTTCTTGGCGATCTCGGTCTCGACGTTCTTCACCGCCTTGCCCACGCCCTTGCCGAGATAGCGTTTCTTGTCGCCATCGCGCAGCTCGACCGCTTCGCGCGTGCCCGTCGACGCACCCGACGGCGCCGCAGCGCGACCGCGCGCGCCGGTGGCGAGCCGCACTTCGGCTTCCACCGTGGGATTGCCGCGGGAATCCAGGATTTCGTTCGCGATGACTTCGACGATCTTCGACATGGAGCTTGCTAGTGCTTTCCAGAAAGTCTGTGGTTCGTTAACATGCCCGCCCCTGTTGTTCCCGCCGCATCCGTCGGGGCGTAGCGCAGCCTGGTAGCGCACTTCCTTGGGGTGGAAGTGGTCGGAGGTTCAAATCCTCTCGCCCCGACCAATCCTTCACGTCGCATCAGCGATCGAACAGCTTGAGCAGGCTCTCGAGCTCGGAGCGCAACGCCGCGAGCTGCTGCTTCTTGGTCTGCGGCTGCTTGGACGGCAGGACGCGATGCGTGACCGTGACCGTCGCGCGGGGCATCTCCTTCAGCCGCTGGCGCGCGCCGCCGATGGTGAAGCCCTGGTCGTAGAGCAGGCTGCGGATGCGCCGGACCATCTGCACATCCTCAGGCTGGTAGTAGCGGCGGTTGCCGCGCCGCTTCACCGGTCGCAGCTGGGGGAATTCCTGCTCCCAGTAGCGCAGCACGTGCGGCTTGACGGCGCACAGCTCGCTGACCTCGCCGATCGCGAAGTAGCGCTTGTGCGGGATGTCCGGCAGCTGCGCCGGCTTATTCGCTGCTTCCCGCATCGGTCTCCACTCTCAAGCGCAGTTTCTGCCCGGGGCGGAAGGTCACCACGCGCCGCGCAGAAATGGGAATCTCTTCGCCGGTCTTGGGATTGCGGCCGGGCCGCTGGTTCTTGTCGCGCAGCTCGAAATTGCCGAAGCCCGAGAGCTTCACCTGCTCTCCCGACTCCAGGCTCGCGCGAATCTCCTCGAAGAACAGATCGACAAAGTCCTTTGCCTCGCGCTTGTTCAAGCCAAGCTGCTCGAACAGCGCCTCGGCCAGCTCCGCCTTGGTCAACGCCACCGTCGCGCCCCCTACGACCGAAATGTCGCGCCAAACTCCCGTTCCAGGCTCGCCATCACGGCCTTCACGGCCGTGTCAATCTCCACGTCTGTAAGGGTGCGCGAATAATCTTGAAAAATCAAGCCCAAAGCCAGACTTTTGAAACCAGCGCCTAAGGGCTCGCCCCGGTACAGGTCAAACACGCGAATTTGTTGCAAGGATTGCCCTGCGGCCGCCCTCACCGCGGCGCACACGGCGTCGACCGTGGCGGACTCGGGCAGGACCGGCGCGAGGTCGCGGCGCGAGCTCGGGAAGTCGGAGAGCCGCCGGGACTCCGGGACTGCGACGGGCGCGATGCCTTGCCAGTCCAGCTCGAACAGCAGCGGCGTGTCCGGAAGGTCGAGCTTCTGCACCAGGCTCGGATGCAAATCGCCGATCCAGCCGACGGCCTGATCGCCGCGGAAGATCTGTGCGGTCCGTCCCGGATGCAGCGCTGCATGCGTGCCTTTGGCATAGCGATACGCGGCACCGAGCAGCGCCTGCAGATCCCCTTTGACGTCGAAGAAATCGATCGGCCGCGCTTTCGTGCCCCACTGCTCCGGCCATGCGTCGCCCGACGCGATGCCCGACAGCTTGTGCGCTTCGACGATGCATCCGCCGTCGCGACGGAAGCACACCGCGAGCTCGAACAGGCGCACGCGCTTCTGCTGGCGCTGCACGTTGTAGCGCCACGCCGGAACCAGGCCGCTCCACAACGTCGTGCGCATCACCGACAAGGGATCGGCGATCGGATTGTCGAGCGGAATGGCCTCGATGCCGGGCGCCAACAGCGATTGCAGGCCGGGCTCGACGAAGCTGTAGGTCACCGCTTCCTGCCACCCGCGGGCAGCGAGCGTCGCGCGCGTCGCCGCGGTCGAGCGTCGACCTTCCGGCAGTTGCGCCGGCTGAAGCTCCGCGCGATAGGGTCGCAGGGGAATGCGCTGGTAGCCGTAGAGCCGCGCGACTTCCTCGATCAGATCCTCCTCGATGCGCACGTCATAGCGATAGCTCGGCACCGTGCATAGCCACGTGCCCTGCCCGGTCGACGCCGTTTCGATCCCCAAGCGCTGCAACAGCGCTTCGGCTTCATTCGCCGGAATGTCGTAACCAACGAGCTTGCAAAACCGCGCATGACGCAGTGGCACGCGGATCGACGCGGGCTTCGCGTCGCCCGCATGCGTGATCGGTCCCGCCCTGCCGCCGCAGATCTCCAGCAGCAACTGCGTTGCGCGCTCGAGCGCCTCGCGCTGGATCGCCGGATCGACGCCGCGCTCGAAGCGATACACCGCATCCGACGTCAGCTTGTAGCGGCGACCCGCGCCGGCGACCGCCGTCGGCCCAAAGCACGCGCTCTCGAGGAAGACCGTCGTCGTTGTCGAGGCGACCTCGGATTCCGCGCCGCCCATCACGCCAGCGAGCGCGAGCGCTCCGCGATCGTCGGTGATCAGCAGATCGGCCGATGTCAGTTGCACGAGCTGGTTGTTGAGCAGTCGCAGCGACTCACCCGCTGTCGCGCGACGCACGCGCACCGCGCCCGTGAGCTTGGTGCGATCGAACGCGTGCATCGGCTGGCCGAGCTCGACCATCACGAAGTTGGTGACGTCGACGACCGGATGGATGCTGCGGATGCCGGAGCGTCGCAGCTTCTCGCGCATCCAGTCCGGCGTGCGCGCGCTGCGATCCAGCCCCTCGATGACGCGACCGGCGTAGCTCGGGCAATCGTCGCGATTCTCGATCGCGACCTTGACCTCGTCCCTTGTCGCGATCGGAGCTTCACCGATCTTCGGTCCACTCGATGCCGCGCCGTAGAGGGCGCCCACTTCGCGCGCCAGACCTTTCACGGAAAGACAGTCGCCACGATTCGGCGTGATCTCGAGCGCGAGCACGCGATCGTCGAGCTTCAGGTAATCGCTGATCGGCGTGCCGGGTTTGGCGGAGGGATCGAGCTCGAGCAGGCCTTCGGATTTCTCCGCGAGCGCAAGCTCCTTCGCCGAGCAGAGCATGCCGCTCGAATCGATGCCGCGCAGCTTTGCCTGCTTGATCTCGACGTTGCCGGGCAGCGTCGCGCCGACCAGCGCCGTCGGCGCGAGCATGCCTTCGCGCGCGTTCGGCGCGCCACAGACGATCTGCAATTTCTGGCCGCCGACGTCGACCTGCGCGACGCGCAGCTTGTCGGCTTGTGGGTGCTGCGTCAGCGATTCGATGCGGCCGACGACGACGTTGTTCAGCGGCTCGGCGATCGCCGCTTCGATCTCGAGCTCGAGCCCAGCCATGACGAGGCGATCCTTGATTTCTTCGACGCGCGCGGAAACGCCGACCCACTCGCGCAGCCAGCTCTCGGAGATCTTCATCGAGCGGCTCCCGTATCGCGGAATTGCTCGAGGAACCGCAGATCGTTCTCGAAGAACAGGCGCAGGTCGTTCACGCCGTAGCGCAGCATCGCCATGCGATCGATGCCCATGCCGAACGCGTAGCCGCTGTAGCGCTCGGGATCGATGCCGACGGCTTTCAGCACGTTGGGATGCACGACGCCGCAGCCAAGCACTTCGAGCCAGCGGCCGCCTTCCCAGCGGATGTGCACGTCCGCGCCGGGCTCGACGAACGGGAAGTACGACGGCCGGAACAGCATCTCCACCTCGCGCTCGAAGAAGCGCGTCAGGAACGTGTGCAGGTCGTACTTGAGGTCCGCGAGCGAGACGCCTTCGGCGACGTACAGCCCTTCGATCTGATGGAACATCGGGCTGTGCGTGCGATCGAGGTCCTTGCGATAGACGCGGCCCGGACAGACGATCCGGATCGGCGGCTTGCGGCCGCTCTTCACCACGCTCTCCATCGTGCGGATCTGGACCGGCGACGTGTGCGTGCGCAGCACCATCTTCCCCTGGTCCACGTAGAACGTGTCCATCGTGCTGCGCGCCGGATGCAGCTCGGGGATGTTGAGCGCGGCGAAGTTGTGGAAATCGTCCTCGATCTCGGGACCGGAGACCGACTCGAAGCCGAGCTCGCCGAACAGCCGCTCGATGCGCTGCGTCGTGCGCGTGATCGGATGCAGGCCGGCGACATCCTCGCCGCGGCCGGGCAAGGTGACGTCGATGCTCTCAGCGGAGAGCCGCGCGTCGAGGTCGGCCTGCTCGAGGCGCTGCTTCTTCGCGTCGAGCTGGTCGGCGATCTGTTCCTTCGCGCGATTGACGCGCTCGCCGTAGCTCTTGCGCTGATCGGCAGGCATCGCGCCGAGCTGCTTCAAGAGCTCGGTGATGCGGCCTTTCTTGCCGAGCCAGTCGACGCGCAGCTGCTCGAGCGCGCGCAGATCGGTCGCGCCGTTGATTTCGGCGCGCGCACGATCCAGCAATTGATTGATGTCGTCAGTCATCGGAATTCCAGTTCAGAAATGAAAAAGGGAACGGCTCACGCCGTTCCCTTTTCGCAAACGTCAGACTGAGCAGGTACTAGGCGGACAGCTGGGCTTTCGCCTGGGCCGCCAGTGCGGAGAACGCGGCTTTGTCGTTGAGCGCGATGTCCGCGAGGACCTTGCGATCGAGCGCCACGCCCGCCTTGGCGAGCCCGTTGATAAATCGGCTGTAGGAGATGCCGTTCTGCTCGGCCGCCGCGCCGATGCGGATGATCCAGAGCGCGCGGAACTCGCGCTTCTTCACGCGACGATCGCGGAACGCGTACTGGCCGGCGCGCGTGACCTGCTGCTTCGCAGCGCGCAGGACGCGTGAGCCCGAGGCGTAGTAGCCCTTGGCCTTCTTGAGGATCTTCTTGTGCTTCGCGCGAGCGGTTACACCACGCTTGACTCTTGCCATGTCGGATTCTCCTTAGGCGTACGGCAGCATCTGGCGGACTTCCTTCACGTCCGACGGATGCACCAGCGTGGGGCCGCGCAGGTCGCGAACGCGCTTGGCGGATTTCTTGGTGAGGATGTGGCGCTTGTACGCCTGGCCGCGCTTGAAGCCGCCTTTGCCCGTCTTGGCAAAGCGCTTCGCGGCACCCTTGATGGTTTTCAACTTCGGCATTTGAACGACTCCTACTCAGGTTGTTTAACGGGTTCGCAACGGAGCCACCGCGCTAGCCGTGCCTGCAGAACGCTGCAGGACTTCCTCTTATCGCCGATTGAGCCGCACGCTTCCTGCGTCGGCTCGAATCGGCGAACTAGAACCACTACTTCTTCTTGGGCGACATCACCATGATCATCTGCCGCATCTCCATCCGCGGCATCTGCTCGATGATCGCTACCGCATCGAGCTCTGTCTTCACCCGCTCCAGGAGCCGCATCCCCAGCTCCTGGTGCTGCATCTCACGCCCGCGATAGCGGACCGTCACCTTGATCTTGTCGCCTTCCTCGAGGAAGCGGTTCAGCGCGCGCAGCTTGGTCTGGTAATCGCCCTCCTCGGTGGTCGGGCGGAACTTCACTTCCTTGACCTGGATCTGCTTCTGCTTCTTGCGCGCCGCCTGCTGAGCCTTGTCCTTCTGATAAAGATACTTGCCGTAATCCATGATCTTGCAGACCGGCGGATCCGCGTTGGGCGAGATTTCCACCAGATCCAGTCCCGCTGCCTCGGCCTTCTGCAGGGCTTCCATCCTCGACAGGATGCCGATCTGGGAACCGTCGTCCGCGATCACTCTCAAGCGCGGCGCAGAGATCTGCTCGTTGCGCCGGTCATCTTTTTCAGAAGCGATGCTCAAACCCTCCGTTCCAAAAACAAGACCCGATGCAGAGCCTTGGGCGCGGCATCGGGGGGCGCAATTCTAAGGCTTGGCGGGCAGCGAGACAACCGGCTAAACCACCTGTGGCGCGAGGGTTTGGCCGTCGAGGGGCAGCGGCGCTTCGGGAGACGCAACCTCGAGATCCAGGGTCTCGAAGAGCTTGCCGTGGCGATCCACCAGCGGGGCGTGCCGGCGGACACATTGCGACACCTGCCGCGCCAGCGCTTCCAGGTTCGGCGAGCGGACCATCGTCAGGTGATTGCCGGGGACGTCGTGGAGCTCGACCCCGGCGACGAGGCGGTCCCACACGATCCGCGGATCGCACAGGTGGGATTGCCCCAGATCCGAGCGGAACAGGCAGATTTCCAGATCGGCCGGGACCGGCTGATAAGCAATGGCAGCGGCGACCCCGGCTTCGCGCACGCGGCGGAACTGGTCAGGCAATGCTGTGCCGTCCATCCCGTCCACGATGACCTGCGGTTTCAGCGCGCGGCGGGCGCGATCCACGAACGATCGCCAGAGCGACAGCCAGAAAGCCGGCCACTGCGCGATGCCCAGCGCACGCGCCTGCCGCAGCCCGATGGTCAGACGCCGCCAGAAATATTCGCGCCAGGCAGCGGCCGGCCAGCGCTGTTCGCGCGGCGTCGTATCGAGAATCCCGAGGAGCGCGACGTGCTCGCCCTGCGCGCGCAGCAAGCGCGCGATCTCGTAAGCGACCCAGCCGCCGAACGAATAGCCGAGCAACAGGTACGGTCCCGCGGGCTGCACCGACTGGATCGCTTCCAGATATTCGCGTGCCATCTCCTCGACGCTCGCGTGCGGCTCTTCGTGCGGCGCCAGCCCGCGCGCCTGCACGCCGAAGACGGGACGCTCGATCTGCAACGCCTGCGCCAGCGCGCGCAGCTCCATCACGCTGCCGCCGATGCCGTGCACGATGAACAGCGGCGGCGAATGGCGACCCTCCGCGAGCAGGACCAACGGATCGGAGTGGTCTTCGGCGGGCCGCTCGAGCGCAGCCGCGAGCGACGCGATGGTTGGCGCCTCGAGCAGCAGCTTCATCGGAATCTCGCGCCCGACGTGCTCGCGCAAAGCCCCGAGGATCTGGATCGCCTGATATGAATCGCCGCCGAGGTCGAAATAGTTCTCGTCCGGACCGATGCGCGGCACGCCGAGCGCCTGCTGCCAGATCTGCGCGATGGCCTCGCGCAGCGGCAGCAAAGGTGCGGGCGCGAGCGCTTCAACGGTGCTCGACTGGCCCGCGGCGTAAGCCTTGAGCGGTTCCAGGCACTCGGGATTGCGCAACGCGCCCGCGTTGACGATCGGCTTGCCCGAGAGCGCGTCGCGCGCGCTGCGCTCCGAGCGCTTGCCGCTGAACGTCGTCGGCAGCTGATCGACGGCGAGCACGACCGATGGCACGTGCGCCGGCGACCCGCGCGCGCCCAGCTCGCGCTTGATGCGCGCGACCAGATCGGCGGCGAGCTCGACGCCTTGCTTCAGCACCACGAGCAGCACGAGTCGCGCGCCGCCGGGCTCCTCCTCGCTCGCTTGCTCGACGGCCATCGCTTCGACGATCTCCGGCGCGTCATCGAGGATGCGGTAGATCTCCGCCGGACCGATGCGGATCCCGCGGATGTTGAGCACGCCGTCGGAGCGGCCGTGCATGCGCGCACTGCCCTCTTCGGTGAATTCGATGAGATCGCCGTGCGTCCACACGCCTGCGTTCGCCGCGAAGTACGCTTTGTGGAAACGACTGCCGTCCGGATCGTCCAATAGACCCACTGGCCGCGAAGGAAACGGATTCGCGCAGATCAGCTCGCCGATGCCGCTCGCGTCGACGTCGATCGCACGCACGTCGAGGCCGAGGCTCTTGCACTGCGGCTCGGCGCTGTAGACCGGCAGGTTCGGATTGCCGAGCACGAAGCAGCCGACGATGTCGGTGCCGCCGGAGATCGAGCGGATCGCGATCGGCTTGACGCTCTCCCATACCCATTCCTGCTGGCGCGGATACAGGATCGAGCCGGTCGAGTACATCGTCCGCAGCGAGGCGAAGTCGAGCGCAGCCGGCTTCCAGCCGCTGCGCTCGCACATCTGCAGGTACGCCGGGCTCGTCCCAAACGCGGTGATGCGCTCGCGCGCGACGATCTGCCAGAGTGAGTCGGCGCCCGTGAGCGGCGCGTCGTTGACGACGATCTCGCAGCCGCTCGCGAGCGCGGACAGCTGCCAGTTCCACATCATCCAGCCCGTCGAGGTCTGGAAGAACAGCTTGTCGTCGGGGGTGAGATCGCAATGCAGCCGGTGTTCCTTGAGATGCTCGATGAGCGTTCCGCCCGCGCCATGCACGAGACACTTCGGGATTCCCGTGGTGCCTGAAGTGAAAAGGATGAACAACGGATGGTTGAACGGAAGTCGCGGCCACTCGACGGTCGCGCCAGCATGTCGCGGCAGCAACTGAGACGCGCGGTGCACCGGGATCAGCAGCGCGGGCACTTCGTCGTCGTCGAGCAGCAGGACCGCGCGCAGGCTCGGCAATCCGGCGACGACTTCGAGGAACCGCTGCCGTTGCTGCGCGCCGAGCGGCGTCGACGCGTCCGGCAATTCGGCGATCAGGAGCTTCGGCTCGGTTTGCGCGAACCGCGACGTCAGCGCGAAGGCGCCGAGGTCGGGCGCGCCGGTCGACAGCGTGCAGCCGATGCCGGCGGCGCCGAGCGCGGCGATGATGGCGCCGGGCGTGTTGTGCGCGAGGATCGAGATGCGATCGCCGGCGCCCAAGCCGAGCTCGCGCAGCAGCGAAGACATCGCCATGGCTTGCGCGCGCAGCTCGCCGCGCGTGAAGCGCTCGGTCGGACGATCGGCGTGCACGGCGGTGAGCGCGGGGCGCGTCGCGGCGAAGCGATCGCCGTCGATCCGCAGCAGCGAGTCCGCGTAGCTCAGCCGCACGTCCGGAAAGAACGTCGCGGATTCGCAAGCGTCGCCGACAAGGGCCGGTCGCGGGCTACCGTCGAAGCCGATTCCGGACCAGTCCAGGAACAGCGACCAGAACGCCTCCGATCGCTCGATGCAGAAACGCTCGAAGCCGGCGTACTCCGCGAAGCTCGCGCCGGTGCGCTCTTCGCAATAGCGGATGAATGCGGAAAGCTGGCTCGCGCCGATCTCGTCGGCGCTCGGCACGTACAACGGTCGACGCGCCTGCGGTCCCGGTGGGACCGAGCGCTTGAGGCTCTGCATCATCGTGGTCACTGGTTCCCTCTCATGGGAACCTCCCGCCCTGCCAGGGCCGGCCGGTCGACGAGACCCGGTCGGACGCGATTAGCTTTGGCCAGCCATGGATTGGGGTCTGTACGGGACGGTACGCGGGAAACAAAAAAGCCCGCGCGGACTTGCGAGGGCTTTTTCGAGCGAGATGGTAGGCGCGAATGGACTCGAACCATCGACCCCCACCATGTCAAGGTGGTG
>DASRHK010000076.1:0-2739 GCA_035650495.1 Nevskiaceae bacterium | reverse complement strand
ACGAGGAGAAGGAGCACGCCGCGATGACGCTCGAATGGATCCGCCGCAACGATCCGAAGTTCTCGCACTACCTCAAGGAGTACTTGTTCACGACGGGCGAGATCAAGGACGAGGAATCGGAGCCCAAGTGATGGCCGCCATCAACGGCATCGCGCACATCCAGCTCACCGTGTCCGACATGGCGCGGTCGATCCCGTTCTACGAGAAGCTCCTCACGTCGCTCGAGATGGTGGTGCTGGTGAGGCAGAAGGAGTTCTTCTACTGCATCGGCGGACGCACCGGCGTCGCCATCTCGCCGGCGGCGAGCAAGGGCGACGCGTTCGATCAGAAGCGCGTCGGCCTGCATCATCTGTGCTTCCGCGCGAAGTCGCGCGAAGACGTCGACGCGATCCATCAGGTCGCGGTCGAGCTGAAGGCGAAGATCATCCGCGCGCCGCGCGAGGATCAATGGGCGCCGGGCTATTACTCCACGCTGTTCGAGGATCCGGACGGCATCCGCATCGAGGCGAACTTCGTCCCCGGGAAGGGGCATCTCGAAAACAAAGGGGACGCAATGCCATGAAAGCGCTATCGCCGTCCGATGCGATGTTCCTGCTGGCTGAGAACCGCCGCACGCCGATGCACGTCGCCGGCCTGCAGCTGTACTCGCTGCCGAAGGACGCGCCGCCCGATTTCATCGCAGGCATGGTCGCGCAGATGCGCGAGTATCCCGATCCACAGCCGCCCTACAACCTGAGGCCGGTGTTCCGCGGCACGTGGTTCTGGCAGGAGGACGCGGACTTCGACCTCGATCATCACCTGCGTCATCTGTCGCTGCCGAAACCGGGGCGCATCCGCGAATTGCTCGCGATGACCTCGCGGCTGCACGGCGCGCTGATGGATCGCAGCCGTCCGCTGTGGGAGACCAACGTCATCGAGGGCCTGCAGGACGGCCGCGTGGCGATGTTCTCCAAGGTCCATCACGCGCTGTTCGACGGCGTCGGCGCGACGCGCGAGGCACGCAAGGCGCTCTCGGAGGATCCGAACGAGCGCAACATGCCGCCGCCATGGGCGCGCCCGCGCGCGAAGCGCGACAAGTCCGAAGACGGATTGATTGCGCCGCCGGCGAGCCCGCTGCAGAACATCATGGAAGCGGTGAAAGGCAACGTGCGCGTGATCCCCGGGGCGGCGCGCGGCTTCTGGGATCTCGTGCGCAAGTCGAAAGGCGACGGCGCCGACGTCACGCCGTACCAGGCGCCGCCGACCCTGTTCAACGTGCGCATCTCGAGCTCCCGCCGATTCGCGGCGCAGTCGTATCCGCTCGCGCGCATGAAGGCGGTCGCGAAGAAATGCGGCGCGACGCTCAACGACATCGCGCTCGCGATGTGTGCGGGCGCGCTGCGCGAGTACCTGATCGTGCACGAGGCGCTGCCCGACAAGCCGCTGATCGCGATGGTGCCGGTGTCGGTGCGCGCAGCGGACTCGCCCGAAGGCGGCAATCAGGTGTCGGTGATCCTCGCCAATCTCGCGACGCACATCGCCGATCCGGGCAAGCGGCTCGACACGATCATCAGCTCGATGAAGAAGGCGAAGGAGCGCACGTCGAAGATGACCCGGGTCGAGCAGATCGCCTACGCCGCGGCGGCGCTGTCGCCGATGATGATCACCAGCCAGCTCGGGCTCGATCGCATCCGCCCGGCGTTCAACATCGTGATCAGCAACGTGCCGGGGCCGACCAAGCCGCTCTACTGGAACGGCGCGCGGCTCGACGAGACCTATCCGGTCTCGATCCCGATCGACGGCCAGGCGCTCAACATCACGCTGACCAGCTACGTCGACCAGATGGCCTTCGGCTACACCGCGTGCCGGCGCTCGGTGCCGAGCATGCAGCGCCTGCTCGATTTCACCGAGCGCGCGCTTTCGGAGCTGGAGACTGTGGCGGCTGGTTGAACGGCTGCGGCTGCCGCGGCGCCGTGGCTTCGGCTCGACACATCGCGCCGACGCAGCGCGAATAGCGCGCGAGCGCATCGTGCATCGCCGCTTCGATGTTGCGGTACTGCGGCACCTCGTGGACGTTGTGCAGCTGGTCCGGGTCTTCGACCATGTTGTACAGCTCGACCTCGCCGGTGCCGTGCTCGAAATAGGCGAAGCGCTGCGTGCGCAAGCCGCGCATCGCCGGCACGACGAGCCCCGGCACGCCGTTCACCACCCGCAGCGCCTGCTCGTGCGGCGCGTCGAGCAGGATCGGGCGCGTCGTGCGCAACGTGGGATCGCGCGCGAACGGCATCAGCGAGCGGCCGTCGATCGGGCGTCCCGGCTGCGCGCCGGCGAGATCGACGAAGGTCGGCGCCAGATCGACGTTGGCGACGAGCTCGTCGGAGGTGCGACCAGGCGGGATGCCGGGCCCGCGGATGAGCAGCGGCACATGCGACGACGGCTCGTAGAAAAGATACTTGCCGAGCCCGATGTGGTGCTCGCCGTTGAACCAGCCGTTGTCGGACGTGAAGACGATGTAGGTGTTGTCGAGCAGCTGCAGCGCCGCGAGCCGCGCGACGATCGCCTGCACGGCTTCGTCGACCGAGCGCAGCGAAGCGAGGCGGCGTCGATAACGCGATATGCGCTCCGCCATCGTTTCGCCACCGAAGATCCTGGCGAACTCCTGCACGAACCTCGGCTTGCGGACCAGGTACACCTCGTCGAAGTTCGCAGGTCGCGGCAGCTGGATTCCCGCGAAGGCATTGCGATGCCGCGGCGCCGGCC
>DASRHK010000075.1:0-68895 GCA_035650495.1 Nevskiaceae bacterium | reverse complement strand
GCCTTCGCCGAAATTCTTTTCGGTGGAGACCGTGCGCACGCCGGTGCCGAGCATGAGCCCGCTCGGCGACTGCGTCTGCTGCGAGGTCTGTCCGCCGGGCTGGCGCACGTTCTTGTACATCAAGTCCTCGAACGCCGCGCGGCCGCGCTTGAAGCCGGTCGTGTTGACGTTGGCGAGATTGTTCGACGTGACCGTCATGCGCGTCTGCTGCGCGTCGAGTCCGGTCTTGGCCACCCACAAAGCTGAATTCATCGTTGACTCCGAAAACTGGGTTCCCGCCTACGCGGGAATGACGACATCACACCGCACGCAGGATCGAAGACGACGCGGCGCCGTTGTCGTCGGCCGTCTTCATCAATTTGGTTTGCAGCTCGAGCTGGCGCGCGAGCTGGATCATGTTCACCATCGCTTCGGCGGGATTGACGTTCGACGCCTCCAGCGCGCCCGTCGTGATCGACACACCCGCCGCCGGCTGCGCTTCGGCGCCCGGCTTCACGCGCATCAGTCCGTCGAGACCGCGCTCGAGGTTGCCCGGCGCGATCGTCATCACTTTCAGCCGGCCGACTTGCGCGAGCGTCGCGGGCCCCTGGCCCTGCCCTATGACCGAAATGGTTCCGTCGTTGCCGATGGTGATGCCGGTGTTCGGCGGCACCGCGAGCACGCCCGAATCGGCGAGCACCGGGTGACCGGCACCGGTCGTGAGCTGACCTTCCGGCGTCAGACGCAGATCGCCGGCGCGCGTGTACGCCTCGCTGCCGTCACTCGCCTGCACCGCAAGCCAGTTGTCGCCGCGCAGCGCGATGTCGAGATCGCGGCCCGTGGTCATGATCGTGCCGGGCGTCGAATCCCAGCCTTCGCTCTGCGCGACCGCGTTCACGCGCGACTGCAGGCCGGCGCCGGGGATTGGCGCCGCCTGCGTATTGACCAGCTCGGCGCGAAAGCCGACGGTCGACGCGTTGGCGAGGTTGTGGCTGTTGGCCGCCTGCGCGTTCAGCGTCTGCATCGCGCCGGTCATCGCCACATAGAGCGAGCGATCCATCGTTTACTACCGGATGTTGATGATCGTCTGAGTGATCTGATCGCTCGTCTGGATCATCTGCGCGTTCGCCTGGAAGTTCCGCTGCGCGGTGATCATGTTGACGAGCTGCGCGGTGAGATCGACGTTGCTCGCCTCGAGCGCGCCCGACTGCAGCAGGCCGAAGTTCGCCGAGCCCGCGACGCCGCGCACCGCAGCGCCGGAGGAGAACGTCTCGCCCCAGCTGGTATTGCCGAGCTGCTGCAAGCCCTGCGGATTCGCGAACGTCGTCAGCGCGATCTGTCCGAGCGGCGTCGCCTGGCCGTTGGTGTAGCGCGCCTGGATCACGCCTTCCTGCGTGATCTCGACGCCGGAGAGCCGGCCGGAAGCGAAGCCGTCCTGGGTGATGCTCGACACGCCGAACAGCGAGCCGAACTGCGTCGACTTGCCGACGTCGAGCGTGATGTTGAGATCGGCGGCGCCGTCGCTCGGCGTGAACGCCGGCAGGACGATCTGTCCGCCCGCAGGCGTGGTGAGCTGACCCGCGTTGTCGTACTGCAGCGCCGTCGCCGCGCCGACGGCCGTGCCGTCGATGGTGACGTGCAGATCCCAGGCGCCCGCCGCGGCACCTTTGACGAAGTAGAGGTTCGCCGAGTGCGTCGCGCCGAGCGAATCGTAGATCGTGACCGACGTCGTGTTGTTGTAGCTGTCGGGATCGGTGGCGCTGAACACGCCGACCGGCGGCTGCTGCGCGTCCGCCGCGAGGTTGTACATCGCGGTCATGCCCGTCGTCGCCGACGGCGGATTGTCCGCGACGGAGAGCTGCAGGTCCTGCAGCGCGCCGGTGTTGAAGCCTCCGCCCGCGATCGCCGGGAACACCTGCAGGCGCTGGCCCGCCTGGTTGACCAGGAAGCCCTGGGCGTCGGTGCCGAACGAGCCGTTGCGCGTGTAGACGATCGCACCGTTGTCGGAGAGCGTGAAGAAGCCTTCGCCCGAGAGCGCGAGGTCGAGGCTCGAGTTGGTGAAGTTGATGGTGCCCTGGCTGAACTGCTGCGAGATCTTGTCGACGCGCACGCCCGAGCCGATCGTGTTGTTGCTCGACACGCCGCGCGACGCCACGGAGTAGACGTCGCCGAACTGCGCGCGCGAGAACTTGAATCCCGTGGTGTTGGCATTGGCGATGTTGTTCGCCGTGGTGGACAGATCGGCGGTCGCCGCGTTGAGACCCGAAAGTGCGATGGCAAAGGACATGGAGACTCCTTAGGAAGAAGACGCGGCCATGATCTGCCGCACCTGGTTGAAGGCGACCGGCGTCATGCCGGCGAGATTGAGGACGAGACCGTCGGTGCCGTTGAGCGTGACGCTGTCGACCCGGCCGACGGCGAGCGCCGAGAGCGCCTGCACCTTGCCGCCGACGTCGGCGTGCGCGCGCAACGTGTAGCCGCCGGCTGGCGCGCGAGTGCCGTTCGCGAGCGTGCCGTCCCAGCTGAAATGCGCGAGGCCTTGCGGCTGCGTGCCGAGCGCGAGCGTGCGCAGCGTCGTGCCGTTGGCGTCGACGACGTCGACGGCAACGCTGCCCGCGCCAGTCGGAACGTCGACGGCGCCGTCGAGCGATCCGGTCGCGCCGAGCGCACCGGTGTCGGCAGGCACCAGCACGCGCTGGCCGACGAGGCCGGCCGCTTGCAGCGCCTGATTGGAATTGAGCGAGCTCGACAGCGAGCCGAACGAAGTGTTGAGGCTCTGGATCCCGGACACCGTGCTGAACTGGGCGAGCTGCGCGAGGAACTGCGTGCTCTCCATCGGCTTCATCGGATCCTGGTTCTTGAGCTGCTCGGTCATCAGGCGCAGGAAATCGTCCTGGCCGAGCTCCTGCTTCTTCGCGGTCTTGGTCGCGGCGAGGCCGAGCTGCGAGAACAGATCGGACGCGGAAGTGACGGGATTGGTCATTTAGTGCGGCCTCACTTGCCCATCGCGATCGTCTTGAGCGCGAGGTCCTTGGCGGTGTTCAGGACTTCGACGCTGTTCTGGTAACTGCGCGCGGCCGAGATCATGTTCACCATCTCCTCGACCGGCGAGACCGACGGCGCATAGACATAACCGTCGGCGTCGGCGAGCGGATGGCCCGGCTCGTAGCGCTTCTGCGGCGGCGTCGTCGACTGCACGACGCCCTGCACTTGCACGCCGGCGTCGGCGCTCGGCGGCGCGCCGGGCGCGCTCGCTTCGGCCTGGAACACCGGCATCAGCGGCTTGTAGACGGTGTTCGGATCGCCACTGACCGATTCGGCGTTGGCGAGGTTGGAAGCGACGGTCGACAGACGCACCGACTGCGCGTTCATCGCCGAGGCGGCGATGTCGAAAATCCTGAAGGAGCTCATCGATCGCGCTCCTATTCGCCGCTGATCGCGGTGAGCAATGAGCGGATGCGGTTCTCCGCGAACATCATGCTCGCCTGATAGTGCACGGCGCTGTCGGCGAAGGCCGCCTGCTCGCGCTGCACGTCGACGGAGTTGCCGTCGAGGCTGTTCTGGTTCGGCTGGCGATGCACGACCGCGGCGTTACCGTCGGCCGCACCGGGCGTGCCGATGTGGCCGGCGTTGGTCGTCGCAAGGCCGCCGGCTTCGCCTGCGGCTTTCGCGAGCGCGGCCTGGAAATCGAGGTCGGACGCCTGGAAGTTCGGCGTGTCGGCGTTCGCGAGGTTCGACGCGATCATCTCCATACGCTGGCGATGCAAGCGCATCGCGTCGGCATGGATGCCGAAGATCGCGTCACCGTTGATGTTGGAGGGCATGCGCCGTCTCCGGATTCGAAAGGCTCGAACCGGGTCAGGCAAGCCGCGTTCCAGACGCAGCCGCACGCGGGCACGACGGGATTCCGTCGCGACGACGAGGCTGACCGGGTTATCGGCGCCGGTTTTCGAAACTTGAGCCGATGTTCGTAGAGCTCGTCGAACAGGTCTTTGCGAAAGCGTTCGACCGCCAGGGATGGCGGGCGACGAGGCGGCCAGGGAAGGCTAGTTTGGCCGTCTTTCGCAAAGACCTGTTCGACGGGCTCTGGAACAGCGCTTGCAGGTTCGACTGCATGAGACCGTTCCTGCCGATCAGCCTCGCCATCGCGACCTTGATTGCGTCGCCGCTCGCGTGCGCTGACGGTGACTGGCAGGAAGTCGAGCTGATCCGGGCGAGCGCAGTTGCCTTCGTGAGGAGCGGCGCTGCCGCGAGCGACGCCATCACGGCGCAAGTCGATGAGCGGCTGAAGCTGCCCGCATGCGCGAGCGATCTGCAACCGTTCCGCGCCGCGGCGTTTGGCGCGAGCGCGCAGACGGTCGGCGTGCGGTGCACGTCGCCGAGCTGGACTATTTATGTACCCGTGCGCGTGACCGCGGTGCGCGACGTCGTCGTCGCTGCGCGGTCGATGACCCGAGGCGAGACGCTGGGCGCGGACGATGTCCGCCGCGAGCGTCGCGAAGTCTCCGGACTGAACACCGGCTACCTGACTGACGCTTCGGCGTTGATCGGACGGCCGCTCACCCACTCGATCGCGGCCGGTGCGACGTTGACCGGCGCCGACGTGAGCGTACCGGCGGCGGTTCGCCGCGGGCAGCAGGTCGTCCTCGTTGGCCGCATCAGCGGCATCGAAGTCCGGGCCCAGGGCAAGGCGCTCGCCGACGCCGGGCTCGATCAGCGCGTGTCGGTCGAAAGCTCCAGTTCCAAAAGGATTATCGAAGGCACGGTACGGTCCGCCGACACCGTGGAAGTGGGCCTGTGAAACGCCCCTTGAACCGCGAATTAAAGTCTACGCACGAGCTGCCGATACGGGGCTTATCGCCGGAAACCCGACTGAACGAGCAGTACGAGACAGCATGAGCACAAAGATCGATGGCATGAATGGCCTTCCCGGCCTCGCCCCCACCGCGGGCGTGGGCTCGGCTCGACCTGGCTCCGGCAAAGGCAACGTGCAGCCGGCTGCCGACGCGGGCGGCGTGCACCTGTCCAAGGACGCGCTGCAGCTGCAGAGCCTCCAGGGCGCGGCGCAATCCTCTCCCGACGTCGACGAAGCGCGTGTCGCGCAGGTCAAGCGCGCGCTGTCCGACGGCACTTATCAGGTCGACGCGCGCAGCGTCGCCGTGAAGCTGCTCGCGCTCGAGCGCCAGCTGCCGAAGTGATTCGATGAGCGCGCTGCTCCGCATCGCCGCCGAGCTGTCCGCGTGCCTGGACGAAGAGAAGGCCGCGCTCGCGGCCGGACGCTCCGAGGCGATCTCCGACACGACGATCCGCAAGAACGCGCTGATCGATCACCTGCAGCGCGAGTCGCAATCGGTCCGCTTCGAATCGCTGGCACCGGGCGTGCAGCAGGAGCTCGGCGATCTGATGCGGCGCTGCAAGCAGCAGAATCTCGCGAACGCGGCGCTGCTCGACGCGCGCGTGAATCAGGTCCGCTGGGCGCTCACGCAGCTCGGCTTGTCCGGGCCCGGCGTCTACGGCCGCGACGGCCGCACGCAGAATCAATTCGCGGCACGCACGGTCGGCAGCGCGTAGAGCAACGGCGCGCATCGCGCGCCCTACGTATACTCCTTCGCGAAGCTCGGGGGAGACGTTGCGATGTCGGGAGCGCAATCACGCCAGGTTCGGCATTTCCGCCAGATCCTCATCTGGCCGCTGCAGCTCATGCCGATCCATGACGACGTGCAGATCCAGAATCACTGGGAGCTCCTGCAGAGCGATCCGCACTGGCAGGAAGTCGCCGACGAGTTCGGTGATCCCGGCGAATTCAAGGAGCGTCACTACGCGGAGTTCGTAACCTTCCTGCCGTACGTGCAGCGCATGCTCTACGGCGAAGGCAAAGGCTGCGGCAACGTGCCCGGCGAATCGCCGCTGCGCGTGTTCCGCCGCAACGACGTCAAGAAAGTCCGCATGACCTATCCCGGCGACGAGACCAATCCGGTCGTGTTCGACGTCGGGCACATCGATCTCTATTTCTTCTACGACCTCGACGTCACCCTGCTGGTCGTGGAGATCTTCGGCAACGATCTTTCCTTCGAGCGCGCGCACGAGACGCTGTTCCGCTTCGGCCGCTCGTATCCCACTTACTGGAAGGAGGACGGCCGCGGCGGCCATTGCCTGTCGCGCGCCGAGTGGCTCGACGAGAACGGCAACGTGCTGGCCGCGTCGGACTTCGAGAAGCGCAAGAAGTACCTCACCTACGCCGCGCGCTTCCGCGCGCCGTGCATCTCGTCGCATTGGGAATACATCCTGTCGCCGATGGTGCTGCACCACTCCGACTGCGACGGACCGATCCGCTATCGCCTGGTCGAGTACCACCGCATGCCGGTGTGCGGCTATCTGTCGCTCGACGATCCGCGCCAGCTCACGCGCGGCGATTTCATGCGCCTCGCGCTGGTGACACCGCCGGGCCCGTCGAACACGCTGCCGATGCCGGAGAAGCAGGCGGAGGATTTCGAGGAGAAGTACTGCTACGACCGTTACTGGAATCCGCCGGGCGAGGATCGCATCGGCACGCGCGCGATGTGCAGCGGCGAGGCGTTCGTGATGGTCGGCGCGCACGCCGAGCACATGGACAAGTCGAACGGCGTGTCGATCCTCGAGCACTTCCGCCACCAGTACTTCCTGGTGTTCCTGATCGCGCACGTGCACAAGGCGTCGCTGTTCATGCTGTCGGACCGCCTGCTGCACGCGCTGAACCGCCTCGACATCCAGGTGCCCGACTCGATCCGCCGCTTCAAGCGCGAGATCCGCAGCCACAAGGAGGTGTTCCTGCGCTTCACGCATCGCTACTGGTTCCACGAAGTGTCGGACCAGCTGCTGGCGAAGGCGCTGTACCACATGACCAGCAACCAGCTCGGCACCGAGCGGCTGTATCGCGACGTCTATGCCGAGATCGAGGACATGAATCAGTACCTCGACTCCGACTCGATCCGCCGTCAGGCCAACATGGTCATCCGGCTCACGGTCGTCACCATCTTCGGCTTGATCGGCACAGTGGTCACCGGCTACTTCGGCATGAACCTGATGACCGAGACCGACACGCCGCTCGGCTGGCGCATCCTGTATTTCTTCCTGATGTCCGGCGCGATCACCGGGCTCACCTTCTACACGATCATCAAGTCGAAGAAGCTGTCCGACTTCCTCGACACGCTGTCCGACGAGCGCGTGGGCATGAAGCACAAGATCGGCGCCCTGCTCAACGTGTGGAAGCCCACCAAGAAGCCGGCGCGCCAGCAGCTCGGGCCGCCATCGCCGCTGCCGTAAACGCCTGGAGGTCCGTATGCGATCGTGGATGCGCTGGCTCGCTTGCGCTCTGACGCTGACGTCGACCACCGTGGTCGGCGCTGCAGGCAACAATCTCCCGAACGTCCGCGCGATCACCGCGTTCGTGCGGCTCGATCGCGCGAACTATGAGAAGCAGATCGACGAAGCGCTGACCGTGCTGAACGCGGCGAAGGCCGAGCTCGCCAGGCGCGGCTATCAGACGCAGACGGTGCGCATCGTCACGCAGCCGCTCGCGGAGCTGATCCAGGGCCTGTCCGACGCCGACGCGCTCGCCTTCCTGAAATCGCTCGACGAGCTGTCGCAGAAGGACGGCTTCATGCCCAACGTCGGGCCGGCAACGCTGCACGACGCCGACGATCCCAAGACCATGCGGCTCCTCGCGCAGGCGCTGTCGACGCTGCCGCACCTGAACGCGAGCGCGATCATCGCCGACGACGACGGCATCCACTGGAACGCGGTGCGTGAGAGCGCGAAGCTCGTGCGCTTCCTCACCGATCACAGCCCGCACAGCCAGGGCAACTTCCAGTTCGCCGCGACGGCGATGCTGAAGCCGCTCGGTCCGTTCTATCCGGGCGCTTATCACCTCGGCGCCGGCAAGCAGTTCTCGCTCGGCTTCGAGGGCGCCAATCTCGCTCAGGACGCTTTCGGCAAGGCGCACGGCGACTTCAACGCATCCGTCAAGGCGCTGACCGAGAAGATCACCGTGCACGCCAAGGTCGGCGAGGAGATCGGCAACGGGATCGCCGCGAAGACCGGTTGGACCTTCGCCGGCATCGATCCGACCCCCGCGCCGCTCGGCGACGTGTCGATCGGCGACGCCATCGAGAAATTCACCGGCGCGAAGTTCGGCGCGAACGGCACCATGACCGCGGCGCTGGCGATCACGTCGGCAGTGAAAGCGGTGCCGGTGAAGCAGATCGGCTATGCGGGCCTGATGCTGCCGGTGATGGAAGACAAGCGGCTCGCGCAGCGCTGGGCGGAGAACAGTTACGAGATCGATTCGCTGCTCGCCTACTCCGCGGTGTGCGGCACCGGCCTCGACACGGTCCCGCTGCCGGGCGACGTCAGCGAGGATCGCCTCGTGAAGATCTACGGCGACGTCGCCGCGCTCGCCTGGAAATGGCACAAGCCGCTGTCCGCGCGCCTGCAGCCCGTGCAAGGCGGCAAGCCCGGTGACAAGACTGCGTTCGAGAGTCAGTATCTGTACAACACGACCCTGCACGCCGCACCTTAAAAGACTTCCGGGAGCATCGATGAGCTCGCGCCTCGCACTGGTTCTGCCGCTGTTCGCCGCCCTCACCGCCTGCGTGACCGAAGAAGGCCCGCCTCCGAGAAATCCTGGCGAGCCGATGACCTCGCGGCATCTCAACACGTCGATGGAATGCAGCGAGTGGCAGCGCAACGCCGACGGCTCGTGGACCGCCGTGAAGGACGTCGTCATCGCCGCGCCGAACGGTCCGGCCCCGGTCGCCAGTGGCACGAGCTTCCGGCAAGGCAGCTACTACGAAGGCGTGGACGTCGCCTACGCATTGCGGCAAGAGTGCGCGCACTGAAGCAGCGCGCATGAAACCACGCGCGCTCTGGTTCATCGTCCTCGGCCTCGTCGTTGCCGCGATCCTCTTCGCCTGGCTGCGGCCGCCGCCGGACCGCGCGCCCGCGCCGGCGGTGATCAGCCAGACGCCGACGGGACCGTCGGTGCCGATCGCGCCGGACGTGCCGGTCGCACCGCCGCCGGTGGCGTCGAGCTTCGACTTCGTCGTGCGCAACGGCGCGCGCGCCGCCGGCCCGGTGGCGATGCAGGCGAAGGAAGGCGACGACGTCGAGATCAAGGTCACGAGCGATCAGCCCGACGAGCTGCACGTGCACGGCTACGACCTGCACACGCCGCTGAAAGCCAACGAGCCCGGCACGCTCTACTTCAAGGCCACGCACAGCGGGCGCTTCGACGTCGAGCTGCATCGCTCCGGCCTCACGCTCGGCGCGCTGGAAATCCAGCCGAAGTGACGCTGCTCGGGCTGTTCGCCCACTCGTTCGGGCGCATCTACAACCTGCCGGTGCCGTTCTGGCTGTACGTCTACGGCGCCGCTGCTGCGCTCGCGCTGTCGTTCGTGGTCGTCGCCTATTTCGTGTCCGCGCCGGTGACCCCGCACGCCGCGTCTTCGCACGCGATCTCGTTCGCGGCGCCGCGCTGGCTTGCGCTTTGCGCGCGCGCTCTCAGCGTGTGCGCGCTCGGACTCTGCATCGCGACCGGTCTCTTCGGCACCAGCAATCCGTTCGCGAACTTCAACATGACGTGCTTCTGGATCGTCTTCGTGCTCGGCTGCACGTATCTCTGCGCGCTCTTCGGCGACGTCTACGCGCCGATCAATCCGTGGCGGATCCTCTCGCGCGGCGATGGCGTCGTCCTTTATCCGGAGCGACTGGGGTACTGGCCCGCGCTCGCGCTCTATGTGGCGTTCATCTGGATCGAGCTGTTCGGCGGCGTGCGACCGTTCTCGCTTTCGGTCGCGCTGTTCGCCTACACCGCGCTGAATGCCGTCGGCGTTGGAGTCATCGGCGCACGCGACTGGTTCCGCTATTGCGAGTTCTTCAGCGTGTTCTTCCGGCTGATCGGACGCGTGGCGCTCCTCAATCGAAGCGACTTCCAGATCGAGCGCATGAGCCTCGTCGTGTTCGCGCTGTTCATGCTGTCGTCAACCGCGTTCGACGGCCTGCGCGACACCGTGCCGTGGGTGAACCTCTTCTCGATGCATCTGGCGCCGGCGCTGACGCCGTTGCTCGGAACGATGACGCAGTCCTATCCGGCGATGCATGCGTTCTACGTCGGCTGGCAAACCTTCGCGCTGGTCGTGTCGCCGTTCGTCTATCTCGGCGTCTACGCCATCTTCATCGCGGCGGCAAAGTCAGCGGCGCGAAGCGATCGCTCACTGCGCGAGCTGATGCTGCGCTTTGCGTTCACGCTGCTGCCGATCGCGCTCGCTTACAACGTGACGCACTACTACACGCTGCTGATGACGCAAGGCGTGAAGATCGTGCCGCTCGTCTCCGATCCGTTCGGACGCGGCTGGAATCTGTTCGGAACGGCCGATTGGCTGCGCGCACCGATCATCCCGAACGCGGGGATCGTCTGGCACGTGCAGGTTGCGCTGATCGTGCTCGGCCACATCGCGAGCGTGTATCTGGCGCACGTCGAGGCGCTGCGGCTGTTCGGCGATCGCCGGCGCGCGACGCTGTCGCAGCTGCCGATGCTCGGGCTGATGATATTGTTCACCACGATCGGGCTGTGGATCCTCGCGCAGCCGATCCAGGGAGGGATCTGATGGCGCTCGACACCATTGCCGAATGGCACAAGGTCTTCCGCTCGCGCGACCTGCGCGGGCTCGACGCCTTGCTCGCCGATCGCGCGACGTTCCATTCGCCGATCGTGCACACGCCGCAAGTGGGCAAGGCGCTGACCAAGATGTATCTCGCCGGCGCGTTCTTCGTGCTCGGCAACGAATCCTTCCGCTACGTGCGCGAAGTGATCGGCGCGACCGACGCCGTGCTCGAGTTCGTCACCGAAGTCGACGGCATCACCATCAACGGTGTAGACATGATCTCCTGGGATGCGGACGGCCGCATCACCGACTTTAAAGTGATGATCCGCCCGCTCAAGGCCATCAACCTGGTGCATCAGAAGATGGCTGCGGCGCTGGAGCAGATGAAGCGGTAGGAGTCGCCATGAACGGAACCCGATTTGCACCCATCCTGATTGCGAGCGCGCTCGCCGCGTGCTCGAACGGCAGCAGCACGGTCTCACCACCGACCGGCACGACGCCGCCGCCGGCCGACGAAATCCCGACGACGTCGACGCCGAAGGCCGTCTGCGGTCCCGGATCGAAGCCGGAGACGTCGTATCAAGGGCGCGTGACGCAGGACGATCACGACAGCGGTCGCGCCGCCGAAGGCTTCACCTGCAACACCGAGCTCGTCGGCTCGTACCTCGTGCCGAACCAGGCGGGCACCGTCGGCGGCTTCAAGGTCGAGCGCTACGTCGACGCGCTCGGACACGACTGCGCGTACTACGACACGACGCTCTTGTGGCCCACGAACATCTGGGGCATGGACGTGGGCGTCAACGTGATGGACATGTCCGACCCGACGCATCCGACGCTCGTCGATCAGCTCCTCACGCCGGCGATGCAGTCGCCGCACGAGTCGCTCATCCTCAGCAAGGAGCGCGGCGTGCTCGCCGCCGTCGCGGGGAATCCCGCAGCGTATCCGGGCGTCGTCGACGTCTACGACATCCACCAGGACTGCCGGCATCCGATCCTGAAAGCCTCGACGCCGGTCGGCTTCCTCGGCCACGAGAGCGGCATGGCGCTCGACGGCATGACCTTCTACTCGGCGTCGCCCGGAACGCCGACGCTGACCGCGGTCGACATCTCCAACGAGCTGCTACCGCTGCCGCTCGCGACGGCGCAGATCCGCTCGCACGGTCTGTCGATCAGCGACGACGGCAATCGCGCCTACGTCGCCGACGCGACCGGCAAGCAGCTCGTGATCCTCGACGTCTCCGACATCCAGTCGCGCAAGGTCAATCCGCAGATGCGCACGGTGGCGACGCTGTCGTGGAGCACGGTGAGCATCCCGCAGAACGCGATCCCGATCACGATCCACGGCCATCCCTATCTCGTCGAGATCGACGAGTTCGGCGCGCAGAAGCAGGTCGGCGCGGGTCGCATCATCGACATCGGCGACGAGACGCATCCGCGCGTGGTGTCGAACCTGCGCCTCGAGGTGCACGATCCGGCGCACTTCGACGAGCAAGCCAACGATCCGGGCGCGGGCAACTCGTTCCTCGGCGGCTACGCGGGCCACTACTGCAACGTGCCGTTCCGCCAGGATCCGGGCATCGTCGCGTGCAGCATGATCCTGTCGGGATTGCGCGTGTTCGACATCCACGATCCGGCGAATCCGCGCGAGATCGCCTACTTCAACGCGCCGATCCGCGATCGCATCAACCCGCTGCCCGCGCCCGCGAGCAACTGGGCGATGTCGAGCCCGGCGTTCGTGCCGGAGCGCAAGGAGATCTGGTACAGCGACGGCTACAACGGCTTCTACGTCGTGCGCGTCACCAACGGCGCCTGGCAGTAGCGCGCGTCATTTCGCCGGCATGTGACTCGTCGTCACGTCGGCGATCAGCTTGCCTTCCGCGCCGGTGATCGTCGTGCGCACGACACTGAGCGTGCGCCCACGCTTCACGAACACCGACGTCGCGCGGAACACGCCGTCCTTCTGATTGCCGACGAAGCTCGCATTGAGATTGATGCCGAGCGGAAAGCCCGCGGCGCCCGGCGCGATCTCCGCCTTGCCGGCGACCAGCACGGTCGCACAGACGTCGGCGAACCACAGCATCGCGCCGGCGTGAGCGACGCCGAACGGATTGAGGATGCCGGGCTGCACCGGCATCTCGCCGACGACGCGCTCCGGCGTCTGCTCGACGATCGCGAACTCGATCGAGCCGCGGACGTTCATTTGCCCATGTAGAAGAAGTTGAACTTGTTGCCGTCGAGATCGCGCCAGTAGCCGGCGTAGAAGCCGTCGCCGCGCGGACCGGGCTTGCCTTCGTCGGTGCCGCCGAGCGCGAGCGCCTTGTTGTAGAAGCGATCGACTTTCTCCTTGCTGTCGCACGCGAGCGCGACCATCGTGCCGTTGCCGATCGTTGCTTTCTTCTTGTCGTAGGGCTTGGTCAGGCACACACCCGGCACGTTGAAGCTCACGCCCCACATCACGAAGGTGCCGAAGTCCATCAGGCGCTTCGCGCCCATCTCGGCGAACAGCGCGTCGTAGAACTTGGCGGCCTCGTCGAAATCGTTGGTGCCGACGGTGACGTAACCGATCATGATCTTCCCCTGGCGATGGTGACTGGACGAGGCGCGCAGTCTACCGCGTCGCGAACTCGCCGCCGATGACGTCAGTCGTAGTTGCATGTCCTGGGGCCATCGTCCGAAGCCGACCGAGCTCGTCCTCAACAGTCATGTGCTGGACGAGGCCGCCGCGGCGGTGCTGAAGGCGGTGCGCGTCGACAAGACGCACGACGTGCCCTACGTCGGCTCTTGCAGCAAGAACGGCAAGACCATCTACATCGACTACGCGCTGCCGACGCACCTCGAGCACCGCGGCAGGCGCTACGACGTCGACCGCTACATCACGATGCACGAAGTGGTCGAGATGCTGTTCGAGCATCACCTGAAGTTCTCGTATCGCGATGCGCACCAGATCGCCACGCGTGCGGAGAAGGCGCTGGTGGAATCCGACGGCCTGTCCTGGGCCGTCTACGCGCGCTTCTGCAGCAAGTGGACGAAGAAGATCGGCCGCCGCAGGCATTACCCGAATCCGCCGCGCGACATCGACCTGCAGCCCGAGCAGGACGACGAGGACAAGACGACGCTCGCGCGCATGGCGCTGCCGGCGAAGATCAAGAAGGTGCCGCGGGGACGGCGGCGAAGGATTCCCTGATCGCGCTACTTCACGTCCGGCGTCGTGAGATCGTGCGAGGTGAAGGAGATCAGGAACAGCAGCGTCCAGTGCTTCTGCTCCGAGTCGCCGAACTGCGAGCCCGTCGAGTACGCCATCGCGCCGTCGCGACCGTAGACCGCGAGCCCGATCTTCGACAGGCCGTGCTGGCGGTGGTAGCTGAACAGCGCCAGCTCCGGCACCGTCACCGGGCCGGTCATCGGCAGCGGCAGCGTAGTGTTCGGGATGCCGAGGATGATCTGCTTCTCGTCGATCGCCTGGCCGCCGTTGCGGAGCTCCACGACGTAGTCCGCCACCTTTCGATCGTCGACCAGCTTGTAGCCGAGCCGCAGCAGCTGGTCGCGCACGGCGGCAATGGTGTACTTCGGCAGCAGCATCACCGTGCCGTTCTGATCGACGTCGACGTTGGTGACGTCGACGAACAGGCGGCTGCCGGCCGGCACACCGGGCAGCGTGAGCTTGCCGACGGCGCGATCGACCGCCATCGAGACGAGCAATTGCTCCTCCGCGGTCGTCGGCGGATCGGTCTGGCGCACGGTCGCGCAGCCGGTCGCGGCAAGGGTCAACAGGAGCATGGTGGAGCGCATCAGGATCTTCGACGCGGCCATCGGGGCCTCGCAGCGCTGTTCGTTGTCGGCTGCATTGAGCCGCAACGCGCGGCATAAAACCGTACGCCGACGTACCCTTAGCGACGTGAGCGCCTTCATCCTCCTCGTCGTCTGCCTGCTGCTCGGCTTCGCGGCCGCGCGCTGGCTCCACGTGCCCGAGGGCACGCCGGCAGCGATCAACTTCTGGGTGCTCGACATCGCGCTGCCGGCGCTCGTGCTGCTGCAGGTGTCGCGGCTGCAGTTCGATCCGTCGCTGCTCTTCCCGGCGCTCGCACCGTGGTTCGTGGTGATCGGGGCGCTGCTCGTGTTCGCGTGGCTCGGGCGCCGACGACGCTGGAGCGCCGGCACCATCGGCGCGCTGACGCTGACCTGCGGGCTCGGCAACACCGCGTTCATGGGATTGCCGATGGTCGAGGCGTTCCGCGGTCCGCAAGCGCTCGGCGCGGCAATCATTGCCGATCAGCTCGGCACCTTCCTCGCGCTGTCGACGCTCGGCGTGGCGATCGCCGCGCACTATTCAGGCCGGTCGACCCAGCCGCGCGAGCTGATCCGGCGCGTCGTCACCTTCCCGCCCTTCGTCGCGCTGGTCGTCGCGGTGCTCGTGCGCGCGCTCGGCGGCTGGCCGGCCTGGTGCGTCGACGTGCTCGCGCGCATCGGCGGATCGCTCACGCCGCTCGCGCTGTTCTCCGTCGGGCTGCAATTCCGATTCGGCGACCTCGCGCATCACGTGCCGCGCGTCGCGGCGGGATTGTCGTGGAAGCTCTTCGTTGCGCCGCTCGCGGTCTGCGTCGCCGCCGCCGTCCTCAAGATCGATCACGCGGTCGCGTCGGTCGCCATCCTGCAATGCGCGATGGCGCCGATGGTCAGCGCCGGCATGCTCGCCGAGCAGCACGAGCTCGATCCACCGCTCGCGAACACGGTGGTGGGCATCGGCATCCTCACATCGCTTGCGACGGTGCCGCTCTGGAGCTTCGTGCTGGGTTGATCCCTTTCTTCGAGCGCTTCTCGAAGTACATCGCCTCGTCGGCGCGCGCGAGCAGCTGATCGAGCGTCTCGTCGGCGTCCTCGGAGACCGCGGCGCCTACGCTCGCCGAAAGCTGATACGGCCGCTGCGGATTGCTGAAGTCGCGCAGCGCCTGCGCGAGCCGCGCGCGCAGCGCGGCCACGTCGACCTGCGGATTCACGGCCAGCACGCAGAACTCGTCGCCGCCGAGGCGGCCGAGGATGTCGGATTCGCGAAACGTCGCCTTGATCGCGCGCGCGAGGTCCGCGATCATCGCGTCGCCGACGTCGTGGCCCTGGTCGTCGTTGACGCGCTTCAAGCCGTCGACGTCGATGAACAGCGCGCAGACCGCGGAGCCGTTGCGCCGCGCGTTCCGCAGCGCCTGATCCGCGAGCAGATAGAAGCCGCGCCGGTTGTTGAGACCGGTGAGCTCGTCGGCCAGCGACATGCGCTGGATCTCCTGGTTGGCGATCTCGAGCGCCTGCGTGCGATCGGCGACGCGCTGCTCGAGCTCCGCATACACCTGCACGTTCTCCATCGCGAGCGCAGTGGTGTCGGCCAGCGCCTGCAGCAGCGCGACGTCGCGCTCGCTCGGCCGATAGCGGCGCGCCCAGTAGTTGCCGATCGCGCCGATCGGATCGAGCCGGCGGATCGGCACCATCGCGAGGCTCTTCACGAACGTCGGGCGATACGCCTCGGCGGGGATGCGCGGATCCTGATAGATGTCCGGGATGACGACCGGCTCGCGGTTCTGCATCACCCAGCCGCTGATGCAGATCTCCATCGGGAAGCGCTTGCCTTTCCACAGCGGCGCGATGGCGTCCTCGTCGGCGTAGAAGCAGCGGTCTTCGTCGCGCAGGACGAAGGTCGCTCCGTCGGCGCCGGTGAGCTCGCGCGCGGTCGTGCGCACGACGCGCTGCACCGTGGGGAGATCGCGCGCCAACGACAGCTCCTGCACGGCCTTCACCAGACGTTCCATGCCGCGCAGATAACGATCGGTCGCCGCCGCCGCGATGTCGTCGGTTCGCTGGATGTCCTGCATGCGGGTCCCTCTCTCCCTACATCGGCTGGAGCGCCGACGGCCGGATCCGCACGAACACCTGGAAGCCGGTGTGGATCCCATCGCCATAGACCGCGTCCAGCGCGGAATCGTTCGAGCCGAGCGTGACCGCCGCCCCGAGGCCGACGTCGGTCCCGGCGGCATCCTGAAACAGGTCGAAGAGATAGCCGATCGTGCCCTCGCTCACCGGCAGCGGCCCCTCGTCCGGCGCGAGCGCGAGCTCATGCGCGGACTTCTCGACGCGCTCGACGCGCCCGAACACCGTGTGGCGGCGCTGATGCCAGTCCGATTCGACGAGCCAGGAATCCGAATCCTCGTCGACCGTGTGATTGCGGCCCCAGACGACGCTCGTGGACCAGGCGCCGCTCGCGAGCGGCTTCACCCAGATCAGGGATGCGGTCGTGCGATGCACGGCGACGTCGGGCTCGAGCGACTCCGGGCCTTTCAGATATCCGTGCGAAATCTGCAGCGCGAGCTCGCGGGCCGGATTCCACGAGATGCGGCCGCTGTACGAGTCGAGCTTCGGCGGATCGAAGTTGTAGCGCGTCTGATCGGGCTCGCGGCCGGTGAACACGCTCGCTTCGAGCTCGACGTCGCCGAGCGAATAGCCGAGCGTGCCGACGCCGAACGCGATGTGCGTCGCGTCCTGCCAGTGATGGCCGATCGGCGCGTCGGGGATGTCGGCCCCCGACGGCCGATGCCAGAACATCGGCGGGCCGAGCGCGGGCTCGCCGGGATAGCCGACGTAAACGTAAGCCGACTGCGTCGCAGTGAAGCGATGCGACCACGTCGCGGAGAGCTCGTCGATCAGATCGTGCGGATGCTGGCGATCGTGCAGCGGCGTACCGTGATAGGTCTCGCCCGTCTGGTACAAGAGCGGATAGCCGTAACTGCCTTCGATCAGCGGATCGAGGCTCGCCATGGCGCGCAGGCCGAGCTGATCGGCGTCGCCGAGAGCATGCGCATACATCGCCATGAACATCGACGGCGCGTCGAAGCGCGCGCGACCGCCGCGTCCGGCCGCAGAGACGTCGCGATCGCCGCCGACGCGTGTGAAGCGCGGCATGATCTGGCCGTGGACCATCAGCATCGCGTCCTCGGGCATCCACATCCAAGCGTGCATCGGCGTGGCGTCGGGCAGCCACGACGTGCCGGAGCCTTCGCGCGCCATCGCGTCGTTGAGATCGGTCGACGACGACATCACCATCGCCGCGGCGAGCGCGATCCACATCAGCTCAAGAGCTCGTACTTGCCGCCCTTCTCGAGCGCGCGCTGATAGGCCGGTCGCGCGTGGATGCGCTGGAGATACTTCGCGATGTTCGGCCACGCACCCTTGCCGCGCGCCGCGGCAGCTTCGAGCGGGAAGCTCATCTGGATGTCGGCGCCGGAGATCTCCTTGCCCGCAAACCACTCGCTCTTGCCGAGCTCCGCATCGATGTAGTCGAAGTGCAGCTCGAGCTGCGGGTCGATGAACGACTTGTTGACCTGTCCGACCAGCCCCTTGATCACCGGGCGGATGAAGAACGGCGCCGGCGATCGCTCGATGTGACCGAAGATCAGCTTGAGCAGCAGCGGCAGCATCGCCGAGCCTTCGGCGTAGTGCATCCAGTAGGTGTAGCGCAGTCGCTCGGGTGTGTTCGCGGGCGGAATGAGCTTGCCGTTGCCATAGCGCTCAACCAAATATTCGACGATCGCGCCGGACTCGGCCACCGTGTTGTCACCGTCGGTGATCACCGGCGACTTGCCGAGCGGATGCACGCGCTTGAGCTCGGGTGGCGCCAGCATCGTCTTCGCGTCGCGCTGATATTTCCGGATCTCGTAGGGCACGCCGAGCTCTTCGAGCAGCCAGAGCACGCGCTGCGAGCGCGAATTGTTGAGGTGATGGACCGTGATCATCGACGCGGCTCCCTCGTTCTTGTTGTGGGCGGCCATGTTACTGCGGCACTGCACGATCGCGCTCGCCGAGCTGGCAACTTGCAAGGCTTTCGTGCGATTCGCGCGGCGTTCCTGCGAGCAAGGTCTGCTGGCACGGCGATTGCAGATGGGCTCCCATCCAGGAGGACTGACGCCATGTCGAATCGAGCGATGAATAATTCCTGCGACGCCGTGGAGCCGACCAACATCGCGGACGTGCCGCGACTGCTGTTCCTCGCGAGCGTGTGCCGACTCTGGCTGCGCGAATACACGACGCTGCGCACGAAGGTGCGCCGGCGTGGCGATCGCGCGGTGCGGCGGTTGCCGTTGCGGCCGAACCGCTGGGACTGGACGTCCAGCGGCGCGCCGGTGATGCGCTAGCCGCTAAGGCGCTTTCATCGGCAGCTCGACGAAGCCGCCGAGCCACTGCACTTTCAGCGGATGCTTCGCGTCGGCGATCGTCTCTTCGCTGACGTCCTTGCCTGAGCCGTAATTGATCTGGCGGTCGACGCGCTTGTTGACCGCGACCAGCACCAGGATGCGGCTGCCGGCCTGCAGGCGGCGGCTCGCGATCTGCTCGCTCCGGAAGGCGAGCTTCTGGCGCTGGTTGCGCGCCAGCGGCTGCCGCGTCGTGCGATCGGCGGCGTAGCTCGCGCGGAACTCGTAAGGATCGGAGATCGCCTGGAAGCTCCCGTCGGCGAGCTGCTCGTAGAGGCTCACGCGCAGATCGACGTCCTCGCGATTGAGCTTGAAGTCGAGCTCGCCGGACACGAGCCCCGCGACGTCGGTCGCCTCGCGCAATGGCTCGCTCGCGAAGAGCACGGCGCGCGCGATGGCCGGATTGCGCAGCACCGCGTCCGCCGTGATGCGCGCATTGACGTCGCTGCGATCGGCGAAATCGACCGTCAGCGCCACCGAGCCTTTGCCCGACGTCGGTTTCGCCGCCAATCGATGGCGCGTGCCTTTTGCGCTCACGTCGAAATACCAGCGCGACGTCCCCGCTGGCATCGCGTCGAGCTTGGCGACGTGGCGCCATTCGCTCGTGCCCGCGAGCTGGTAGTTCACGCGATCTGCGAGCAGCGCGGGGCGCTCCGCGCCTTTCAGCACGTGGTCGAACCATTGCAGGCGCAGCTCGCGCAGGTCGACGCGACCCGGCGTCTGCGCGGTGTCGAGCAGAATGGAATCGTCCGACGCGCCGAGCACCAGCGTGTGGTCGGCCTTCCTGCGATGGCGCGTGTGCTCGTCGAAGTAATACAGCGCGCCGGCCTCGGTGTGACCGGCGAAGCCCGACGTCGTCAGCACCGGGATGTCGACGCGCGCGAACTCGTCGCCGAACGGGATCATCTTCTGCCAGTAGCGGTCGTAGCTCGGATGCCCGAGCCAGCGATGGAACGCGCGGCTCGGCCGCTTGGCGAGGCGATCGAGATCGGCGTAGCTCTTGCCGCTCTGATACCAGCGCTGGTCGATCGCGCGCCACTGGGCGTCGTCGAGCGTTTCCGCATCGGCCTGCGTGTTGTTGTAGGCCCAGCGATAGGCGCCGTTGCGGAAGACGCGCCCTTCGGCGGGGAAATCGATGCCCGGCGCCATCGCGTCGGTGGTAGCGATCGCCTTCAGCGCCTTCGGCAGATGCTTGGCAGCGGCCCACGCCGTGAAACCCGCATAGCCGGAGCCGTACATGCCGACGCGGCCATCGCTCCACGGCTGGCGCGTGATCCAGCGGATCACCGCGCGCGCATCCTCGCCGTCGTGCTCGAATGGGATCACCACATCGTCGACGTTCTTGCCGTGCACATCCTTGCCGCGCACGTAGGCGACGATGCCCGCGTAGCCGTGCGCGGCGCATGCGCGCGCATCGGCCTCACGATCGACCATCGAGAACTCCAGGAGCGCTGGCAGCTTGTCGTCGCCCTTCGGCCGCACCACGCGCGCGTGGATCCTCGCGCGTCCGGACTTGATGACCACGTCGTCGGCGACGATGAAGCGCCGCTCGTCCTCCTGCGAGCCGAGCGCGGCGAGCTGCGGCGCGAAGCTGCGATCCGCCTCGAGCGCGAGATAAGTCCACATGAGATGGATCGCGTCGTCGACGCTGATGCTCGCATGACCTCGCGCGCGATTGAGCGCGCGCTGCAATGGCTCTTCGTACGCGCCCGCGGGCGCGCCGAGCCAGGTGGTGACGGCATAGGCGTCGGCGTCGGGCAATTGCGGCACGGTCTCGCGGAATGCTTGAGCGAACGCCTGCGCCGGCGGCACGTTGTCCTTCTCGGCTTGCGCGCGTGCCCGCGCGTAGAGATCGATGAGGATCGCGCGGCTGTCGGGCTGCTGGCCTTCGCCGATGCGGCGCTGGCGCAGCGCGCGCCGGCTGCCGTCGGCCGCCTGATAGTTGCCGGCGACCAGCTGCAGCGCCGACAGGTTCGCGAGATATCGATTCTGATCGGGCTCCTGATAGACCGGCAGAATTCGCTCGGCGAGATCGCGCAGCGCATCGCCGACGGCGGGATCGGTCGCGGCAGCCGGCGCGGTAAATCCGAAATCGTCTGCGCGTGCGAACACGCTCGCGAGCGCGAGCAGCGCGACGATCGCGACGCGCTTCATCCCTTCACCAAGTGCAGCACGCGCGAGAACAGCGGATCGCGCTCTTCCACGGCGCGTCCGATGTGCAGGACGCCGCTGCCGGCGAGCTCATGCGTGAGGATGTCGACCACGCGCGCGAAGGCCTCGTCGCCGAGCGTCGAGAAGGCGTCGTCGATCAGGAGCCAGCGCGGCGATTGCAGCGCGATGCGCGCGAACGCGACCTCGAGCTGCTCGTCGTGCGACAGCTCGTGGTCCCAGCGCACGTTCTGATCGAGCATGCCGACCAGCCGATCCAGACCCATGCGCCCGAGCGCGCGCGCGAACGCTTCGTCGGCGAACGCGTCGATGCCGAGCGGATATGCGAGCACTTCGCGCAGCGTCCCGCGCGGGATGTACGGCGTGCCGCGGGGCACGTAGAACATCGTCTCTTTCGGCCGCGTGATGCGCCCGGTGCCCCAGGGCCACAGGCCCGCGAGCGCGCGGAACAGCTGCGTCGTCGCGGTGCCCTGCTCGCCGACGACGAGCACGCGCTCGCCGGTTCTCACTTCGAGGCGGCGCTCGCGAAGCGTGTCGCGGCCGGTCGGCGAATCGATCGCGAGATCCTCGACGATCAGCCGGCCGGGCTCGCCGTCGACGTAGGTGATCCGCTTGTCGAGATCGCGCGGCGATTCCTCGGCGGTCAATGCCTGACGGAATCCCGCGACGCGCAACAGCGTCGCACGCCAGTCGGTGATCATGCCGAAGTTGTCGACGAACCAGCGCAGCGACGACTGTGCCTGCGTGAACGCGGCCGCCGCCATCATCAATCCGCCGAACGAGATCTTGCCCTGGAAGAACAGCGGCGCGGCGACCAGGATCGGCGCGACGCCCATGACCCAGCCGAAGCCGGCGGTGACCCAGGTGAGATGCGTGTGGCCCATCACCAGGCGCTGCGTCGCGCGCACGAGCCTCGCCAGATGCCGCTGCACCTGACGGCGCTCGTCGGCTTCACCCGCCGCGAGCGAGATGCCGTCGAGATGCTCGTTGATGCGCGCGAGCGAGAAGCGCAGGTCGCCTTCGCGCGCGTAGCGCTCGGCGTTGCGATTGACGAGATTGCGGCCAACCCAGTAGGACAGCAGCGAGCCGAGGCCGGCGTAGAGGATCGCCGCCCAGAGCATGAAGCCCGGGATCGGGTAATCGACGTCGCCGACGCGCAGCACGAAATCCTCGGAGAGCTTCCAGAGGATCCCCGCGAACGAAAGGAACAGGATCGACGCCTGGAACAAGCCGACCGCGAGATCCGTCGACATGTCGCAGAGGTTGCGCGCGTCGTCGTGCATGCGCTGATCGGGATTGACGCCCATCGGCCCGGAATGCGCGAGCCAGAACGCGCGGCGCGGCTGCATCCAGTGCGCGACGAGATCCTCGACGAGGGTTTCGCGCAGCCGCATCTTGAAGGTGTCGACCATCCAGCGCTGCGCGACGTTCAGCACGAGCAGGATGCCGGCGATGATCCCGAACACGCCGAGCTGCCACAGGAACTCGCCCAAGTCGCGGCGCGCGACGGCGTCGAAGAAGTTCTTGTTCCATGCGTTGAGCCGGATCTGCCCGTACGCCGTGATCAGGATCACGGCCGCGACGCCGATCACGAGCCACACCAGCCAGCGCGAAACCGGCGACGCCTTGAGCCCGCGCAGCATCACGCCGAGCTGGCTGCGCAGCCCGGAATGAACCGTCGGCACGACCTCGGTCGCGGGGTCGGTCATAGCGGTATTAGACCAAAGGCGCGGCGCCTATACTTCGCGCCGTGAACTTGAAAGCACTGTTGGGCGTCGAACTGCCGATCATCCAGGCGCCAATGGCCGGCGTGCAGGATGCGAAGCTCGCGATCGCCGTCTGCGGCGCGGGCGCGCTCGGCTCGCTGCCCTGCGCGCTGTTCAGCGTCGATCAGGCGCGAGAGCAGATCGCTGCGATCCGCGCCGCGACGGATCGGCCGTTCAACGTCAATTTCTTCTGCCATCGCGAGCCGAAGGCCGACGCCGCGCGCGAAGCGGCGTGGCGATCCGCGCTCGCTCCGTACTACCGCGAATTCGGCATCGATCCCGGAACGATTCCCGCCGGACCCGGCCGCGCACCCTTCACTGCGGAATCGGCGGCGCTCGTCGAGCAGACCAAGCCGGCAATCGTCAGCTTCCACTTCGGACTGCCCTCACGCGATCTCCTCGCGCGCGTGCGCGCGACCGGCGCGAAGATCCTCGCGTCGGCGACGACGGTCGACGAAGCGCTGTGGCTCGAGCGCAACGGCGTCGATGCGGTCATCGCGCAAGGCGTCGAGGCCGGCGGCCATCGCGGAATCTTCCTGAGCGACGACATCTCGACGCAGATCGGAACGTTCGCGCTCTTGCCGCAGATCGTGCGCGCCGTGCGAGTGCCGGTGATCGCTGCGGGCGGGATCGCCGATGCGCAAGGCGTTCGCGCTGTCCTTTCACTCGGCGCGATGGCGGCGCAGATCGGGACGAGCTATCTGCTGTGCCCGGAAGCGACGACGACCAAGCTGCATCGCGCGGCGCTCAAGAGCGACACTGCGCGCACGACCGCGCTCACGAATCTCTTCACAGGACGTCCCGCGCGCGGCATCGTCAATCGTTTCCTGCGCGAGCTCGGCCCGATGAGCAAGCTCGCGCCGGAATTCCCGATGGCGACCTCCGCCGTCGCACCGCTGCGCGCGAAGGTCGAAGCGCAAGGCTCCGGCGATTTCACGCCGCTGTGGTCGGGTCAGAACGCGACCGGCTGCAAGGAGATTCCGGCGGCGGAGCTGACGCGGGAGCTCGCGGGTCAAGCCCAATAGCTGACATCGCCCCGGCCGCGACCGCCCGCAGTGGACGTACGTAGAAACCGCAGTCGCGTTTTGATCCAGGTCAGCGCCGAGGCAGCGTGCTCGCAGGCAAGCTGCACGCACTCGAAACCGGAGTGCATCATGCGCAAGATCCTTGGAACCGTTCTCGACAACCTGCGGTTGATCTTCGTCGTCGGCGCCGGCGCACTGATTGCCGCCAGCGTGCTCCTCCATCAGACCGACACACCCGTGCGCGAACGCTTCGTCGCCGCGCTCAGCGTTGCGCTCGCGCCGATGGTGTTTGCATGGCCGAGATTGTTCCGCAGTCGAAACAGCGTCGCCGTGACGGCTGCCGAGCTCACGACGCTGCGCCGCACGGCGGCGATCTGACGAGCCGCTCGAGGCTTACTTCCCCTCCCTCACCAGCGCCAGATCCTGGTAGTCGAAGCTGAAATCCGCGAGCGGCGAGATCGCTTTCATCGCGATGCGGTCGACGCTCGCGTCGGGCTTCAGCGAGAACGTCACGTACGCGTCTTCGAACACGGGATTGGTCCAGCGCGTGCGGAAGGTGTCGTAGCGCACGTGCTCGAGCGCGCCGGAGAATCCCGGTGAGCGATCGAAGCTGATCCACAGTCCCTTGTCCTTCTGCGTGATCGTCACCGTGCCGTACCACGGATCGCGATAGACGCCGGCGTACTGGTCGAGCGACAGCGACGCTGGCGGGCCTTCCTGCGCATCCGAGGGAGCCGCCTTCACGATCGCTGCGGCCATCTCGGCTTTTTGGTTCAGCGCGGCCTGCAGCGGCGGCAGCCAGTCGGTCGGCTCGAAGCCGAGGTAGTGATCGAGCAGGCGCAGCTCGATCGCCTTCAGCGCCGTCGTCTCCATCGAGTTGGTCATCACCGCGAAGCCGACGTTGAGCTCCGGGATCATCACGAAGCTCGAGATGCCGCCGATCCAGCCGCCGCCGTGGCTGACGATCTTGTGGCCGCGATAGTCGTGCACGCCGTAGCCGAGCGCGTAAGCGCCGAACATCGGTGCGATGACCGCGAGCGGGCCTTTCGGCGCGGGCCCGGTCGGCGTGATCGTCTCCGGATTCCACAGCGCGACGTGCTGCGCTTCGCTGAACAGCCGCTTGTCGCCGGCGATCGCGCCGTGCGCGAGCTGGACGTTGAGCCACTTCGCGAGATCCTGCGCGCCCGCGAGGATGCCGCCGGCCGGCGCCGAGATGTTCTCGATCGGCGCGATCTCGGGCAGCGCGACGACTTCGCCGCCGATCGCCCAGTTCGGCCCGCCCTGGCGCACGTGCGGCCACGCGAAGTTCGCCTTCGGCTTCAAGCCTTCGTAGCTCACCATCGAGTCCTTGATGCCGAGCGGCTTGAAGATGCGCTCGCGCACGAAGCTCTCCCAGCTCTGACCCGACACCGCTTCGACGAGCCGGCCCGCCGCGACGTAGAGCACATTGTCGTACGCGTAACCGCTGCGGAAGCTGCGCGCGGGTTTCAGATAGCGCAGCGCCTCGACGAGTTCCTGGCGCGAGCGGTTGGTACGCGGGAACAGCATGAGATCGCCTTCGCCGAGCCCTAAGCCGCTGCAATGCGTGAGCAGATCGCGCACCGTCATCTCGCCGGTCGCGTAGCTGTCGTACATCTGGAAGCCCGGCAGCCGCGCGGAGACCTTGTCGTCCCATGAGAGCTTGCCGTCGTCGACGAGGATCGCGAGCGCGGTCGCGGTGAACTGCTTCGTGTTCGACCCGATCGGGAACATCGTGCGCTCGTCGGCGCGCGCGGGCTCGCCTTGCTTGCGCACGCCGTAGCCCTTCGCGAGCGTGGTCGTTCCGTTCTCGACGATCGCGACGGAGAACGCCGGCGCATGCGTGGCGGCCATCGTCGCCGCGACGTAGGCGTCGAAATCAGCCGGGATTGCGGCGAAGAGCTCGGCGGACGCAAACAGTGCAGCGATTGCCGCGACGCGGATCGAAAGAGACATGGTTCTCCCCTCTTATCAGTATGGTTCGAAGAAAATCTAGCGCCGCTTGCAGGCGCATGACAGCCGCACCCGGGCGCTCGCAGGCTTTTTCGTCGCGCATTCGCCGCCTCTCGCGCAGGGGCCGTCCTTAATCTGCGCCGCATGGATGCCGACACCGCCCCGAATCCGACCGAAGCGCGCGTGCGTCGCGTGCTCGCCGACACGCTCGTGTGGGACGCGCACTGCTGCGTCTCGTTCGACGACCCGCTGCGCTTCCTGCCGCAGCTCGCGCGCTTCAGCTACGCCGGCTTCAACCTCGTGCACCTCAACGTCGGCGATTCGACTTACGGGTTCGACCACGTGACGCGCATGCTCGCACTGTTCCGCGACTGGATCCGCGCGCGGCCGAACGAATACGTGCTCGCGCTGACGATCGCCGACGCGCGCCGCGCCAAGCGCGAAGGCAAGCTCGCGATCGCGTTCGACGTCGAAGGCGTCGTCTCGATCGAGGACGATCTCACCCGCGTCGCGCTGTATCACGACCTCGGCGTGCGCTGGATGGCGATGGTCTACAACCGCGCCAATCTCGCCGGCAGCGGCGTCCACGATGACGAGGATCGCGGCCTGACCTCCTTCGGACGCAAGCTCGTCGCGGAGATGGATCGCGTCGGGCTCATCAAGGACATCGCGCACACGGGCTACCGCACCGCGCGCGAGGTCTGCGAGATGTCGAGCGTGCCGGTCACGATCTCGCATTCCAACCCGCGCAGGCTCACCGATCATCCGCGCTGCGTGCCCGACGATCTGATGCGCGCCTGCGCCGCGACCGGCGGCGTGCTCGGCATCAGCGGCATCGGCATCTTCCTCGGCAACAACGACGTCTCGGCGCAGAACATCGTGCGCAGCATCGAGTACTCGGTCGACGTCATGGGCATCGACCACGTCGGCATCGGCACCGACTTCGGCATGTCCGATCCGCACAAGATGGAGCCCGATTTCACCAGCCGTCGCGACCTCTGGCCGGCAGGCTACGGTTACGACAGCCAGGTCCAGTTCGCGCCGCCGGAGCGCATCGGTGAAGTCGCGGAGCTCCTGCTCAAGCGCGGCTACAGCGACGTCGCGGTCGGCAAGATCCTCGGCGGCAACTTCGAGCGCGTCGCGGAGCAGGTCTGGAAGTGATGCGCGTTGCCGCGATCGCGGTCGCGCTGATCAGCGGCGCCGCGCTCGCCGATCCCGCGCCGGACCGATCGTGGGGTGAAGGCGATCCCGCATTCGCGATCCGCGCGCCGGAGTTCTCCGGCATGCAGCGTCACGGCTATTACGTGCCGATGCGCGACGGCGTGAAGATCGCGGTCGACGTATGGCTGCCGAAGGACCTGCCGTCAGGCGCGAAGCTGCCGGCCATCCTCGAGCAGACGCGCTACTACCGCTCCGCGATGGTGAAGTCCGACCTGAACGGCGATTGCCATCCGCCCGGCCGCTCGACCATCGAGCTCTTCGTCACCCACGGCTATGCCTACGTCGTCGTCGACGTTCGCGGCACCGGCGCGTCGTTCGGCACGCGCAAGTCCGAGTATTCCGATGCCGAAGTGAAGGACGGCGGACAGATCGTCGACTGGATCGCGCGTCAGGACTGGTCCGACGGCAAGGTCGGCGCGCTCGGCCAGTCGTACACCGGCACCACTGCGGAGATGCTGCTGCGCAACCACCATCCCGCGGTGAAGGCGGTGTTGCCGACGTTCTCGGGCTACGACTTCTACAGCGAGATCGTGATGCCGGGCGGCATCCGCAGCACGTTCGCGCAGTACTGGTCGGATCTCATCCAGGGCCTCGATCACGCGACGCCCGACGCCGCTTCGCCGATCGCGGGTCCCTGCCCCGTCGACGCGGATCAGGATCGCTCACTGATGAAAGCCGCGATCGCGGAGCACGCGAAGAATTTCAACCTCGCGCGGTTCGCAGAGCACGTCGCGTTCCGCGACGATCGCTTCGAGGGCCGGCGCACCGACGACGGCAGCTTGTTCCAGGTGCAGCGTGAGATCGATCGGGCTCAGACACCGCTCTACGCGATCGTCGGCTGGTACGACTCGGGCTACACGCTCGCGGCGATCCGGCGCTTCCTTAATTCCAAAGCGCCGTCGCAGCATCTGCTGATCGGTCCGTGGAATCACGGCGCGCACGCGTTCTACGGACCCGGCACGCGGCAGGCGACGCCGTCGAGCTTCAATCTCGCCGCGGAGAAGCTGCGCTACTTCGACGCGATGCTCAAAGACGTCGACGAGGGCTTCAGCGCATCGCCGCCGATCCGCTACTTCACGACCGGCTCGAATCGCTGGCAGTCGACGTCGCAGTGGCCGCCGGAGAACACCCGCATGACGTCGTGGTATTTCGGCGCGGATCACAGCTTATCGAACGAGCGCGGCGAAGCTGCTGCGAGCGATGCATTCGAGAGCGACGGCACTTCCAATTCGGGCGAGCACAACCGCTGGCGCGCGACGATGGGCCCGACGCCCGTTTCCTATCCCGATCGCGCCGGCGACGATGCGAAGCTGCTGACGTTCACGAGCGCGCCGCTGGAATCCGATCTCGAAGTCACCGGCGATCCGATCGCGCACATGACGCTGTCGGCCGATGCGACGGACACCGACGTGATCGTCTACCTCGAAGAGGTCACTGCGAGCGGCGAAGTGAACTACGTCACCGAAGGTGAGCTGCGCGCCAGCCACCGCGCACGCGGCAAATTGCCGTTTGCGACGCCCGAGCCGATCCACAGCGATCGTCGCGCCGATGCATCACCGCTCAAGCCCGGCAAGGCGGTGGCGCTCGACGTCGGCCTGCTGCCGCTGTCGCATCAGTTCAAGGCCGGCAATCGGATCCGCATCGCGCTCGCATCCGCCGATCGCGCGCAATTCGTCGAGCATCCGGTCACGGCGACGAAGTGGGATGTCTTGCGCGGCGGCGCGAAGGGATCGAGTGTCGAGCTGCCGGTCGCGTCACATCGCTGAGCCGAACAGCGAGAAGAAGCGCTCCACGAATTTCTCGGGGAACGGCCGCTTCTTCCATTCGTCGTACGTGAGCTGCTTGCTGCGCTGGAGGTCGTTGCGGAAGTCCTCGATCTCGCGGCGCGCGAAGTCCTCGTCGAACACGTTCAGGTTCGCTTCGTCGTTCAGGCCGAACGAGCGCGCGTCGAAGTTGGCGGAGCCGACCGAGACGAAGCGCTCGTCGATCACCATCGCCTTGCGATGGAACATGGTCGGCTGGTACTCGTAGACCTCGATGCCTTCCTTGAGCAGATCGCCCAGCCGCGCGCGCGAGGCCTTGCGGATCGTCTTCTCGTCGTTGTACTTGCCGGGCGTGATGATCTGCACCTTGACGCCGCGCTTCACCGCCGCGACCAGCGCGCCGCGCGCGAGCGGATCGGGCACGAAGTAGGAGTTGGAGAGATAGATCGAGTGCTTCGCCGCGGTGATGGCGAGCAGGAACATCAGCTTCATGCTCTCGGCGCCGCCGGTCGGCGAGCTCGCGAACATCTGCGCGCGTGAATGGCCCACCGGCTCGAGCTTCGGGAAGTAGTCGTCGCCGTGCAGCACCTTTCCCGTCGACTGCAGCCAGTTGTCCATGAACACCGACTGCATCTCGGCGACCACCGGGCCTTCGACGCGATAGTGCGAGTCGCGCCAATGCTTCTCGTCCTGGGCGTGACCGGTCCACTGATCGGCGATGCCGACGCCACCGGTGAAGCCGATGCGGCCGTCGACGACGAGCAGCTTGCGATGCGTGCGGTTGTTGAACGTGCGCCAGTGGAACCAGCGGAACCACGGCGGCTTGTGATAGCGCTCGACCTCGACGCCCGCCTGCTGCATCGAGCGCAGCACAGCGTGATCGATGCGATCACTGCCGACCCAGTCGAGCAGCACGTGCACGCGCACGCCGTTGCGCGCGCGCTCGGAGAGCGCGTCGGCAACCTTGCGGCCAATCTCGCCGGACCAATAGATGTAGGTCTCGAAGTCGATCGTCTTGCGCGCATGCGCGATCGCGTCGAGCATCGCCGGGAAGATCTCGTCGCCGTTGTGCAGCGCGGTGACCTTGTTGCCGTCGACCAGGCTGGTGCCGAGCAGGCTGCCGATGGTCCGCTGGAACTGCGGATCGTCGCTGTTGTACTGATGCTTCAGGTCCTCGCGGACGTGGTGCTCGCTCGTCGCGCAGCCGGAGGCGAGGCCGAGCGCCATGAGCACCGCGAGCATCGTCGTCGAGCGGACTGTAGCCATGCAGCACCAGGTCCCTTTCCACAAGAGACCTGCGGCGGCGAGATTCAGTTCGCCGGCCGGCGCCGCTAGTGGTCGCGCTCCAGCTGCGCAGGAAAGCGCATCAGGAATTGCGCGCCCTCGCCGGGTGCGCTGTTCACCTCGATCGATCCGCGCAACATGCCCGTGACGAGGTTGTAGACGATGTTGAGCCCGAGCCCGCTGCCGCCCGATCCGCGCCGCGTGGTGAAGAACGGGTCGAAGATCCGCGACAGATGCTCCTTGGGAATGCCGGCGCCGTCATCGGCGTAGCGCAGCGCGATCTGCTCGCCGTCCTTCTGCGCGACGATGCGGATGGCGCCCGTGCCGCCGTCGCCGAACCCATGGGTCAGCGAATTCTCGATCAGGTTGGTGATGATCTGCGCGAGCGCGCCGGGATAGGAGTCGATCACCAGGCCAGGCGCGCAATCGACCTTCACCGCGTGCGTGGTCTTCTTCAGGCGCGGCGCGAGGCTCTGCAGGATCTCCTCGAGATAGATGCCGAGGTCGAACACGCGCCGCTCGCCGCTGGTCTGATCGACCGCGACCTGCTTGAAGCTGCGGACCAGCTCCGCCGCGCGCTCGAGGTTGCGCAACACGATCTGCGTGGACTCGCTGACCAGTCGAACGAACGCGCTGACGTCCTGCTCGCGCAGGTCGCCGGCGTCGTGCTTCTGCTGAAGCTGCCGCGCTTTCGCACGCAGCGTCGACGCGGCAGTGACGCCGACGCCGACCGGTGTGTTGATCTCGTGCGCGATGCCGGCAACCAGCCCGCCGAGCGACGCGAGCTTCTCCGCCTGGATCAGCTGGCCCTGGGTGTTGCGCAGCTGCTCCATCGCGCCCAGCGTCTCCTTCACCTGCCGCGCGAGCGACTCGTTCAGCGCCTTGAGCTCCGATTCGGCGCGCTTGCGCTCCGTGATGTCGATCACGGACGCCAGCACGAACAAGCCTTCGGACGTCGTGATCGGGTTCAGGCCGATCTCGACTGGAATGTCGCGGCCGTCCTTGGAGCGGCCGTAAAGATCGCGGCCCGCGCCCATCGGCCGGCTCACCGGGCGCGAGAAATAGGTTTCTCTCAATTGCGGATGATTCGGCGCGGAGCGCGCGGGCAGCAGCATCTCCACGGGCTGCCCGATCAGCTCCGCGCGCGGATAGCCGAACAGCTTCTCGGCCTGTGCGTTGACCAGCGCGATGCGCCCATCGGGGCCGGCCATCAGCATCGCGCTCGGCGAGGCTTCGACGACGAGGCGGAAGCGCTCCTCGGCGCGGCGGCGCTCGGTCATGTCGCGAGTGACTTTGCAGAAGCCGCGCAGCTTGCCGGTCGCGTCGCGCGCGGCAGTGAAGAGCACGTTCGCCCAGAAGCGCGTGCCGTCCTTGCGCACGCGCCAGCCCTCGTCCTCGTAGCTGCCCAGGCGCGCCGCCTCCGCAAGCTCGAATGCCGGCTTGCCGGCGGCGACGTCCTCCGGCGGATAGAAGCAGTCGATCGAGCGCCCGACGATCTCAGCTTCCGTGTAGCCCTTGAGCCGCTGCGCGCCTTCGTTCCAGCTGTTGATGCGGCCCTTCGGATCGATCATCAGGATCGCGTAGTCCTTGACCCCGGACACCATGAACCGGAAGCGCTCTTCACTTTCGCGCAGCGCATCGACCGCCCGCTTGCGCTCGGTGATGTCGATGATCGACGCCAGCACGAAGCGGCCTTCGCCGGTGGTGACCGGATTGAGCCCGATCTCGATCGGCACTTCGTCGCCGTGCTTGGTGACGCCGTAGAGGTCGCGGCCGGCGCCCATCGGGCGGGTGCGCGGATGCTCCATGTAGCCGATGCGCAGCTGCGGGTGATGACCGCGCCGCTCCGGCGGCACCAGCATCTCGATCGGCTGGCCGATCAGCTCGTCGCGACGGTAGCCGAACATCTTCTCGGTCTGATGATTGACGAGCGTGATGCGCCCCGCCTCGTCGGCCATGACGATTGCGTTGGGCGCGGCCTCGACGACGAGCCGGAACAGCTCGAACTGCTGTACGGCGGCGTGTGCTTGCGTTCCCACGCTGGAGACCTTCCGATGCGGTACCGGTATTGTCGTCCCGGCGCGCGCCCGCGTCCCTAGCTGTTTTCTCTACGCGCCGTCGACCCGACGTCGCGCCGCCATGCACGAGACGAAGGCCGCATAGCTCCAAGCCAGATGCTTCGCGGATTTCTGCGCCCCGGTGACCTGATCGAACTGCTCCGACAGGTCGCCCGACGCCGGCGTGAAGGCGCGCACGGTCTCGAGATAAGCGTTGCCGCGCTCGATCCACGAGCGCGCGTTCTTCGCACCTTTTGCCGCGCGAAAGCAGAACTCCGCGGCCGCGAGTGTGGCGACGTACCACGCGCCGCCGTCGAAGTAGACGTCGCCGACGTAGCGGCCGAGCGCCGGGCCGCGACCTGCAGGGCGCTGCTGGTTGATCGGATAGGCCTTGATGAACGCCGCGTCGAGCTGGTCGAGCACGGCGTGCATTCGCGGATCGTTCACCGTGTGCGACGGCCCGTCGCCGCCGGAATGGATCACGCCGAGGATCATCGCGATGTCGAGATCTTCGGGCAGCGCGTCGAGCTCGCGCAGGATCTCGCTCGCGCCTGTGCGATCGCCGCTCGCTTCGAGCGCAGCCGCCGCAACGCGCAGCGTGTAGTAATGCCGGCCGCTCTCCTCCTCCCAGAGGTCGAACGACGGCTCGCGCCAGTGCTCACGCGTGTATGCGAGATCCGAGCGCAACAGTTGGGCGAGCTCCGCGTCGATGCCGGCGTCGAGCGTCGCCGCGCGCTGCCAGCGCATCAGCGTCAGCGCACGCAGCGCTGGACCGTCGTGCTGCGGCCGCGCCCATTTCGAGATGTCGAGCGTGCCGTCGGGATTGACGCGCGTCTCGCCGGCCACGTTCGACGCTGTTACGCGCGCGAGCGCGGCGTCGTCGCGAAGATACTTCTGGAAGTCCGGGGTGGCTTTGGCCGGCGTGATGCGACGCTGCTCCAGCGACAGGCTGAAGCGGATGAATTCGCCGAGCGTCGCGAGCGCCTCGAAGCCGACGATGCGCATCTCGAACAGCATGCGCAGCGCGTCCATCACCACCGCCGAATCGCGGAACCAGTGGAAGAAGTAGTCGGGCTCCGGATCGTAGGCACCGAGCACCGGCGATGCGACCACCGACCCTTTCGCGGCGCGGATCGTCTGGCCGAAGCCCGGCCGCTCCTTGACGATGCCGGTCGCCGAGATGCTTCGCTGCATCGCCGACGCGGCGTGGGTCAGCTCGCGATCGAGCCACGCGTCGAGATTCAATCCGCGCTCCGCTCGAAGCCGAGGCGCCGCAATCCGCGCTGCACTTCCGGCGCCCGCATGAACAGTTTCCACAGCAGCTGGCTGCGATGGTTCTCCATCATCACCACGATCGGACCCTGGTCGATCGCGAGATAGGTGTCGGCGAACCAGCCGCGCGTCTCGTTGAAGGCATCGACGAATCCGAAGCGGCCCCAGACCTTGTCGCCGTAGCGCGCGAGGAAATGCCGCAGCGCGCGCAGGACTTCATCCGGCCCGTACGGCAGGCTCGCAGCCGCTGCGGTCGGCGAGATCGTGCCGTTGTCGCGATCCGGCGCGTGTGGGTCGTAACCGTCCGGATCGTCGCTCGCGGTGAGACCCCAGCAGTTCTCGCCGTAGCCCGCGAACTGTTTCGGATTCGCCGCGCAGTACGCTCGATGGATGCGCGCGTGCGCGACGTTCTGCTGCCAGTAATCGGCGTAGCGATCCTTCAAGCCTCGCGGATCGAGGCCCATGAACGAGTAGTGCGCGAAGAACAGCGGCCCGCCGAGCGGCGGACCGAGCGGCAGCTCGATGCCGTGATAGGCCTTGCCGTTCAGGAAATCGCGGCCCGACGCGAAGCCGTTGTGATAGACGATCGGGTCGATCGCGTAGCGATTCGATCCGGCGGCGAGCACATAGGTGATCAGGCACTCGTTCCAGCCGCGGATCTCGTGATCCATCGCCCAGCCGTTGTTCGGACTCCAGTGCCAATACAGCACCTCGCGGCCTTCGCGCTGGTACCAGGTCCACTCGACGTCGTCGGCGATCTCGCCGATGCGCTTGCGCAGCTGCGTCTCGGCTTCGTTGTCGCCGCTGAAATACTCGCGCGCGCACAGCAGGCCTTGCAGGAGCAGCGAGGTCTCGACGATGTCGCCGCCGTCGTCCTTGCGCGAGAACGGGATCGTCGCACCCGTGCGCCCGTCGAGGAAATGCGGGAACGCGCCGTGATAGCAGGTCGCGCGCGAGAGCAGATCGACCATGCGCACGATCCGCTCGAGCGCCGCGTCGCGGGTGACCCAGCCTCGCTCGATGGCGACGATGATCCCCATGATCGAAAAGCCGCTGCCGCCGCTGACGACGAGCTCGTCGTCGGGCTCTTTGCGTGTCGTGCAGCGATCGCGCGCGAGTCCGCTCGAAGGATGCGCCGCGTCCCAGAAGAAGCGGAACGTCTGTCGCTGGACGGCGTCGACGAGCGCGTCGTCGGGCAGCTGCGCCAGCTCCGCTGCACCGCGATCCCGCTGTGAACTGCCAAGGGCCATGCGTGTCATCCTATAACGCGTCGGCCGGAAGGCCGACCTGCGGAAGCGACCAAGAACAATGTCCGTCGACATCGATCGCCTGATCGGCGAAATGACGCTCGCCGAGAAACTCGGCCAGCTCACCATGACCGCGTCGACCTACGCCGTCACCGGGCCGGTGATCGCCGGCTATTCGACCGCGGAGATCTCCTCCGGTGCGATCGGCAATCTCCTCAACATGGTCGGCGCGGCCGCCACGCGCGAGATGCAGGATCTCGCGCTGCGATCGCGGATGAAGATCCCGCTGCTGATCGGCCTCGACGTCATCCACGGCCATCGCACGCAGTTCCCGATCCCGATCGCCGAAGCCGGAATCTTCGACGCGGCGATTTGGGAGCGCACCGCGCGCGAAGCCGCGCGGGAAGCGGCGGCCGACGGACTTGCGATGACCTTCGCGCCGATGCTCGACGTCTCGCGCGATCCGCGCTGGGGCCGCACCGCGGAGGGTTTCGGTGAAGACCCTTGGCTCGGCACCCAAGTGGCGCGCGCGAAAGTGCGCGGATTCCAGGGCGACGATCTCTCCGCCGCCGATTCGCTCGCGGGATGCGCGAAGCATTTCTGCGCGTACGGACCGGTCAACGCCGGTCGCGAGTACGCGCCCGTCGACATCTCCGAGCGCGCGCTGCGCGAAATACATCTGCCGGCATTCGAAGCCGCGGTGCGCGCGGGCGTCGCGACGATCATGCCGGCGTTCACCGACCTCGCCGGCATTCCGATGACCGCGCACGTCGCCCTGTTGCGCGATTACCTGCGCGGCGAGCTCGGTTTCGACGGCGTGATCGTCTCCGATTACACGGCGATCAAGGAGCTGATCAAGCATGGCGTCGCGGCGGATCTCGTCGAAGCCGCGGTGCTTTCGCTGAAGGCCGGCGTCGACATCGACATGATGTCCGACGCCTATCGCAACGGCTTGCCGATCGCGCTGGAGCGCGGTCTCGTCACCATCGGCGAGATCGACGCGTGCGTGCGTCGCGTGCTGAAGCTCAAGGAGAAGCTCGGGCTGTTCGCCGATCCGTACTTGCGCGGGTCGAATGCGGAATCCCCGGAGGCCGTGACCGCGCGTCGCACGTTCGCACGCGAGGTCGGCGCGCGCGCAGTGACGTTGCTCGAGAACCGCAACGACGCGCTGCCGCTGCCAGCGTCGCTCAAGAAGCTTTGCGTGCTCGGACCGCTTGCCGACGCCGCGGGCGAGATGGCCGGTCCGTGGGGCGCGGCCCAGAACCCGAAGGAGCACGTGAGCGTGCTCGCCGGATTGCGCGCGGCGTATCCGGATGCAGAGATCGCTTACGCCGCCGGCACGTCGATCAAAGGCGAGCGCAAGCGCGGCGAGAACATCGACGCCGCGGCCAGGCTGATCGACGGCGCCGACGCGGTGATCCTCTGCCTCGGCGAAGCGGCGCCGATGAGCGGCGAAGCCGCGAGCCGCGCGTATCCGGAATTGCCGGGACGTCAGCGCGACCTCGCCGAAGCCGTGCTCGCGCGCGCGCAGAAGAGCGGCACCAAGGTGATCGCGATCCTGTTCTCCGGCCGGCCGCTGGTCGTGCCATGGCTCGCCGAATCGGCCGACGCGCTGATCGCCGCGTGGTTCGTCGGCAGCGAAGCCGGCCATGCGATCGCCGACGTACTCACCGGCCGCGCGTCGCCGAGCGGTCGCACGCCGATCACCTGGCCGCGCGCGACGGGACAGATCCCGATCTTCTTCGGCATGCGCCCGAGCGGGCGGCCGAACGATCCGAAGGATTACTTCACCAGCAAGTATCTCGATGTGCCGAACGAGCCGCTCTACCCGTTCGGGCACGGGCTCAGCTACGGCCGCTTCTCGTATGGGAATTTGCGCGTCTCGCCGGAGCGCGCCGGCAAGGGCGATCGTATCGAAGCGCGCGTCGACGTGATCAACGAAGGCAAGGCGCGCGCGGAGGAAACCGTGTTCCTGTTCGTGCGCGACAAGGTCGCGAGCGTGACGCGTCCGCTGCTCGAGCTGAAAGGCTTCGCGAAGATCACGCTCGATCCCGGCGCGCGCGGCGAAGTTCGCCTGTCGCTCGACGTCGAAGAGCTGCGATTCCTCGATCAGAGCCTGAAGCCGGTGCTCGAGGCCGGCGAGGTCGAGATCCTCGTGGGGCCGTGCGCGGATCGGGCGAAGCTGCTGGCGGCCGTCGTGACCGTCAAGGCCTAGAGAAGAACCCCTCCCCGGCCGCCTCCCGGGCTCTTGCCGGATTACAAGAGCGCATGGACCGCACCAAGCTCCTCATCATCGACGACGATCCGATCATCCGTCGGATCTATCGCGATCATTTCCGCGCCGTCGGCTTCGAGATCGCAGAAGCCGCCGATGGCGACGAAGGTCTCTCGGCGTTCGACACCTTCCTGCCGCACGTGGTGCTGCTCGATCTCAAGATGCCGAAGCTCGACGGGCTCGGCTGGCTGCGCGAGCTGCGCGGGTCCAAGCGCAAGCAGGTGCCCGTGGTCGTGCTGACGTCCGCCGAGCGCGTGCAGCAGAGCGCCGCGCGCGACGCCGACGCGATCTACGTCATGCGCAAGGACAGCGCGGAGCCGCGTGTGGTCGTTGAAGCGGTGCTGACGGCGGTCGAGACGGCTTAGTGCCTCAAGCCCTTCACCCGCACCTTGAAGTCCATCGCCGGCCCCGGCGTCGGCGCGGTCTTGGTCTTCAGCACGTAGTCGGGCGGGTCGAGCTCGAGATCGAGCTTGTAGAACAGCCGCGCCATCGACAGCGCGATCTGCACTTCCGCGAGCGACTTGCCGAGACAGGTGTGCGGCCCGCGGCCGTACGGTGAATACACGCCGGGCTTGAGATGCTCGGCGCGCGGCTTCTCGTAGCGATCGATGTCGAACTTGTCCGCGTTCGGATAGAACTCGTCCATGAAGTGCGGGACGCTGGTGCCGACGTAGAGCATCTCGCCTTCCTTGATCTGGTGGCCCTCGAAGACGAAATCCTTGTTCGCGCAGCGCATCTGCGCGACCGCGATCGGATACATGCGCATCGTCTCCATGATCGCGCCGTTCAACGCGGGGATGCGCTTCAGCAGCGCTTCCTCGGTGAGCGGACCCGCGGCGAACAGCTCGTCGACTTCCTTCAACACGCGCGCTTTCACCTCGGGGTACTTCAGCACCGTGTAGACGATCGCCGACGTCGTGTTGGCGACCGTATCGAGGCCGGCGACGTACGGCCCGGTGATGGTGACGATGAGATCGCTGTCGGGCATCAGGATCGGATCGCGCTCGTGCGCTTCCATGATGTCGTCGATCAGGTTCTTCTCTTCGTCCTTCTTCTTGCCTTTGGACTTGGCGTACCACTCCTTGATCATCTTCTCGCCGAGCTCGATCACGCGCGCCTTCGACTTCTTGTACTCGGGGCGCATCAGGAGGAATTTCGGGCGCTGGCGCGTGACCAGCACGTTCAGGATGTAGAGGATCGTCGTGCGGATGTCCTTCACGTACTCGAGCGGCGCGGCGCCGGTGAGAATGAGGCCGAGCTGCTCGACGACCATGTACTGGCACGCCTGCACGACCGGCACCAGCGTGCCGACCTTCCAGTCGCGCGCGATCGACGAATCGGTGATCGCGACGAGCTCGTTGTAGCGGCCCTTGATCGACTCTCGCGAATAGCCGCGGCGCATGACGTCGCGCAGCTGCTTGTGCACCTCGCCGTCCTCGCTGGTGAGGATGCGCGTCGCGCCGTACTCGTTGACCAGCCCTTCCCAGAACTCGCGCGAGCGCAGGCAATCCTTGCCTTCCTTGGTCCCCATGAAGTTCGCCGCTTCGACGCCGGCGATCACCTTGTACTTCTGGCCGAGCAGCTTGACGTTGAACACCGGCCCGTACTTGCGATAGCAGTCGACGAAGAACCTCGCCGGGTCCTTGGCCATGTCGAGCACGTTGCCGAGGAGCGGCAGGCCGGGGACGGTCGGTGTCTCGCGCAGCGGGAGGGTTTCGGGAACGGTGGACATCAACGGCCTCTGCAATTTTGAGAAGCGACTCTCGGAACTGTCGCTACCCTACCTTGACCGCGGTGACGCCAATTCGTCCGATCAGATGATCAATCCGGGCGCTCCGTAGGAAATTGCCGACGCCTCGTTGCAGCCGTAGATAAATCCTACTGGCCGTCGCGGACGCCTTCGGAAACCTCGATAGAAAAGGATCGGGGACGACGAAAGGGGAAGCGTCATGGCACATAGAGCGGCTGGGATCGCAGTCTTCGCGGCGGCGCTGCTCTCTGCAGGCTGCGCGACGGCGCCGCCGGCCCCGACGCACGCGCCGCTGGCCCTGGGGGCCGCGAATCCCTGCGCCTCGCTCGAAGAAACGCGGCATTACCGGCCGCAATTTCCGCGCGAGGCAGTCGCGCAGCAAGGCTGGGTCGCGATGACGTACCACGTCGCGGCGAACGGCGAAGTGATCGACGTGCGCGTCGTCGCCTCGAGCCCCGAAGGCGTCTTCGAGCACGCTTCGATCGCAGCGCTGTCGCATTCGCGCTATGCGGCGATGAACTATCCGGTCCGCAACTGCAGCCAGATCGATTATTACCGCCTCGACGCCGGTCCCATCGCGTCGCTGCGCTGACGAAGAGGACGTTTCGCCATGGATGACCTGAAAGTGCTGATCGTCGACGACGACCCGATGGTGATCGCCGCCTATGAAGTCGCCTTTGGCGACGCCGGCTTCCTGGTGAAATCGGCCACCAGCGCCTCGGACGCGTTTGCCAGCCTGCAGGTGTTCAAGCCCGACGTCGTCATCCTCGATCTCAACATGCCGGTGGCCGGCGGCTTGGCCTGGCTCACGGCGGCGCGCCAGATCCGCGAATTCCAGGATCTGCCGGTGGTCATTTCCACGTCTGCCCTCCCGGAGTCGCCGGAAGTCGCCGCCGCGCAGGCTGCCGGCGTGCAGGGCGTCCTGCAGAAGAAGCTCTGGACGCCCGATTCGCTGGTCGCCGCCGCGCGCTGGGCCGCCCACCATCGCGGACATTCACCGCTCCCCCACGCCGCCTAGTCACTTCGCCGCCATCGCGGCAAGCTCGTCGAGCTGCTGCGCCATCTCGCGCAGCTCGCTCGATGCGCGCTTGAGCTGGCGATCGTCGGCCGCTGCGAGCACGTCGGCGATCAGGCGATTCCATTGATCCTGGTTGTAGGCGATGTCGTCCGCGCCGGCGTCGCTGACCTGATCCATCGGCGTCGCGAACAGGGGCCGGAACGCGTTGCAGCCGGGTGAGCTCTTGCGCGCCGCGAGCGCCGCGGCGAACTGATCGCGCCAGGTCTTGCGCTGATCGAGCCAGGTCTTGCCGATCGCGCGCCGCTTGCGCGCCCAGTCGTCGACCAGCCGGTCCTGCGCGTCGTTGAGCGGGCCGGTCCAGCGCGTGATCCATTTGCGCGTGCGCTTCTCGCTCTTCTTGCGCAGCTCGTCCTCGGGCGGCGCGACGTACTCCTTGGCGAAGTCGGCGGTCTTCTCGTCGATGCCTTCGAGAATCTCCTTGACCTCGCGCTCGTCGAGCGTGCGCACCAGATCGCACAGGGAGTCGATCGTCCTCGACATGAGCTCCTGCCAATGCAGCTGGAAGCGCTGCCCGTAAGCAGCGACCTGCTGCGGCGTCACGGTGACGCGGCTGTCGAGCTTGTCGGCCATCTCACGCAGGTCGGCCGAGTAGCGCGGCAGCTCGTGCGAGCGATGCCAGGCCCACAGGTCCGCGAAGGTCGTCTTGAAGCGCGCGTTCTGGGCGTCGTCGAGCGTCACGTAGTCGTGCAGGCGCCAGTTGATCAGCCAGTCGAGCCGCTGGTACACGAGCTTGGTCGCGCAGGCCGCGAGGACCAGGCCGGCGCCGACGAAAATCACTTTGCGCATGCCCATGAAAGTCCGACCGCGGTTTTCCCGGCGGGGTGCCGGAACCAGGAAACTTTGTTGCGCTGCCACCTGACTAAGCAAAAAAGAGGGGGAAACCCATGCAAGAGGCTGTACGCAACGAGCTGGTCAGCAGCGGCATCACCGGGCTGGACGACATCCTTTACGGCGGCCTGCCCGGCGGTCGGCTTTATCTGATCGAAGGCGATCCCGGAGCGGGTAAGACGACGCTCGGCCTGCAGTTCCTGCTCGAGGGACGCCGGCACGGCGAGCAAGGCGTCTACGTGTCGCTGTCGGAAACCCGCGAGGAGCTGCTCGCGGTGGCGACCTCCCACGGCTGGTCCCTGGACGGGATCTCGGTGATCGAGCTCAACCGCAGCGACGAAGTGCTGCATCCGGACGCCGAGAACACGATGTTCCACACGTCCGAAGTCGAGCTGGTCGACACCACGCGCGCAGTGCTCGAGGAGATCGAGCGGGTCAAGCCGGGACGCGTCGTCTTCGACTCCCTTTCGGAGATGCGCCTGCTCGCGCAGAACTCGCTGCGCTATCGCCGGCAGATCCTCGGGCTGAAGCAGTTCTTCGTCGGACGCGCCTGCACCGTGCTGCTGCTCGATGATCGCACCTCGGACGTGTCGGACCTGCAGCTGCAGAGCCTCGCGCATGGCGTGCTGTCGCTGGAGCGCAAATCGCCCGACTACGGCGTCATGCATCGGCGTCTGCAGGTCCTCAAGCTGCGCGGCCGCTCGTTCCGGCCCGGCTTCCACGATTTCCGCATCCGCAAAGGCGGGCTCGAGGTCTATCCGCGCCTGGTCGCGTCCGAGCACAGCGGCTCGTTCCCGACCGAGCCGGTGCCGAGCGGGCTCGCGGAGCTCGACACGCTGATGGGCGGCGGCGTGGATCGCGGCACCAGCAACCTGCTCGTCGGGCCGGCCGGCTCCGGCAAGTCGACGTTCGCGATGCAGTTCGCCGAGCAGACCGCGAGGCAGGGCAAGCGCGTCGCGATGTTCATGTTCGACGAAAGCCCGCGCACGATGCTCTCGCGAGCGCGCGGCATCGGCATGAAGCTCGAGCAATACATGGAAAAGGGAACGCTCGCCGTGGAGCAGGTCGATCCCGGCGCGCTCTCCGCCGGCGAGTTCGTCGATCGCGTGCGCCGCGAGGTCGAGGACCGTCACGCGCAGATGATCGTGATCGACTCGCTCACCGGCTATCTCAACGCGATTCCCGAAGTGCGCTTCCTCACCCTGCAGCTGCACGAGCTCCTGCTCTATCTCAGCCAGCGCGGCGTCACCTCGCTGATGGTGGTGGCGCAGCAAGGCCTGATCGGTCAGGCGATGCAGGCGCAGATCGACGCGAGCTACCTCGCCGACGCGGTGATCATGCTGCGCTACTTCGAGGCCGGCGGCCGCGTGCGCCAGGCGATCTCGGTCATGAAGAAGCGCGGCGGCACGCACGAGCGCACCATCCGCGAGTACAGCTTCGGCCCGAACGGCATCCACATCGGCGAGCCGCTGTCGCAGTTCGAAGGCGTGCTCACCGGCGTGCCGCGCTACCTCGGCGACGGCGCTCCATTGCTGGCGGAGCGCAAGACTGCATGAGCGCAGCCGGTCCCACCCATCCGGACTCGTTGCGCCTGCTGGTGCTCGCGCCGACGGGTCGCGACGCGGCGAACACGCTGTCCGTGCTCGCGCGCGGGCGCATGAGCGCGCAGATCTGTCACAACGTCGAAGCGCTGTGCGACGAGATCGAAGCCGGCGCAGGCGCCGTCCTGATCACCGAAGAAGCGCTGGTCAGCGACGCGCCGAATCGCCTGCACGCGATCGTCACGCGCCAGCCGCCGTGGTCCGACCTTCCGTTCATCGTGCTCACGCGCGGCGGACCGGACTCGCCGGTCGCGCTGCGCGCGATGGAGACGCTCGGCAACGTGATCCTGCTCGAGCGGCCGGTGCGCATGTCGACCTGCATCGCCGCCGGGCGCACCGCGTTGCGCGCACGCGCGCGCCAGTACCAGTCGCGCGCGCTGCTCGCCGACCTGCAGGAGAGCGACCGGCGCAAGGACGAGTTCCTCGCGATGCTCGCGCACGAGCTGCGCAATCCGCTCGCGCCGATCCGCAGCGCCGCCGACATCCTCGGCGTCACCACGCCTGACGAGGAGCGCCTCGAGCGCATCGCGGAGATCCTCAATCGCCAGGTCGGCAACCTGACGCGCCTGGTCGACGATCTGCTCGACATCTCGCGCGTCACCCGCGGCAAGATCCAGCTCGCCAAGCAGCGCGTCACGCTCGCGACGCTGATCAATCGCGCCGTGGAGCAGAGCCAGCCGCTGATCGACGAGAGCCAGCATCGGCTCGCGGTGTCGGTGCCGGAGCAGCCGGTCTATCTCGACTGCGATCCGACGCGCATCGTGCAGGTGCTGTCGAACCTGCTCAACAACGCGGCGAAGTACACGCCGGCGCGCGGACACATCTGGCTCGCCGCCGAGGTCGCCGGAGAGGACGTCGCGATCCGCGTGCGCGACGACGGCATCGGCATCGCGCCGGACATGCTGTCGCGCATCTTCGACCTGTTCATGCAGGTCGACACGTCGCTCGATCGCGCGCGCGGCGGGCTCGGCGTCGGGCTCACGCTCGTGCGCAGCATCGTCGAGCTGCACGACGGCAGCGTCGAAGCCGACAGCGAGGGCACCGGCCGCGGCTCGGAATTCACCATCCGCCTGCCGCGCGCGACGGCGATCCCGTCGGACCAGCCGAAGCAAGCCGCCGAAGTCGTGCGTCCGCGCACGCCGACGCGCGTGCTGATCGTCGACGACAACGCCGATGCGATGCTCAGTCTCGCCATGCTGCTGCGCGAATCCGGCCATGAAGTGCGCACGGCGGGCAACGGCCAGACCGCGCTCGCAGTCGTCGAATCGTTCCAGCCCGAAGCGATCATCCTCGACATCGGGCTGCCGGGCATGAACGGCTGGGAAGTCGCGCGCCGGATCCGGGCCGCCCAGCGCAGTCATCGGCCGCTGGTGCTGGCGCTCACCGGCTACGGCCATGAGCGCGATCGGCTGCGCGCGCGCGAAGCCGGCTTCGACGAGTACCTGATCAAGCCGGCTGACATCGGCACCCTGGAAAGCCTGATCGCGGGCCATCAACAACCCATACCGGTCGACCCACCCCCCCAGGCCGCCGCCGTATAGTCGGCACGTGAGCGCGCTTGCCGAGCTGCTGCCGGACCTCAAGACCGCGAGCCCTTTCCCGTTCGGGCTCAACGCGCGTCGCTGCCTTAAGCTCGATCTGTCCCGCAACAACCTTTCGCTCGCCGATCTCAACGCGGCCGATGCGACGCAGTTCAACGACTGGGTGTGGGACGCGGTCCATCGCGCGGGCGCCGACTACGCAGCCGGTGGTTATGGCGAGGATCGCGCGGTGTACGAAGTGAGCCCGCAATTCCGCGATCCCGACGGCAGGACGCGCAGCATCCATCTCGGCGTCGATCTGTGGATGCCGGTCGCGACGCCGGTCCACGCCGTGCTCGACGGTCTCGTGCACTCGACTGCCGACAACGCGCGCTTCGGCGATTACGGCCCGACGATCGTGCTCGAGCATCGTTTCGAAGGACAGGTCTTCCACACGCTCTACGGTCATCTGTCGCGCGCGTCGCTGAAGAAAGTCCGCGCGGGCGATCGCGTGCGCGCCGGCGAAGAGATCGGCTGGCTCGGCGCGCCCGGCGAGAATCTGGGCTGGCCGCCGCATCTGCATTTCCAAGTCATCCGCGACATGGAAGGCCGGCGCGGCGACTATCCCGGCGTCTGCCTGCTCAGCGAGAAAGCCGTGTGGCTGCAGCGTTGCCCCGATCCCAACCTCCTGCTCCACATCGCCGCGCTGAAGCCGGTCCGCGATCGGGCCTGAAACAACCCTCCCCGGCGCGGGGTCCAAATCCCATGGACCCCACCCGCAAGCCACGCATCGGCATCAGCGGTTCCTATGGCGGACTGAACCTCGGCGACGAGGCGATCCTCGAGTCGATCGTGGAATACCTGCGCGACGAGCTCGGCGCCGAGCTGGTCGTGTTCAGCCGCGATCCCGACGACACCAAGCGTCGGCACGGCATCGAAGCCGTGCCGGTCCGCAAGATGACCAAGGACGAGTCGCGTGCGGTCGTCGATCGGCTCGATCTCCTGATCTTCGGCGGCGGCGGCATCCTCTACGACGAGGAAGCGCAGCTCTACCTGCGCGAAGTCGAGCTCGCGCACGAGCTCGGCGTGCCGGTGATGGTCTACGCGATCAGCGCGGGACCGCTGAAGGATCCGCACAATCGCCTGGCGGTGCGCCGCGCGCTCAACCGTTGCGCGGCGATCACCGTGCGCGATCGCCATGGCGAGCGCCTGCTGCAGGACGTCGGCGTCGACGCGCCGATGCTGCTCACCGCGGATCCCGCGCTGCTGCTCAAGCCGCGCGACCTGCCCAAGGACGCGCTGCGCGTGGAAGGCATCGAAGGCAAGCAGCGGCTGATCGCGCTGTCGGTGCGCGAGCCGGGTCCCGCGGCGCCCGATCTCGACGTCGATCACTATCACGCGCTCGTCGCCAACGCCGCCGACTTCGTGGTCGATCGCTACGACGCCGACGTCGTGTTCATCCCGATGGAGCGCAAGCAGGTCGACATCCAGCACAGCCACGCGATCGCCGCGAAGATGAAGCGCGCGGCGCGCGCCGCGGTGCTCAAGGGCGACTACGACGCGGGCCAGCTGCTGAGCTTGATGGCGCGTTTCGACTTCGCGATCGGCATGCGGCTGCACTTCCTCATCTTCGCCGCGCGGCAAGGCGTGCCGTTCGTGTCGCTGCCGTACGCGTCGAAGATCGCGGGCTTCATCGAAGAGCTCGAGCTGCCCGCGCCGCCGCTCGACGATCTCGATGCCGGCACGCTGCTCGCGCACATCGACCGCTGCTGGGACACGCAGCGCACGCTGCGCGCGAAGATCGCGAAGAACCTGCCGACGCTGCAGGAGCGCGCGAAGGAGAATCGCCTCATCGTCAAGGAGGTGCTGTCCGGGCAGGAGGATGGGCGTGCCAGCGCTCGAAAAGCCGCGCGAGCCTGAGACGATCGCGCTGCCGTCGCGCAAAGGCATCCGCGCCGCGCGCTGCGACGTCGTCGTGGTCGGCGGCGGACCCGCTGGCATCGGCGCCGCGATCGGCGCTGCCGACGCCGGCGCGAAAGTGATCCTCGTCGAGCGCTACGGATTCCTCGGCGGCAACGCGACCGCGGCGCTGGTGATGCCGCTGATGTCGTTCCACACGCAGAAGCATCGTCCCGCGCCACAAGGCGGCGACACGCTGCTGCCGACCGATCACGGCCCCGGCGATCCGGTGATCGCCGGCGTGCTCGAGCGATTGCTGCGCAAGCTCGTGTCCACTGGCGGGGCGATCGCGCCGTCGCTGCAGACCGGTTATGTCGTGCCGTTCGATCCGGAAGCGTTCAAGGCAACCGCGCTCGCGATGCTCGACGACGCCGGCGTGCATTACCTGCTGCACGCGTTTGCGAGCGATCCCTTCCTGGAGCAGGGACGCATCGCGGGCATCGTCGCCGAATCGAAATCCGGACCTGTCGTGATCAACGCGAAAGTCGTCGTCGATTGCACCGGCGACGCCGACGTCGCCGTGCGCGCCGGCGCCGAATACGAGATCGGCCGCGACGAGGACGGGCTCGTCCAGCCGATGACGCTGATGGCGCGCATCGCGGATTTCGACCGCGGCAAGTTCCAGGACTACGTGCGCGCGCATCCCGATCAGTGGCGCGGCGTGCACGGGCTGTGGGATCTGGTGCGCCAGGCGACCGAGCGCGGCGAGCTGCAGCTGCAGCGCGAGGACATCCTGTTCTTCGCGACGCCGCACCCGCGTGAGCTGTCGCTGAACTCCACGCGCGTGACCCGCGTGCTCGGCATCGACGTCTGGGACCTGACGATGGCCGAGCGCTCGGCGCGCTTCCAGCTGCGCCAGATCGAGCAGTTCCTGCGCAGGTACGTTCCGGGATTCGCGGAGTCGTACGTCGTGCAGAGCGGCGTGCAGGTGGGCGTGCGCGAGACGCGGCGCATCGTCGGTCGCTATCGCATGACGGTCGAAGACATCATCGGCGCGCGCAAATTCGCCGACGTCATCGCGCGCGGCACCTACCCGGTCGACATCCACAATCCCAAGGGGAAAGGTACGATCCTGCGTCACCTGCCCGAAGGCGAGGCTTATGACATTCCGTTGCGTGCGCTCCTACCCCGCGAGGTCGACGGCGTGATCGTCGCCGGTCGCGCGATCTCCGGCTCCCACGAAGCGCACTCGTCGTATCGCGTCATGCCGATCTCGATGGCGACCGGCCAGGGCGCCGGCGCTTGCGCGGCGCTCGCGGCGAAGCGCGGCGTGCAACCGCACGAGATCCCCGCGCGCGAGCTGCAGGCCGAATTGCTGAGGCAAGGTGCCAATCTCGGCGCGCGCAAGGAAGCGGTGGTCGAAGAGACGGCCTAGACGACGCTTCGACGGAACCGGCGCTAGTGCGTCGTTCGTCCGACGGCCTTCGCGATATCTTCGGCGTTGAGCGGCTTCACCATGTGGCTGTCGAAGCCGCATTCCCGCGTACGGCGCCGGTCCGCTTCCTGGCCCCAGCCGGTCACGGCGATGATGCGGGTCCGGTCGCCGCCGGGCATTTGCCGGATGCGCCCGGCGACGTCGAATCCATCGGGCGGCGGCATGCCGAGATCGAGCAGCACCACGTCGGGGCTGAAGACCTTGACCTTGCGCAGCGCCTCGTTGCCATCGTGCGCAACCTCGACTTCGTGGCCGAGGCTGACGAGCAGCGCCGCGAGCATGTGGACCGCGTCGTAGTTGTCGTCGACGACGAGGACTTTGCGCCGCGCGGTGCGTTCAATCTCCGCCGCGCCGGGCACCGGCGCTGACTGCGCCGACGCAGACAAAGGCAACCGGAAGGTGAACGTGCTGCCGCGGCCCTCGCCTTCGCTGAAGCACTCGACGGTGCCGCCATGCAGTTGCGCCAGCCTGCGCGACAGGCTCAGGCCGATGCCGAGCCCCCCCGCCAGGCGCTCGATGGAGCGATCGGCGCGCTCGAACATCTCGAAGATGCGGCCGCGCATGCCCTCCGAGATGCCGCTGCCGTTGTCGATGACGCGCACCATCGCCTCCCGGCCTTGCCGCTCGGCGATCACGCGGATCCGGCCGCCGCGGGCGGTGTACTTGATCGCATTGCTCAACAGGTTGGCGATGATCTGCGTCAGGCGGACGCGATCGCCGACGACGGCGATCGGCTCGCGCGGCATCTCGACATCCAGCCGGTGGCCGTGCGCCTCCGCGAAGCCGCGGTTGATGTCGAGCGCGCCGGTGACGGTTTCCTGGAGCGTCAGCTCTTCCTTGCGCAGCTCGATCGTCCCGCGCGTGATCCGGGCGACGTCCATGAGATCGTCGATCAGCCGCACGAGATGCTGCATCTGGCGATCCATCGTGTCGAGCGCCGTGAGCCGCACGCTCTGGCTCGTCGGCATGCGCAGGATCTGCAAGCCCGATGCGATCGGTGCCAGCGGGTTGCGCAGCTCGTGCGCCAGCACGGCGAGGAATTCGTCCTTGCGCCGGTCCGCGTCGCGCACGGCCTGCTCGGCGCTCTTGCGCGCGTGGATGTCGAGACACGTGCCGACCCATTCGATGACGTTCCCCTCGGCATCGTGGATCGGCACGCTGCGCGCCTCCTGATACCGATAGCCGCCGCTCGCGTGATGCCACAGCCGTCCCTCGGCCGACCAGACCTGTCCATCGGCCAGCGAGCGCAGCACCGTCGCGACGATGCGCTCGCGATCTTCCGGATGCACCGCGTCGGCCCAGCCACGCCCGCGGCACTGCTCGAACGTCTGCCCGGTGTACGCCTGCCACGCAGGATTCGGAGCATTCCACTGCGCGAGCGAATCCGAGGTGTAGACGATCGCGCCACTGGCCTCGACGAGGGATCGGTAGCGCTCGGCGCTGCGCGCCAGCGCCATCTCGTGCGCTTTGGCTTCGCCGATGTCGTGGGCCACGCTCGAAGCGCCGACGATGCGGCCGGTGCCATCGCGCACGGGCGAGATCGTGATCGACAGGTGCACTGGATTGCCGCTCTTGTGCAAGCGCACCGCTTCGAAGCGCTCGACGCGCTCTCCTGCGCGAACCCGCTGCAGGATGCGCTGCTCCTCGTGCGCCCGATCCGGCGGATACAACGCCGCGGCCGGCTGGCCGATCATCTCCTCGGCCGTGTAGCCATAGAGGCGCTCGGCTGCGGCATTCCAGGACATGATCCTGCCGTGGAGATCCTTTGCGACGATTGCGTCGTTGGAAGACTCCACGATCGCGGCAAGCCGCGAGCGCACTTCCTCGGCGCTCCTGCGCTCGCGCTCCGCGCGAAGCCGTGTGATTGCGAACGCGAGCTGCTGCGCGAGGCTCATCGCCAGCTCGATCTCGCCGCTGGCGAACGCACGCGGCGCATCGAAATACACCATGAACTTGCCGATGAGCTCGCCGTCGGAGACCAGCGGCATGAAGGCAAGCGAACCGATGCCCTCCCTGGCGACCACTTCCTTGAGCTCCGCGCTCAGCCCGCAGGCGGCCACGTCGCTCACCGCGATGGGCGCCGGCTGGACCGTGTCGCGCTGCCAGGGCGAATGCCCTTCGACCCGGCGGCAATACTCGTCGCTCAATCCGCGTGAAGCGACGAAGCGCATCACGCCGTCGACGCTGAACAGCAGGATGGAAGCGCGCTGGCAGCCGATGCCGCCGATGATCGCGTCGAGCGCGGCCTCGTAGATCGCCTCGAAGGACGCGGCACGCTGCAGCTGGTCGGTGAAGCGGTAGAGCGCGGTCTGCTCCGCACCGAGGCGCGTGAGCAGGCGTTGCGTGCGCTTGCGATCGGTGATGTCGACCAGCAGATTGATGCCGCCGATCACGCGCCCCGAAGCATCCTTCAGCGGCGTCGGAAACGGCGTCACCCACGCACGCGAGCCATCCGGGCGCTCGACGATGATCTCGGCGTCGCGCACGGTGCGGCCGTGCTTGAGCGCGATCGCCATCGGGCACTCGTCGTGCGCCATCGGCGTGCCGTTCGGATGGTAGAGCTTCCAGCTGATGCACCAGCGGTCGGTGCCCACTTCCGGGATGCGGCCCGACAGCTCGACCGCGGCTCGATTGAAATGCGTGAGGCGACCGGCTTCGTCCGTCACGTAGATGGCGGCCGCGATCGCGTCGATCAGGCCCTGCAGGCCGCCCGAAGTGCCGAACAGCGCTTCGATGGGCCCCTCTCCGGCGCCGTCGGGTCCCCGATGGGACCGGCCGCGCGCTTTGCTGCTCATGTGCTGCCCCTGCCACCGCATTGCCCGGAATCGCTACTCTACTTCACTCCCGGCAGCCATCCCGCCTCGAATTCGTGGCCGCGCACAGGATCATCGTCGATGCACTCAATGTCGCCTACTGGTGCGGCACACCGCCACAGCTGCGGCTGCCGCTGACCTTGCTGACGGCGCTTCTCGAGCAGGAGCACCGCGTCACGCTTTTCTTCGACGCGAGCGCGCCGTATCAGCTCACGGAATCCGATCGACCGCTCTATGGCGAGGTCCTGAGTCATCCCGGCGTTGTCGCGGTGCCGAGCGGCAAGCGCGCCGACGGCGTGATGCTCAAGGCCGCGCGCGATTCGGGTGGCTGCATCGTCAGTCGCGATCGCTTCCGCGCCGAGCGCCGGCGCTTCCGCAGGATCATCGACGATCCGGCGCGCATCCTCGCCGGCAGCGTTGCGAACGACACGCTGCACGTGCCGGCGCTGCGGATCAGCGCAGTGCTGCCTGCTTCGTCGCGCGAAGCCTGGGACCGGATCCGATCGCGCTAGGCTGCGGCGTAGAGCCGCGCGTACTTCCCGGCCGAGCGCGCCCAGCTGAAATCGGCGGACATCGCGTTGTGCTGCAGGCGCTGCCAGCGCGCGCGCTTGCCCTCATAGGCGTCGACGCAGCGATCGAGCGCGCGCGTCATCGCGTCGCCGTCGGGCGAGTCGAACACGAAGCCGTTCGCCGCATGCTCGCCGGCGTCGTTGTCGATCACGCTGTCGGCGAGTCCGCCGACGCGCCGCACCAGCGGCACCGTGCCGTAGCGCATCGCGTAGAGCTGCGCGAGCCCGCACGGCTCGAAGCGCGAGCCGTGCAGCAGGATGTCGCCGCCACCGTGCATGCGATGCGCGAGATTCTCCGAATACTCGATGCGCACGGCGGCGCGGCCTGGGAACTGATCCGCCATCGACCGGAAACCCGACTCGAGCGGCCGATCGCCACGGCCGACCAGCGCGAACTGCAGGCGCGGCTTGCGCTGCAGGACTTCCGGCAGCTTGTGCAGCATCACGTCGGCCATCTTCTGCGACGTGATGCGCGACACGAAGATCGCGAGCGGCGCATCCGGATCGCGCTTCAATCCCAGATCGCGCTGCAGATCGGCCTTGCACGCCGCCTTGCCGCCGCAGTCGGCGCGCGAATAGCGCTGCGCCAGATGCGGATCGCTTGCCGGATTCCACAGGCTCTGGTCGATGCCGTTCATGATGCCGACCAGATCGGCTGATCGCGCGCGCAGCAGGCCGTCGAAGCCGCAGCCGAACTCCGGCGTGCAGATCTCGCGCGCGTAGGTGGGCGAGACGGTGGAGATCTTGTCGGCGTAGCGGATGCCGGCCTTCAGGAACGAGAAGTCGCCGTAGAACTCCGCGCCGTCGATGCCGAACGCCGCGGCGGGGACGTCGAGCCCCGCCATCGCGTCGAACGAGAATTTCCCGGGGAACGCCGCGTTGTGGATGGTGAACACGATGCGCGGCTTCGGCGGGAGCGCCAAGTGGATCAGCATCGGCACCAGGCCGGTGTGCCAATCGTGGCAATGCACGACGTCGGGCCGCCAGTCGAACGCAGTCTGACCGAGACCGAGCCGCGCCGCTGCGTGGCAGAACACTGCGAATCGGCGAGCGTTGTCCGCCCAGTCGTTACCGTCTTCGTCGCCGTACGGCGTGCCGTTGCGCGCGAACAGCTCGGGACTGTCGACGAGATAGACAGGCAAGCGCGAGTCCGGCATGCGGCCTTCGATCAGCCGCACTTCGGCCCCGCACAGCACGCCGAGCGACGCGGCGCGCGAGGAACCGGTCGCCGCGGTCATCGCCGACGGATACGCCGGCATGATCAAGCGGACATCGAGATCGAGGTGACTCAGCGCGACCGGCAGCGCCGACACCACGTCGGCGAGACCGCCGGTCTTGGCGAGCGGAAAGATTTCAGCGGCGACGACCAGCACGCGCAACCGCGGTGATGGGTCTGACTCCGGACTGTTGCCCATTCGTTTTCTTCCCCCTTCCTTCGTCGCGAGCGCGACGCGCATCAGGACTTGCGACCGTCCCGTCTCGCGCGGAGTTCCGCGTTGTCGGTCCGCTGCCGTGCGCAGCGCGTCGCGCGTTGCGAATTGCTTGGGAGTGGTGCGTGTTCATGCAGATTCCAAGGCGATGCGATCGCAAAGTCGCCGCGCGCCAACGGCATCCGCGCGGCACAGGCTTTGCGTGAGCGATGACGGCCCTTGAGGAGAGCCGCAATGCAAGACCACAACGATCCCATCGAGCGCATGATCAGCCGTCGCCTGAAAGGCGGTGCGCTTCCGTCCGACGCGCCGGCGCAGGTGCTGAACGGTGCGAGCACCGGTCACTTCTGCGCGGCGTGCTGCCGCTATCTCGCCGAAGGTCACGACGAGATCCAGGCCGTCGACGCCAACGGCGCTTCGACCTACTTCCATCCGCTCTGCTTCGGGCTCACCGTGCGCGCCCGCGAGAATCTCGCCGGCGGACAGACGCACGCGTCCGCGCTGCAGCTGCTGCGGATGCTGCTCGGCGTGGAAAAAAGAAAGGCGGCCTGACAGCCGCCTTTCTTCCCTCTCACCGCGTCCTCAGGGCGCCTGCGCGTTGGTGCAGGCGTCGTAGACGTTCGCGGTGACGCCGAGCACGTCGGCGGCAGCCAGCGTTGCGCTGAAATCGATCTGGATCGCGTCGTAGGCCTTGGTGTTCTGGAAGCCGATCAGCCCGCGCCCGCGACCGCCCAGGAGCTCGAGCAGATCGAGACCGGTGCCCGGATCCACTGTGGCCTGCTCCTGTTGCTCGCCACCGGCGAACGTCGTCAGCGTCGCGTCCTGAAGGACGTCGAGCTCGACCGTGCCGCCGGGCAGCTCGACGTCGAACGCCGCGACCTGTCCAGCGGGGATCGTGTCGCCGAGATCGACGTGCACGCTCGCCGTGCCGTTCAGTCCCAGCGCATCGACGACGAGCGGACCGAGCGCCGCGATCGGGAAGTCGACTTCCGCAAACGTGTTCTCGTCGCCGTCGGCCGCATTCTGCGGATCGACGACCTGGCAGGCGGACACGAGCCCGACGATCTCGCAGAGCGTTCCGGTCGCTTCGCCGGTGCCCGTGCCGTGATGGCGATCGGTGCAATTCCAGCCGGAGATGTCGCCGCCGGTCCCACCGCCGCCGCCACCTCCGCCACCGCCGCCGGTGTTGGCAGGTCCTGCGACGGTCACTGTGATCGAGCTCGCAGCGTTCTGGCCGCCCGGACCGGTACACGTCAGCGTGTAGAGGTAGGAGTTCGGCGTCGAGGGCGGCGTGACCGATTCGCTGCCCGACGTGCTCTTGGTGCCGCTCCAGTTGTCAGACGCCGTGCACGACGATGCATTCTGCGTCGTCCACGACAGCGTGCTGCTGCCGCCGGGCTGAACGGTCGCAGGATCGGCGCGGAAGCTCACGACGGTGGCAGCGCCGTCGGTGCCGACCGTAATGGTCACCGAGCTCGGCGTATTGCTGCCGCCGGGTCCGCTGCACGACAGCGTGTAGGTGTACGAGCCGGGATTGCTCGGCAGCGTCACCGTCTCCGAGCCATTGGTCGCCTTGGTGCCGCTCCATGCATCCGACGCGACGCAGGATGTCGCGTCGGTCGTGGTCCATGACAGCGTGCTGGTGCCGCCCGGCGACACCGTCGCCGGATCGGCGTGCATCGAGACGATCGCAGCGCGCGGCGGTGCATTGCTGCCGCCGGTGCCGCCCGATCCGTTGTTGTTTCCGTTCGCGTTGACGCAGGCGCCAAGCGCGAGCGTCAACAGGATCAGCGTTCCCTGCAAGGTGAGTCGATTCATGCGGACAGCACTCCTCGTTGGCCGGGAGCAGCGCTCGCGGCGGTGGAACCCACAATGGTTGAATCACGCGGACGCCGAGCGTTCGCGCAAGCTATGGACCCGCGCGTTTCACCAACGGTTTCGTTTCTTACAACAAAACCTTTACGGGCGTCGCAGGGTGCAGACGCCCGCCGGGCGATCTACCAGAGCGAGTAGCGGAAGTTGAAGCGCTTCTGGAGCACCCGCCATGCGAGCAGCGCCTGGCCGCCGCAGAGGGTGGCGACGACGAGCAACAGCACTTGCCGCTGCGGGCTGCCGAGGGCGCCGGCAATCACGCTGGCGATCGACAGGAGCGACATCATCAGGTTGGCGACGACGTGCGAAGCGAGGAAGTAGCGCATCGATTGGCTGGCGCTCTTCCATTCCGAGCGCAGCACGGCATAACTGAACTTCATGACTCTCGAAACCCCCGGACACGGCGAATCATCCCGCCGCTGCCGCACTGTAGCGTCGGGCGCGTCGCTTGTCAGCGGGTTTTCGTGACGCCGGTCAAAAAAATCTAGTCGGCGCGCACACCGGGCGCTACTTTCGCCCGCGCGGCAGCTCGTCGCCCGACGCGTCGTAGGCCGGCGGCACGTAGATGTTCAGCGTCTTCAGAAGGCCGCGCCCGGTGTTCTTGATCTCATGACGATCGCCGGCCTCGATCAGCAGCAGGCTGCCGGCCCTGATCGCTCGCGCCTTGCCGTTGACCAGCGCCCTGCCCTTTCCTTCGACGACGAACAGCCACTGATCGGCGCCGCGATGGCGATTGCTCGGGTCGCCCTCGGCATCGCCGGGCGGGATCACCATCTCCGCTGCCTGCGAGCGCCGGTTGCCCGGCCTGACCCGAAACCCCTTCCCGAAACGCAGTGTCTTGTGTTTCACCAGAATGTCCTTTGATCCGTGCCAAACTTCGATCGCCTTCCCCCGAGAAAGATTGCAGGCGATGGAGCGACTGTCGATCCGCCCGTTCAGCGACGGTGAGTTCCCCGAGCTCGACGCCCTGCATTCGCTGATCCAGCGTGGCGCGCCCGCGTTGCGCAGCGACGTCGTCTGCGAGATCTCCGCCGGCAATGCCCGATTGCCGATCCACTGCCTCGAGCTGGGCGCCGCGTCGAGCGAGGTTCCCGTGGTCGGCTTCTTCGGCGGCATCCACGGCGTCGAGCGCATCGGCGCACAGGTGATCCTCGCGTTCCTGCACTCGCTGATCGAGCGCCTGCAATGGGACGACGCACTCGCGCAGATGCTCGAGCGTGTGCGGCTGGTGTTCATGCCGCTGGTCAATCCGGGCGGCTTCCGCAATCGCACGCGCGCGAACCCGAGCGGCGTCGACCTGATGCGCAACGCGCCCGTCGATGCCGAAGAGGACGCGCACTGGCTGCTCGGCGGCCATCGCCTCTCGCACCACTTGCCGTGGTATCGCGGACACGAAGGCGAGCCGATGCAGCCCGAAGCACAAGCGCTCTGTCGCGTGGTCGAAGAGCGCCTGTTCCCCGCGCCGTTCTGCCTGTCGATCGATTGCCATTCCGGATTCGGCCTGACCGATCGCGTGTGGTTCCCCTACGCGAAGTCGCACCGCCCGATCGAATGCCTGGCGGAGATTTACGCGCTGCGCACGATGTTCCGCACCACGCATCCGTACCACAGCATCTACGTGATCGAGCCGCAGGCGCACCAATACACGACGCACGGCGATCTCTGGGATCACCTCTACGAGCGCTCGCGGCGCGTCGCAGCGCGGCCGTTCATTCCGCTCACGCTCGAGATGGGCTCGTGGCTGTGGGTGAAGAAGAGCCCGGCGCAGATCTTTTCGGTGCTCGGCATGTTCAATCCGGCGGCGACGCATCGCCACGAGCGCACGCTGCGCCGGCATCTCCCCTTCTTCGATTTCCTCGTGCGCGCCGCGATCTCGCACGAGCGCTGGCGTCCATCCGAAGCTGCGCGCACGACGCTCAACGAAGCGGCGACGGCGTATTGGTATCAGCCGAGGAGCATCCCGCAGGAAGTCCCGCTCGTTCGCGAATGACCATCCTCCAGGTCGAGCACCGCACGACGTACCGCTATGCCAAGCCGGTCAGCTTCGGCGAGCACCGGATGATGTTCCGTCCGCGCGACAGCCACGACCTGCGCCTGATCGACACCGCGCTCAGCATCACCCCTGCCGCGACGGTGCGCTGGCTGCACGACGTGTTCGGCAACTCGATCGGCATCGCGAGCTTCGCTGCGCCGGCCGCCGAGCTCGTGTTCGAGTCGCGCTTCCGCGCCGAGCACTTTCCGGCGAAGCCCGAAGAGCTGGTGATCGAGGACTACGCGCGCTCGCTGCCCTTCAACTATTCCGCGGAGGAAGTCGCGGACCTGGGCCGCACGGCGGAGCGCCACTATCCGGACGCGCAGCACGACGTCGATCAATGGGCGAAGAGCTTCATCGGCGGCGATGCCGGCACCGATACGCTGGCGATCCTCGATGCGATGACGCACGCCGTGAAGCACGAGTTCGAGTACAAGCGCCGCGAAGAAATGGGCGTGCAGTCGCCGGTCGACACCCTCAAGCAGCGCAGCGGGAGCTGTCGCGATTTCGCGCTGCTGTTCATGGAAGCCGCGCGCAGCCTCGGGCTCGCCGCGCGCTTCGTCTCCGGCTACCTCTACGACGAATCGCTCGTCGACGCGGGCGCCGGCGTCGTCGGCCAAGGCGCGACGCACGCCTGGGCGCAGATCTATCTGCCGGGTGCGGGCTGGGTCGAATTCGATCCGACCAACGCGCTCATCGGCGGACGCAATCTCATCCGCGTCGCGGTCGCGCGCGACGCCTCGCAGGCGATTCCGCTGTCGGGCAGCTACACCGGCGCGCCGGCCGACTATCTCGGCATGAGCGTCGAGGTGCGCGCGACCGTCGCGTGACGCGCAGGAACTTCACCGGGCAGCTTCGTTCTGAACTTAGTGCCGCTTCAGCAAAGCGGTGTTTGAAGGCACGGAGACTCGAGAATGAAGATCAGCGAATGCATGACGCGCGACGTGCGCGTCGCCAATCCCAACGAGACGATCCGCGACGCGGCGAAGATGATGTGCGAATGCGATGCCGGCGTGGTGCCGGTGGGCGAGAACGATCGCCTGGTCGGCATGCTCACCGATCGCGACATCGCCATCCGCGCGGTGGCGGAAGGCAAAGGACCGGACACGCGCGTCCGCGAAGTGATGAGCGCGGAAGTGAAGTACTGCTACGACGACGAGGACACCGACGACGTCGCCCGCAACATGGCGGAGCTGCAGGTGCGGCGCCTGCCGGTGCTCAATCGCGACAAGCGCCTCGTCGGCATCGTCGCGCTCGGCGACCTCGCCTGCTCCGATGAGACCGCGGAGACCGCGACGCACGCGCTGTCCGGCATCTCGCGCGCCGGCGGCCAGCACTCCCAGTCGGCGACGCGCTGATCCTCACAACCTCGGCGGCAACGCCCGGCGGATCTCGTCGGGCGGCTTGCCGGCGATCGACTTGGCGATCTCGCCCGCGACGCGCCTGCGCAACGGCGCGTCCATCCGCGCGCGCAGCAACCCGAGGAACTGCGGCTCCGCGACGATGTAGACGCGCTCCGCATCGGTCCGGCGCACGGTGTCGGCCAACCGCTCGCACACCGACTTCGCGAATTCCTCCACGCGATGATCGCGCATGCCGCCGCCGCCATAGGCATCGGCTCCCGCGGTCATCGAGCCGCCGTGCACCTGCGCGGAACGGCCGTGCTTGACGCCCGCACGATCGGCGACCAGATCGCCCTCGTGCAGACGCGCGACCGGATTGGACAGGTCCTCGATCTCGTGCAGCGCCGCGGTCGGCGTCGGCGCGTCGAACAGACGCGCGCGCGCGGAATCCGCGACGAGGACCACCGATTCGGCGGCGCTCACGGATGCTGCTGCCGATTGCGGGAATGCACGCGCGCCGGACCGCGATGGCTCGGCGCCGGCCGCGGCCGCGCGCGTCCCACCGGGTCTTCTTCGGCGAGCTCGGCTTCGTCCTTGCCGAAGCCTTCGCCGATGTCGGCCTCGTCGGTCACGCGCAGCGTCTGGTCGATCGGATCGGGCTTGTCTTCGCCGATCAATGTCTCGGGATTGGCGTCGTCCTCGGTCGGCTGGTCCGGCGTCGGCGTCTCGGCCGCGGTGAGTCCTGCGCGGCGCACGCGCTCCGGCGGGAATTCCTCGCGCTCGGCTTTGCGCGAGCGGCGATCGCCCGCGCGTCCGCGCTCTTCCTTGTCTTCCAGGTGCAGCTCGCCGTCGGGCTTCTCGTTGAGATGCGTGCGTTTCATTCGACTGTCTCCGGCTCGGCCTTCGCGCGCTCGGCCAGCTTTTCGATGATCGCGCGATTGAAGGCCGGCAGGTCCTTCGGCTGCCGGCTGGTAATGAAGTTGCCGTCGACGACCACTTCCTGGTCGACGACCTTCGCGCCGGCGTTCTGCAGATCGACGCGGATGGTCTGGTAGCTCGTCAGCGTGCGTCCCTTGGCGAGTCCCGCATTCACCAGCACCCAGGGTCCGTGGCAGATCGCCGCGATGGTCTTGCCCGCTTTCGCGAAGCCGTGCACGAAGGCGATCGCCTTCTCATTGATGCGCAGCGCGTCGGGATTGTGGACGCCGCCGGGGATGACGATCGCGTCGTAATCGTCGGAGATCGCCTCCGCGAGGGTCTTGTCGACCTTCACCGCGTCGCCCTTCTCGAAATGCCGGAAGCCCTGGATCTCGCCAGCGTCCGGCGCGATCACGTCGACCTGCGCGCCTGCGCCGCGCAGCGTCTCCAGCGGCTCCGTCAGCTCGGCTTGCTCGAAGCCGTGCGTTGCCATGATCGCGATCCTGCGTCCGTGAATGTTCATCACCGCTCCTTGCTGAGTGCCTCAAAATTCCGACCCGCGAGGGCCGTCGAGGTTCACGCGCCGGACGGATAGGTCTCGGTCTCTTCGAGCGGCGCGACTCTTGCTGTGTGCTCGAGCGGATGCAGCGCGCGCGTCGTGTCGATGTGGATCATCGCGTCGAACTGCTGGCTGAGCCGCGCTTCGAAGTAATGGCTGAGGCGCTCGGTGTGCGGGCGATAGATCACGCCGATCGCGCGCTGCAGCCGCGGCCCGCGCAGCAGCGCGTGCTCCGCGAGCTCGCGCAGGTTCAGCAGGAGGCCCCGCATTCCCGCTTCGTGGAACAGCGCCTCGTAGCTTCCCGCGAGTCCCGGCCGCACGCGCATCGTCTCCGCGGCTTCGCCCCAGTCGTGCGCAGCCGTGACCGTGCCTTCGTAGGTGCTGAAGCCGATCGCATACGCCCTGGCGTCGAAGTGCTCGCGCACGAGCTGGCCGAGATTGAGCTCGCCGCCCCGCGACATGTCGGTGGCGCGCGCGTCGCCGAGATGCGAGTTGTGCGCCCACACGACGATACGCGCGGGGCCGTCTCCGGCTGCCTCGAGATGGCCCTTCAGCGCGACCAGCGTCTCCATCATGTGCCGATCACGCAGGTTCCACGACTCGGCGTGCGAGCGGAACATCGCGCGGTAGTACTGCTCGGCGTTGCGCACGACGCGCGCGTTCACGGCAGCGTCGAAGAAATCGTCGCGCGGATGGGCGCCGTCGCGCGCGGCGTATTTCTGCGATCGCTCGAGGAGCTCGGTCAGCTGACGGACCACGGCGTCTTCGCACGACCGGCCCACGTTGAAGTGCGCGAGATAGCCGTACGACTGCGGGTCGGTGCCGACGTGATCGAAGCAGGCGTAGCGATCGCGGGCGCGGCGCGCCGCCGACGGATCGATGCGCTCGAGATAGCCGATCACCGCCGAGATCGAGCTGTGCAGGCTGTAGAGATCGATGCCGTAGAAACCCGCGCATCGATCGTCCTGGGCGCGGCGATTGTGCGCGCGCAGCCAGTCGACGAATTCCAGCATCACCGTGTTGCGCCACATCCACGCCGGAAAGCGCTGGAAGCCGCGCAGTGCGTCATTCGCGCGGACGTCCGTGCCTCGGCCGTGGACGAACCGGTTCACGCGCCACGCGTCGGGCCAGTCGGCCTCGGCGGCGACGGCGCGGAAGCCCTTCTCCTCGATGAGCCTGCGCGTGATCGCCGCGCGCTCGCGATAGAACTCGTGCGTGCCGTGCGACGCCTCGCCGATCAGCACGACCTCCGCATCGCCGATCCAGTCGAGCAGCGCGTCGTAATCCTGCGCCACTTCGCGCAGCGGATGCGTCATCGCGCGGATCGCTTCGCCGTTGCCCATGCTGGTATGACCGGGCCCGCAAGGCGGCGTTCGCGACCGGTTTCTGTACATATATCTTTTTCGTCGCGACGGTCCGGGCGCGCCGGGCAGGCCTTATAGTCCCGGCCCATGGAAGCGATGAAGCTATCGGAGTTCCTCCAGCGCGAAGCCACTGCGGCCGACGTGCTGCCCCTGCCGGACGCGCCGCGCACCGGCAACTCGGCGGGCCTTTCGGCCGAGCGCATCGAAGAGCTCAACCGGATCTACGCGCCGCTGCATTTCGAAGAGCGGCTGCGCCGGCTGTATCGCGACTTCGCGCCGGAGAAGGTGCTGATCACCTCTTCGTTCGCGGCGACCTCCGCGTACTTCCTGCACATCATCTCGGATATCCGGCCCGATCAGAAGATCGCGTTCATCAACACCGGTTATCACTTCAAGGAAACGCTGGCGTACAAGGACTACCTGACCAAGGTCTTCGGCCTCTCGGTGTTCGACCTCAAGGCCGACGACTGGAAGCACGAGTTCACGCAGAAGGACGAGACCTACAAGAAGGACCCAGACTACTGCTGCGCGATCAACAAGGTCGAGCCGCTCGACGCGGTCAAGCCGAACTACCACGTGTGGGTGTCGAGCCTGATGAGCTGGCAGACCGACGCGCGCGCGGACATGAAGATCTTCGAGGAGCGTCGCGGCATCCTCAAGTTCAATCCGATGATCGACGTGACCAAGGGCGAGCGCGACGCCTACATCGCCGAGCACAACCTGCCCTTCCATCCGCTGGTCGCCGAGGGCTATCAGTCGATCGGCTGCACGCACTGCACGGTGAAGGGCGAAGGCCGCAGCGGGCGCTGGGTTGGAAAACCCAAGACGGAGTGCGGGCTGCATCTGTAAGCTGTAGCCATGGCAACCACCAAGCAAGTGAGCGACCTCATCGTCAAGCTGATGAGGGTCAACACCAGTCACGCGATGGTCTCGGACCTCACCGAGCTGCAGCGTCATTTCCGCGGCATCGAGAACGACTTCAAGATGGCCGAGCAGAAGGTCCTTCAGATGAGCGTCGACAACGCGAAGCTCAAGAAGGAAGTCGAGGTGCTGAAGAAGAAGATCGCGGAGGCTGCCGCGCCGGCGCCCACCGTGGCGCCGCAACAGCCAGGCGAGCCGAAGCGCGTCGCCGTCGGCTTCGAGTGGAAAACGACGAAGTAGCCTTGCGGATCTAGCCCGCGGGCGCCTGCAGCGACAACAGCAGCATCACGAACGCGATCACGGCGACGACGCCGTGCACGACGACCACGCCTTTCGGCAGCGGCAGCATCTTCGAGTGGAAGTTGAGGTTGATCCACGCGCCCACGAGCGCGACGACCACGAAGATGCCGACCGCCGCTTTTGCGAGTCCCGGCAATCCCACCGTCGCCCACGCGTAGAGCAGCAGCGTCAACGCCGCGCCGGCGAGGAATCCGTGCAGCATGGTGATCCAGGACGGCGGCCGATCGGCACCGCGGAAGCGGATGATCGCCATCGTGAGTCCACCGACTGCCGCGATCGCGAGCAGCAGGACCGCGGTTTTCATCATCGTGAGTGCGTCCATGACCTGTCCTCGTTGTCTGGTCCTGCGACCCCGAGCGTCGCGCCGAAGTTTCGTGGCGCCTCGCCCATCCGGGTACGCAATCTGCGAAAGCAACCTGCGAGAATGGCGGCATGAAAGCGAACGTGACGATCTATCACAACCCCGCGTGCGGCACCTCGCGCAACACGCTCGAGTACATCCGCAAGGCGGGAATCGAGCCTCACGTCGTCGAGTACCTGAAGACGCCGCCGTCGCGTGAGCAACTGGTCGATCTGATCCGGCGCATGGGCGTGAAGGTCCGCGACGTCGTGCGCCAGAAAGAGAAGCTTTATGCGGAGCTCGGGCTCGACGATCCGGCGACGTCCGACGACGCGCTCATCGACGCGATGATGGCGCACCCGATCCTGATCAACCGGCCGATCGTGGTGACGAGCAAGCGCGTGAAGCTCTGCCGGCCGTCCGAGACGGTCCTCGACCTGCTGAAGTAGCGCTACGCCGAGCGCTGCTTCTTCGGCAGCTTGGTCGGCTTTGCGGGCGCGGGCGGCGGCAGCGTGAGCCCGCGGTAATCGAGCAAGGGCTGCACGTCGGGCGGACCGCCGTAGAACGCCTGGAACAGCGTGCGCGGATCGGCACTGCGACCGCGCGACAGGATCTTCGCGCGCAACTCATCGCCGTTCTGACGCGTGAGCCCCCCGTGTGTGTTGAACCAGTGCTCGGTGTCGCGCGCGAGGATCTCGCTCCACAGATACGCGTAGTAACCCGCCGAATAGCCGCCCGCGAACACGTGCGAGAAATACGGCGTGTGATAGCGCGGCGGCACGACGTCGATCGACGACTGGCGCAGCGCTGCCGCTTCGAACGCCATCACGTTCGAAGCCGGCGGCGCCTGTTCCGCGACGATCTGATGCCAATCCTGATCGAGCATCGCGGCGGCGAGATACTCGGTCGTCTTGAAGCCCTGGTTGAATTTCTGCGCGGCGAGCACCTTGTCGAGCAACGCCTGCGGCAGCGGCGCGCCGGTCTGGTAGTGCTTCGCGTAATTCGCGAGCACCTTCGGATCGCGCGCCCACATTTCGTTGTACTGCGACGGATACTCGACGAAGTCGCGCGGCACGCTGGTGCCGGCGAGCGAGGGATAGCGCACGTTCGAGAACAGGCCGTGCAGCGCGTGGCCGAACTCGTGGAACATCGTCGTCACTTCGTCGAACGTCAGCAGCGTCGGCTCGCCGGGCGCGGGCTTTGCGATGTTGAGGTTATTCGACACCACCGGCTTGCGATTGAACAGCTGCGACTGCACGACGTAGCTGTTCATCCACGCGCCGCCCTGCTTGTTGTCGCGCGCGTAGTAGTCGGCGAGGAACAGGCCGATTGGCGAGCCGTCGGCGTCGGTCACTTCGAACACGCGCACGTCGCTCTGGTAGACCGGCAGGTCCTTGCGCTCCTTGAACGAGATGCCATAGAGCTCGTGCGCCGCGTAGAACACGCCGTTCTGCAGCACGCTCTCGAGCTCGAAGTACGGCTTCACTTCCGCCTCGTCGAAGCTGTAGCGCGCCTTGCGCACCTGCTCGCTGTAGTACGCCCAGTCCCACGGCTGCAGCTTGAACTGCTCGGATTTCTTCCGGCGCAGCGCCTTGGATTCGAGATCGATCTGCTTCTGGATCTCGTCGGCTTCCTTCTTCGCGTTCGCGAGCGCCGCGGGCGCGAGCTGCGTGAGGATGCGGTTCACCGCTTCGGGCGTGCCGGCGGTTTCGTCGGCGAGCACGTAGGTCGCGTGATCGGGATAGCCCAGCAGCTTCGCGCGCTCGGCGCGCAGCCGCACGATCTCGGCGACGACCGCGGTGTTGTCGGCATCGCCGCCCTGCGCGCGCGCCACCGACGCCTCGTACACGCGCTGGCGCAGACCGCGATTCCTGAGATTGGTCAGCACTGGCTGCGTCGTCGTGTTCTGCAGCGTCAGCACCCATCTGCCGTCGAGATTGCGCAGCTTCGCGGCCTCGGCAGCGGCGCTGATCTGCGACGGCGACAGGCCATCGAGCTGCGTGAGGTCGTCGACCACGATCGCCGACGCCTTGGTCGCGGCGAGCACGTTCTGCTGGAACTGCGTCGTCAGCGTGGAGATGCGCTGGTTCAACTGCTTCAGCGTCTCCTTGTCCGGGTCGGCGAGCTTCGCGCCCGCGCGCAGGAACGCCGTGTAGCGGCGCTCGAGCAGCTGCGCAGATTCCGGATCGAGGTTGAGGCTCGCGCGCTGCTGGTAGACCGCGTCGACGCGCGCGAACAGCGCCGGATCGAGCAGGATCGCGTCGCTGTGCGCGGCGAGCTTCGGCGCCATCTCGACCTGGATCTTCTGCATCTCGGCATCGGTGTTGGCCGTGTTCAGATTGAAGAACGTCGTCGACACGCGATCGAGCATCTGCCCCGCCCGCTCCATCGCGACGATCGTGTTGTCGAACGTCGGGGGCGCGGGATCGTGTGCGATGCGGTCGATCTCGAAGCGCTCGCCGGCCATGCCCGCCTCGAATGCGCTGCGGTAATCCGAATCCTGGATGCGGTCGAACGGCGGCAGCTCGAACGGCAGCGCGCTCACGCTCTGGAAGGGATTCGGCGGTGGCGGCGGTGTTGCGGGCACGGGTTTCTCGGTGGCGCAGGCGGCGAGCGCCAGGGCGGCCGCGGTCGACAGGATTCGGTTCATGATCTTCCCCAATACCGATGGGGGAAGTATGCCACCGCGATCACCAAAACAGCGCGGCCTGCTCCTCGCTTTCGGGCTCCTGGAAATTCGACAGCCCGACGCCGACGAGGCGATACAGCGGCTCGGGCTCGGCGCGGTCGCGCAGCGTGAGCGCGATCCGCGTGAGCTCGTCGAGCGAGGACGGCGGCGCCGGCGGCGTATGGCTGCGCGTCATGATCCGGAAATCGGAAGTCTTGAGCTTCAGCACCACAGTGCGGCCCACGCGCTGGGTTTTGCGCGAAGCATTCCAGGTTTTCTCCGCGAGTCGCCGGATCGCGACATCGAGCTCTGCGAGCGGCAGGTCTTTCTCAAAGGTGTCCTCCGCCGAGATCGACTGCACGAGCTGGTTCGGATTCACGGGATGATCGTCGACGCCGTGCGCGAGCTCGTGCAGGCGACGGCCGTACTTGCCGAAGCGTTCCTCGAGATCCTCCGCTGTTCTCCCACGCAGCTGCGCGATGGTCTCGACGCCGATCTCCGCGAGCTTGCGGTTCATCACCTTGCCGACGCCGGGAATGCGCGCGACCGGCAGCGGCGCCAGCAACGCGTCGACCTCGTGTGGCTGGATCACGAACAAGCCGTCGGGCTTGCGCCAATCCGACGCGATCTTCGCGAGGAACTTGTTCGGCGCGACGCCCGCGGATGCCGTCAGCTTCAGCTCGTCGCGGATCTGCGCGCGAATGGTCTGCGCGACCTTCGTCGCGCTCGGCAGTCCGAGCTTGTTCTCGGTGACGTCGAGGTAAGCCTCGTCGAGCGACAGCGGCTCCACCAGATCGGTGTGGCGGCGGAAGATGTCGCGCGTCTGCTGCGAAGCCGCGCGATAGCGCGTGAAGTCCGGCGCGACGAAGACGGCGTCGGGACACAGCCGCTCCGCGCGCACCGCCGGCATCGCCGATCGCACCCCGAATTTGCGCGCTTCGTACGAGGCGGCGCACACCACCGAACGCGCGCCGCGCCACGCGACGACGACGGGACGCCCGCGCAGCGATGGGTCGTCGCGCTGCTCGACGGACGCGTAGAACGCGTCCATGTCGATGTGGAGGATCTTGCGCACGCCTAGATGCTAGCGCGTGCGCGGGCGGATTCAGCCTTTGCGCTTCTTCTCTTCCAGCAGTCTCTCGCGCTCCGAGCGCGTGTGCGCCGGTGGGTCGGACGCCGGGAAGGAATCGATCGAGGCTTCCTCGACCGGGTCCATCCGCTTGTCGCCCTTGCGCGCTTTGCGCGCGGCGTCCTCGAGTTCCTGCTTGCGCGGTTCGGTCATGTCAGTTCTCCGTGGCCTTCCTTCCTTGGACCAATCGCTAAAACCGCCGTTCGCCCGCGGGCGGCGGTGTCCACTGGTATTGCCACGTCTCGGTCAGCGGCTCGCCACGCAACGCAAGGTACATGCGCAAGTCGATCGGCTCGGTGGAATCGTCGGCGGGCTTCAAGTCGAACATCGCGCGATAGTCCGGACCCTGCAGGATCGGCCGCGCCGAGGTGATCTCGACCTGTCCGCGCGACGCGCGAATGATCGGCTCGACGTTCGCGTCGCGACCGAGCGTGCGCAGTGGACCGCCCGCGAAATCCACCGCGAAGCGCCAGGAGAAATATTTCCGCTTCTGCCCGATCACGCCGCCGATGCCCGTGCGCGTTGCGATCACCTGTCCCAGCGGCGGCTGCACCGGCATCTGATCGCCCCAATGGAGTCGATAGCTGTAGAGCAGCTCCTGGCCAGGCTGCACTGGATCGGCCGGATGCCAGAACGCGGCGATGTTGTCGTCGGTCTCGTCGCGCGCGGGCATCTCGAGCATCTGCACGGCGCCTTTGCGCCAGTCGCCCTTGGGCTCGACCCAGACGCTCGGGCGGCGATCGTAATAGACGCCGTCGTCCTGATAGTGATCGAAGTCGCGATCGCGCTGGAGCAGGCCGTAGCCGCGCGGGTTCTCGTCGGCAAATGAGTTGAGCCGCACGCCGGCGTTGTTCACGAGCGGGCGCCAGATCCATTCCCAATGACCGGTCCACAGCTGCAGGCCGTCGGAGTCGTGGATCTCCGGGCGCCAGTCGTCGCCGCGGCGGCGATCGTTCTCGCCGCACAGGTACATGCTGGTGAGCGGCGCGATGCCCAGACGCTCGATCGGCTTGCGCGGATACAGAGCCGCGTCGACGTCGATCGTCAGCGTCGCGTTGGGCGTGATGTCGAAGCGATAAGCACCGGTGATGCTCGGCGAATCGAGCAGCGCGTAGAGCGTGAGGCGCCCGCTCTTCGGCGCCGGGCGCTCGAGCCAGAACTCGGTGAAGCGCGGGAATTCCTCCGCGTGGTCGGTGGCGACGTCGATCGCCAGCCCGCGCGCCGACATGCCGAACTGCCGCGACGCGCCGACCGCGCGGAAATAGCTCGCGCCGAGGAAGGCCACGAGATCCGTTTTCCAGTCGGCGTGATAGCGGATGCGCACGCCGGCGAAGCCCAGGTCCTTCGGCAGATGCCGCGCATTGATTCCGCTCTTGCCGAAATCGAACAGCGCCGGATCGTAGGCGATCGTGCGTGCCTTGCCGTCGACGACTTCGTGCACGCGCACGGGCTCGAGATACGTGTAGCCCGGATGGAAGAACTGCACCTGGAAATCGAGTCCGTGATCCGCCCACAGCGCGCGCTCGGGACGATCGTGGATGGCCTGGAATTGATCGTAGGTCATCGCGGCGAGCCCGTCGGGCAATTGCCGCGACGGCGCCACGTACGGCGACTGCGCAAGGAAGCGCGCGCGACCCTTGAGCCAGGCGAGATCGAAGTGCTCTTCGTCGCGGACAGCCGCCGACACGGCCGGAAGCCAGCCGAGCGCAGCGACGCCCTTCAAGAGATCGCGACGGTGCATGGAGTCCTTCATTGACCGCACGATGCGCCAAAGATTCGGGGCTAAACTACGCGCCCTTTCCGGGAGCCACCGCATGAAGCCGAACTGGAGCACCGTCGATATCCCCTCGCTCGCGGGCAAGACCGCGATCGTCACCGGCGCCAATCGCGGCCTCGGCTTCGAGATCGCATTGGGCCTCGCCGGCGCCGGCGCCAAAGTGGTGCTCGCCTGCCGCACGCAGGCCAAGGGACGGCTCGCGATGGAAGACATCCAGAAGCGCGTGCCCAACGCCGATCTCGAGCTGATGCAGCTCGACGTCGCCGATCTCGCCTCGGTGCGCAAATTCGCCGAGGAGTTCTCGAAGCGCCACTCGCGGCTCGACATCCTCTGCAACAACGCGGCCGCGATCCTCGCGCCGCTCGGCAAGACGCGCGACGGCTTCGAGACGCACATCGGCACCAATCACTTCGGCGCGTTCGCGCTGACGGGGCTGCTCTTCGACAAGCTGCGATCCACGCCGGGCGCGCGCGTGGTCAACACGTCGAGCATGGCGCACAAGATGACGCCGGGCATGGATCTCGACGATCTGCACTTCGAGCGCAAGCCGTACAAGGAAATGGATGCGTACGGCAAGAGCAAGCTTGCGGCGCTGCTGTTCACCTTCGAGCTCGACCGGCGCTTGAAGAAAGCCGGCGTCGAAGTGATCTCGGTGGCCGCGCATCCGGGCTGGTCCAACACGAATCCCGATCAAGGCGGCTTTTTCATGCGCACGATGAATCGCTTCATGGCGCAGCCAGCGCCGATGGGCGCTCTGCCCGCGCTATACGCGTGCGCCGATGCGGATGTGAAAGGCGGAGATTATTTCGGACCCGGCGGCTTCCAGCAGCTCAAAGGGCATCCCGCGCGCGTCGAGTGCCGGCCTGAGGCGCGAGACGCGAATCTCGCAAACCAGTTGTGGAAGATTTCAGAAGACGCGACGGGCGTACGCTTTGCTTTTTGAATCCCATCCGCGAATTAGGCGACCCTTGGGTCGCCTAGTTCGCCGATTCTGCTACGACCCAAGAACACAGCGCGTTGAGCCGCGCGCTTTCCCGCGAGGCTCGACGCGCCGATCGAAGCCACCTCAACCCGTCTTTAGGGCGAGATCGTTCTTGACGTCTTTCACACCTTTCACGTGCCGCGTCACATCCTCGGCCTGCTTCTTCTCGGCCGTCGACGGAACCGTGCCGCTCAACGTCACGACACCATTGTTCGTGTCGACGTTGATGCCGAGCGACTTCAGGTTCTTCTCCGTCAGCAGCTCGGCCTTCACCTTGGTGGTGATCGCCGAGTCGGACAGGAACTCGCCCGTATCGCTGGCCGCATTCTTCGCCGTCGCCTTCGCGTCACGCGCGGTCTGCTTGGCGGAATAGGTCGTGTCCGGGCTGTTCGGATCAGCCGCGTAGATCGCCGGCGCCGCGGCGAAAGCCGCAACCAGCGTCACCATCATTGCTTTGTGCTTCATCATCGTCGTTCCTCCTGTTCGAGGCAGTGGTTCGGGTACGACTCCCCCGCGCGCGCCAAGTTTCGGGAACTCGGACGCATCAGGGGAAAACATTCAATGCGTGCGGGCGTGCGTATCGAGACCGTCGAGCAGCCGCTGCGCCTGCGCGCGGGCTTCGCCGCACCGCTCCTGCAGCAGGCCCGAGAGCCGCAGCATGTCGCTTTGCGCGGCGAGCAGCTCGTCGTGCGTGAGCGTCGACCACGCGTGCTTGGCGCGGCCCAGCCACTGCTTCCAGCGTCCCTTGATCATGTCGGTATTCATGTGGTGTCTCCTGCCGCGCCGGATCGATTCGGCCTCGACAGGACTTAG